>JAICHQ010000059.1 GCA_025924815.1 Nocardioides sp.
CAGGCGCTCGACCATCATGTCGACGCAGCGGAAGAAGTCCGCACCGGTGCGGTCGAGCTTGTTCACGAAGCACATCCGGGGCACGGAGTACTTGTTCGCCTGGCGCCAGACCGTCATCGTCTGCGGCTCGACACCGGCCACCCCGTCGAAGACGGCGACCGCGCCGTCGAGGACGCGCAGCGAGCGCTCGACCTCGGCGGTGAAGTCCACGTGGCCGGGCGTGTCGATGATGTTGATCTGGTGGTCCTTCCACCAGCAGGTCGTGGCGGCGGACGTGATCGTGATGCCGCGCTCCTGCTCCTGCTCCATCCAGTCCATGACCGCGGCGCCCTCGTGGACCTCACCGATCTTGTAGGTGATGCCGGTGTAGAAGAGGATGCGCTCGGTCGTGGTGGTCTTGCCGGCATCGATGTGGGCCATGATGCCGATGTTGCGGACCTTCTTGAGGTCCGTGGTGATGTCGACAGCCACTGTCGGTTCGTTTCCTTAGGTCTGTTCAGTCTCAGAGGCCCGCGGGTCCGGCGTACGCACGTGGGTCGCACGGCGTACGACGGGACGTCACCAGCGGTAGTGGGCGAAGGCCTTGTTGGACTCGGCCATCTTGTGGGTGTCCTCGCGCTTCTTCACCGCGGCACCGAGGCCGTTGGAGGCGTCGAGGATCTCGTTCATCAGGCGCTCGGACATGGTCTTCTCGCGACGGTCCGCGGCGTACCCGACCAACCACCTCAACGCCAGCGTCGTGCCGCGTGTTCCCTTGACCTCGATCGGCACCTGGTAGGTCGCACCACCGACGCGGCGGGACTTGACCTCGATCGCCGGCTTGACGTTGTCCATGGCCCGCTTGAGCGTGACCACGGGGTCGGTGCCGGTCTTGTCGCGGCAGCCCTCGAGGGCGGTGTAGACGATGCGCTGGGCGACCTGCTTCTTGCCGTCCTTGAGCACCTTGGAGACCAGCTGGGTCACCAGCTGCGACCCGTAGACCGGGTCGACGTCGAGCGGCCGCTTCGGGGCGGGACCCTTCCGTGGCATCAGCCCTTCTCCTTCTTCGCGCCGTAGCGGCTCCGCGCCTGCTTGCGGTTCTTGACGCCCTGCGTGTCGAGCGTGCCGCGGATGATCTTGTAGCGGACACCGGGGAGGTCCTTCACCCGGCCGCCGCGGACGAGCACGATCGAGTGCTCCTGGAGGTTGTGGCCGACACCCGGGATGTACGCCGTCACCTCGACGCCGCTCGACAGGCGCACGCGGGCGACCTTGCGGAGGGCGGAGTTCGGCTTCTTCGGAGTGGTCGTGTAGACGCGGGTGCAGACGCCGCGGCGCTGCGGTGAGCCCTTGAGGGCCGGGGTCTTGGACTTCCCCGGCTTGTCCTGCCGGCCCTTGCGGACCAGCTGATTGATGGTGGGCACTCGGTGGTTCCCTCTCTGTCCCTACCTCAGTGTCCGGCGCCTTGCCGGGCACGGTGATGTTGCCTGTGGTGCGGTGTGCCGTGGTCTGGGTGGCCGCTTCCCTCGCAGTCGACACGATGAGGTGGGCACGCAGACGGGTCCGAACGAGCCGGACACGGTGTTCAAGGCTACTCGTGATGGGCCTGGGGGCCAAAACGAGATAAGCCCTCGACGCCGCGCGGAAACTCGGGCAGAACAGCAGGTCAGGCCGCCTGGGCGCCGATCCGGTCGGCCTCCGCCGCGTCCGTCCCGTCGCGGCTCAGTCGGGCGAGGAGCGCGACGGCCAGGACGACGCCGACGAGGACCAGGGCGCCGCCCCCGAGGAGGGTCCATCGGGGGCCGAACTGCTCACCGACCCAGCCGATGATGGGCGAGCCGATCGGGGTGCCGCCCATGACGATGGTCATGTAGAGCGCCATCACGCGGCCGCGCAGGGCCGGCTCCGACTCCAGCTGCATCGTGGAGTTGGCGGAGTTGAGCATGGTCAGCGTGCAGATGCCGATGACCGGGCACATCAGCGCGAAGGAGACGTACGTCGGCATCAGGCCGGCGACGATCTCCGAGAGGCCGAACCCGACCGCGGCCCCGGCGACCAGCCGGAGCCGGATGCGCACACGTCGGGCGGCCAGCAGTGCGCCGGTCAGGGACCCGACCGCCATCGCCGAGCCGAGGATGCCGAACTCCCCGGCGCCCTTGCCGAAGACGTGGGTGGCCATCAGCGCCGAGGTGATCTGGAAGTTCATCCCGAACGTGCCGGCGAAGAACACCATCACCAGGATCGCCATCATCTTCGGCTGGCTGCGGATGTAGCGGACCCCTTCCAGCAGCATGCCGGGCGTGCGCGCGACCGGTTTCGGCGAACGCAGGAGCGCGGTGTCCATGTGCTCGAGCTGCCAGATGACCGCGCCGTACGACAGGGCGTTGATCAGGATCACCCAGCCCGTGGCCCGGGCACCGCCACCGAGGGCGCCGATCATCAGGCCCGCCAGCCCGGGACCCATGATCCGCGCGGCGTTGAAGGTCGCGGAGTTCAGGCCGACGGCGTTGGTCAGGTCGTCGGGGCCGACCATCTCGGAGACGAACGACTGCCGGGCGGGGGCGTCGAACGCCGAGCCGATGCCGAACAGGAACGCGATCAGGTAGACCATCCAGATCTCGGCGGCGCCGGTGACGGCGAGCAGGCCGAGGACGAGCGAGGCGAGCGCCATCATCAGCTGGGTGAGCTGGAGGAGCCGGCGCTTGGGGAAGCGGTCGGCGATCACGCCGGCGTACGGCGAGAGGAGCAGCACCGGGAGGAACTGCAGGCCGGTGGTGATGCCGAGGGCGGTACCGCTGCCGTCGGTCAGGCGGAGCACCAGCCAGTCCTGGGCGACCCGCTGCATCCAGGTGCCGGTGTTGGACACCAGGCTGCCGATCGCGTAGCGCCGGTAGTTGGGGTTGTGGAGTGCTCGGAAGGTGGGGCTCAAGAGCTGCTTTCAGTCGTGGTCGTGCAGGTGTCGGGTCGGTGGTCAGTCGGCGTTCGCCAGGCGCTCGAGGAGGGGAGCGGCGCGGTGCAACGTCTCGCGCTCGTCGGCGGTCAGGTCGCGCAGGCGACGGGCCAGCCAGGCGTCGCGGCGGGCACGGTCGGCGCGGAGCGTCGTACGCCCCTGCTCGGTGAGGGACACGACGACCTGTCGGCCGTCGGACTCGTGGGCCCGTCGTACGACGTAGCCCCCGTCCTGGAGGGCGTTGACGATCCGGGTCATGCTCGGCGGCTGGATCCGCTCGTGGGCGGCGAGCTCGCCGACGGTGACGTCGCCGTTGCGCAAGAGACACCCGAGCACCGCCATCGCGCCCATGCTCAAGACGTTGTCGGGGTGGCGCTCGTTGGCGAGCCGCCGCCGCAACCGCATCACGCTCAGCCGCAGCTCGCTCGCGAGCCCGGCGTCCGTCCGGGCGATCGTCTCCACGCCTGCCATGTCTTTAGCATAACTCATTACCCACGCTAACCATTCCTGAACGCTGACCCTACGCCGGTGCACTTCTGCCGGGTCAGCGTCCTACGGCGGTGCACTTCTGCCGGGTCAGCGTCCTACGGCGGTGCACTTCTGCCGGGTCAGCGCTCAGGTGAAGAGGACGGTGATGGGGTGGATGGCGAAGTAGACCAGGAAGAGAGCCGCCACGATCCAGAGCAGGGGGTGGACCTGGGCGGCCTTGCCCTTGACCGCCTTGATCAGGACGTAGGCGAGGAAGCCGGCGCCGATGCCGACGCTGATCGAGTAGGTGAACGGCATCAGGATGATCGTCAGGAAGGCCGGGATCGCGATCTCGGTGTCGTTCCAGCTGATGCCCGCGACCTGCTGCATCATCAAGAAACCGACCAGCACCAGCGCGGGAACCGCGGCCTCGCTCGGGATCACCTTGACCACCGGCGCCAGGAAGATCGAGAGCAGGAACAGGATCCCGGTCACCACCGAGGCCAGACCCGTGCGAGCGCCCTCGCCGACGCCGGACGCCGACTCGATGTACGACGTGTTGGACGAGACGCCCGCGGCGCCACCGGCGGCGGCCGCCAGTGAGTCGACGACCAGGATCTGCTTGGTGTTCGGCGGGATGCCCTCGGCGTCCAGCAGCCCGGCCTCGGCACCGATGGCGGTCATCGTGCCCATGGTGTCGAAGAAGTCGGCGAGCATCAGGGTGAAGACCAGCAGCAGTGCCGTGATGACCCCCGCCGACCCGAAGGCTCCGACCGGGTTGAAGTGGAACACCGTGTCGAAGTGCGGGGTGTCGGCGATCTTGTCGGGCCACTTCGGGACGTTCAGGCCCCAACCGCCGGTCGGGTTGTCGGCGCTGGAGCCGAAGTTCCCGATGCTCTCGACGATGATCGCCAGGATCGTGGTCGCGATGATCGCGAGCAGGATCGCGCCGCGGACCCGTTTGACCCACAGCGTGATCACCAGTGCCAGGCCGGCAGCGAAGACGACGACCGGCCAGCCCTGGAGGTAGAACCCGGTGCCGAGCCCGACGGGCACGGTGGAGTGGGCGGCGTCCGGCGTACGACGGACGAACCCGGCGTCGACGAACCCGATGAACGCGATGAACAGACCGATGCCGACCGAGATCGCCACCTTCAGCTGGGACGGTACGGCATGGAACACCGCCGACCGGAACCCGGTGAGGACCAGCACCAGGATCACGACGCCCTCGAGGAAGATCAGGCCCATCGCATCCGTCCACGACATCTGCTGGGCGACCGAGACCGCGAGGAACGCGTTCAGCCCGAGGCCCGTCGCCAGTGCCAACGGGTAGTTCGCGACGACGCCCATCAGGATCGTCATGACACCGGCGACCAGGGCGGTGCCGGCAGCGATCGCCGGGAGGTTGGAGCCGTCTCCGGGACCACCCCCGAGGAAGTGGCCGTTCTCGTCGGGTGCGAAGCCGAGGATCAGCGGGTTGAGCACGATGATGTAGGCCATCGTGAAGAACGTGACGATCCCACCGCGGATCTCCCGCTCGAACGTCGAGCCACGCTCGCTGATCTTGAAGTATCGGTCGAGCGCCGATTGCTCCCCACGAGGGGCGTTCCGGCGTGGGGTCGGCCCGGACTTCGTGCGATCCGGTGCGGGGGTGGTGGTGTTCTGGCCCTCGGGCTGCTCCGTCACGGCGGCAGCATGCCAGAGAGACGGGCCGCGTGGTACCCGTCACACAGGGCCAGGTGTCGCCCGCACCGTGCACCCCTAGAGTGACGTCCGTGGAGTGGCGTGACGAGCAGCCGATCGTGCACGAGATCGGCAACCGCACCTACCTCGTCGCGAACGTCGAGCCGCTCGACGTCGACGGCGTACGCACCGTCCAGGTCGGGGTCGCGCTCTGGGTGATCGGGTTCGTCGCCCTGTTGCCCTTCTACGGCCGCCTGCGCGACTCGGGACACGGCTGGATGTTGTGGACCTGCGCCGCCGGGTGCGGGCTGGGCCTGCTCGGACTGGAGTACTGCCGCCGACGCAGACGGGCGCGAGCCGCGCTCGCCGACGGCGGGCTCGAGGACTGAGGAGCCCTCAGAACGTCTCCAGGTCGTCCTCGAGCTCGTCGACGACGGGGTCGGGCAGCGGCTGCGGCTCGTGCCGGCGGGCCAGCCGCACCTCGGAGTGGGCGCCGCACCCATGGGTGAACGCCACGACCCGGCCGTCGTCGTTGGCGTCGCCGTTGGCACAGACGCCGAACGACTCGGCCAGCGATCCGGCGATCCGGACCAGGAACCCACATGTCGAGCACGGCTCGGGGGCCGACTGCGCCAGCGCCGCCTCGGGGCCGGCGTTGCCGTCGTACCACCGCTGTGCGGCGAGCTCGTGACCCTCCATCGACAGGGTGCGGATGCGGCCGAGACCGAGGTCCTTGGCGACCGTGCGGACCTGGGCCCGGGCGTCGGGGTCGAGCGGGTCGTCGCCGAAGGAGTACGTCGGCACCAGCCGCGGGTCGTCGTCGGCGACCGGCAGCAGGTCGCCCGGGGACAGGTCGCCGGGCTTGATCCGCTCGCGGTAGGGCACCCAGGCCGGGGCGACGATCGCCTCGGCACCGGGCACCAGCACGATCTCGTCGACGGTGACGGCCTTCTGCCGCGAGGCGCGCGCCACGGTCACCGACCAGCGCCACCCGACGTATCCCGGCTTGCGGCAGTCGAACAGATGGGTGACGACCCGGTCGTCCTCCACATCGGTGGCCAGGTGGTCGCCGACGTCGTCCGGCTCGACCAGGGCGAGCAGTGCCTCGCGAGCGACGTCGACCGCGGCAGTGGCGACGGCGTCGGCCTTCGAGGTCATGGCGACATGATGACCGATGCCTGTCGACGCTGTCAGATCCGACCCTAGGGTTGAGCCATGAGCATGCCCGAGGACCCGGGTCGCCGGACCGCCATGGACTCCGTGGCGACCGGCGCGAAGGTCACCGGGCGCGGGCTGGCGTCGGTCGCCCGGGGGACCGGGCGGTTCAGCCGCTTCGCGTTCCGTTCGGCCCGGCGCGCGGCAGCCGCCGAGGGTGCCGCCGGCAGCGGCCTCAACCGGCTGATCGAGCTCGGGGCGCTGAACGCCGCCGCCGACGCAGCCGTGGCCATCTCCCTGGCGGGCACCCTGTTCTTCCAGATCCCCACCGGCGAAGCCCGGGGCCAGGTGTCGCTTTTCCTGGGGCTGACCCTGTTGCCGTTCGCGGTGGTGGCGCCCCTGATCGGCCCGGTCCTCGACCGGTTCAGCCACGGCCGGCGCTGGGCGATCGCCGCGACCATGGCCGCCCGGGCGTTCCTGGCGTGGGCGCTGGCCGGCTCGGTGAACGGCGACTCCCTCTGGCTCTTCCCGGCCGCGCTGGGCGTGCTGGTCTGCTCCAAGGCCTACAACGTCGCCCGCGCGGCTGCCCTCCCCCGCCTGCTCCCCGACGGCCTCACGTTGGTCACGGCCAACGCGCGGACCTCGATGGCGGGGATGGTGGGGGTGGCCGTCTCCGCGCCGATCGCCGCTGGCGCGGCCGCCATCGGCGCGGAGTGGTCGCTGCGGTACGCCTTCGCGGTGTTCGTGATCGCCACGATCTTCGCGATCCGGCTGCCGGGGCGGGTCGACTCGACCCAGGGCGAGGACAACATCGGGTTCCTGCGCGGCGAGAACCCCGACGACCCCCACACGGCGCACGACCGCGGGACCGTCCGCATCCCGCGGTCGATGGCGTTCGCCCTCCGGGCCAACTGCGGACCCCGGTGGCTGTCCGGCTTCCTGACCCTGTTCATGGCGTTCCTGCTCCGCGTCCACCCGATCGCGGGACACTCACCGCAGTTCCTCCTGGCGGCGGTGATCGGCGCGGCGGGCGTCGGCAACTTCGTCGGGATCGCGGTCGGCTCGCTGATGAAGCGGGTGAACCCGAAGGTCACGGTCGTGCTCGCGATGCTCGCCGACGCCGTGGCGGCGGTCTTCGCCGCGATGACCTACGGGCTCTTCCCGCTGATGGTGCTCGGCTTCACCGCCGGGGTCGCGCAGTGCCTGGCCAAGCTGTCGCTCGACTCGACCATCCAGCGCGACGTCCCGGAACGGGTGCGGACGAGTGCCTTCGCCCGCAGCGACACCACTCTCCAGCTCGCCTGGGTGATCGGCGGCTTCGTCGGCATCGCGCTGCCGCTCAACCCGCGGGTCGGGATGATCACCGCCGCGGTCGTACTGGTGGCGTGGTCGCTGTTCGTGCTGGCGAGCGCGGGCCGTCGTACGCCGACTCCGGCGCCGGCACGGGCCTGAACCTCAGAGCTCGAGCTCGTCGGCCAGCGCGCGCAGCAGCTTGGCGGTCGGGCGCGCCTGCGCGCGCTCGGGATGCCGACCGTGCCGGTAGGCCTCGCCGACGCCGTCGAGGAGCCGGATCAGGTCCTCGACGATCGGGACCATCTCCTCGGGCTTCTTCCGCCGGGCGTGTGACTGGTTGCGCACCACCGACGCGGGGGCACCGAGCACCCGCACCTGCAGCGCCTGGTCCCCGCGCCGTCCCTGGGCGATCCCGAACTCGACCCGGGTGCCGGCCTTCAGGCTGGTGGTGCCCTCCGGGAGGGCCTCGGCGCGCACGTAGACATCGGGTCCGTCGTCCTGCGACAGGAACCCGAAGCCCTTCTCGACGTCGAACCACTTCACCTTGCCAGTCGGCACGTCCATCCCTCTTCCCGACACCGCCGCCCCGAGACCCGGGGCCGTCCCAGCCTAGGCGCGCGCGGCACGGGGACACCAACCGATAGCCGGGCCCTGACCACGGACGTGCGTGACTTGCGAGCGTGGTACGTCGTTGCCACGGCAGCGACGCCCTTCCCGAGGAGTGAACATGCGCGCATCCCTCCGTCCCTCCCGTCCGGTACGCCGGCTGCTCGGCCTGGCCGCGGCCGGAGCGCTCGTCGGCGGCTTCCTCACCACCAGCGGCTCGGCCGTGGCCAGCTCGCCCGACGCGGGCAGCATCAGCGACTCGTCGACCTCGGTGTCGTGGACCGGCGGCCCGTTCGCGGCCCCCAACGTGACCGCCAACGCCACCGGGGCGCCTGATTGCACCGTCCCGCAGAGCTGCGACGACTACACCCTCCACGTCTCGACGCCTGCTGGGTACGGCGACGCCCACTCGCTGAAGATCGACGTCACCTGGCCGCAGACCGCCGCCGACTTCGACCTCTACGTCCTCGACCAGGCCGGCAACGTGATCGGTCAGTCGGCCTCCAGCGCAGATCCGGAGGAGGTCGTGCTGCCGCCGACAACCGGCACCTACACCGTTCGGGTGGTGCCGTTCCTGCCCCTCGGCCAGAGCTACTCGGCGAAGGCCGCCCTGGTCGACCAGCCGGTGCTGCCACCGCCCGGCACGGCGACGCCTCCAGGCTTCACGACGTACGCCGCGCCGCAGGCGATGTCCAACAGCAACAGCGCCGGCGAGCCCTCGATCGGCTCGGACTGGAAGACCGGCGCGACGATGTACCAGTCCTACCTGTCGACCTACAAGGTGACCTTCGACGACAGCGTCTCACCGGCCAGGCCCACGTGGACGGACGTGTCCGCCACCGCGACCAACGGCTGCCCGCAGGGCGGCCTGACCAGCCTCGACCCGATCCTGTTCACCGATCACGCGACGGGTCGCACGTTCGAGTCACAGCTGTCCGGCCAGGACTCGCTGACCTGCTACACCGACGACGACGGCCGGACCTGGAACCCCAGCACCGGCGGCGGCATCCCCTCGGGCGTCGACCACCAGACCATCGGCGGCGGCCCCTACAGCCCGAACGGCATCGGCGCCCTGCCCACGTCGACCTACCCCCACGCCGTGTACTACTGCAGCCAGGACATCGCCACGGCGTTCTGCGCGGCGTCGCACGACGGCGGCACGACCTTCGGGCCGGGCGTCCCGACGTACAGCCTGCTCGACTGCGGGGGCCTGCACGGTCACGTGAAGGTCGCTCCCGACGGCACGGCCTACCTGCCGAACAAGGCGTGCGGCAACAACGCGGCGGTGGTCGTCAGCAAGGACGGCGGCACATCATGGACGGTGGACAGGGTCCCGGGCAGCAGCCCGAGCGACGCCGACCCGTCCGTCGGGATCGGGTCAAATGGCACCGTCTACTTCGGCTACGTCGGCTCCGACGGCAAGCCTGCCGTCGCCGTGAGCCACGACCAGGGCTCGACCTGGTCGACGCCGCAGACGGTCGGCACGGAGTTCGGTGTCAAGAACGCGGTCTTCCCGGCGATGGTCGCCGGAGACGACGACCGCGCGACGCTGGCCTACATCGGCACGACGAAGACCGGGAACTACCAGAGCCAGACCGACTTCAAGGACGCCGAGTGGCACCTCTACCTCGCCACCACCTACGACGGTGGCAAGACCTGGGTGTCGAGCGACGCGACCCCGAACGACCCGGTGCAACGCGGCTCCATCTGCACCGGCGGTACGACATGCGGCAACGACCGCAACCTGCTCGACTTCATCGACGTGACGGTCGACAAGACCGGTCACGTGGAGGCGGCGTTCGCCGACGGGTGCATCGGAGCCTGCGTGACCGACAAGACGCACAACAGCGACGACGGACCGGCCGACGCGCAAGCGGCGTACGCCACGATCGCGCGGCAGAGCAGCGGGCTCGGGCTGTTCTCCGCCTACGACCCCCAGCCCAACCTGACCCTCGGGTCGCAGACGGTCACCAAGAGCGGCGGGCAGTACACCGACAAGCTCGTGGTGCGGAACACGGGCCCGACCCCGGTCAGCGGATTCGTGACGCGTGTCCTCGACAACGGCAAGGTCGCCGGGTCCACGACGTCCACCTTGGCTGCAGGTCGGGCGACGACGCTGAGCTTCAGCTGGAAGGCAGCAGCCGGCAAACACACGATCGTCGGCATCGTCGATCCGAACGACACGATCGCGGAGTCCGACGAGTCCGACAACAAGCTCGTGACCACGGTCGGCAAGTGACCCGCCGGCGTCTCGCGACGTCCCTGCCGCCGGCACTGCTGCTGCTCCTCACCGCCTGCGGCGGGAGTGGTGCCGGCAGCGCCGGCGACCCGGACGCGGGTGGCTTCTCGGCGGCCGCCGACACCGACACGTGCGTGCAGGACGCCCGGGCCGTCGCCTCGACGCCGACCGGTTATCCGGCGGACTTCCCGTTCCCGTCGGGGACGGTGGTCTTCCACGTCGAGGACCGTGGCCAGGACGGCGTGATCGCGACCGGCGTCACGGCGACGCCCTTCGACGACGTGCTCCACGCCATGAACGCCGCGGCGAACGCCGGCTACAAGGTGACCAGCGGCGAGACCGAGGAGGACGACGCCGAGGCCAACTGGACCGGACACGGCTACGTCGGCCGCTGGGCGATCAAGAAGTCGGCCACCTGCCCGGGCGAGACCGTGATCCAGCTGCTGTCGAAGAGGGGTTGAGAGCAAGACAGTCAGGCGCGCGGCAGGGTCGGCGGCATACACAGGGAGCATGACCGACGTGTCCTCTCGGGTCGGCATGGCCCGGTACGCTGCGCGGGCTGCGGCCGGGGTCGCCCGGCGCCTGCGCGGCGGCTCGGGCACGGTCATCGCCGGGCACGTCCTCGAGGCCCTGGCACCAGGCGCCGTCGAGGCCCTCACCACCGGACGCGACGTCACGCTGGTCACCGGGACCAACGGCAAGACCTCGATCACCGCCCTGACCGTCGCGGCCCTCGGCGACGAGCACCTGGCCAGCAACCCCGACGGCGCCAACACCCGGGCCGGCATCGCCGGCGCCCTGGCGACCGGCGGCGACGGTGCGGTGGTCCTCGAGACCGACGAGGGATGGCTCCCCTGGGCCGTGGCCCAGACCCGCCCGGCACGGGTGGTGCTGTCCAACCTGTCGCGTGACCAGCTGTCGCGCCACCACGAGGTGCGGGCCCTGGCCGTCAGCTGGCGGGCCGCCCTCGCCGGCGTACCGCTGGTGATCGCGAACGCCGACGACCCGGCCGTGGTCTGGCCCGCCCTGGCAGCACGCCGACAGGTCTGGGTCGCCGCAGGGGCTCGATGGACCGCGGACGCCGCCACCTGCCCGGCATGCGGCCGCGCCTGCCGCCGCGGCCCGACCGGGTGGGGATGCACCTCCTGCGACCTGCGCCGGCCGCGTCCGCACTGGTGGCTCGAGGGCAACGACCTGTGCGGGGAGGACACCCGGATCCCGCTCCGGCTGGACCTCCCCGGCCGCTTCAACCTGGGGAACGCCGCCCTCGCCCTGGCCGCGGTGGACGCCACCGGAGGCGTCCAGCTGCACGACGCAGCACGACGGCTCGCCGACGTCCACGCGGTCGCCGGCCGGTACCAGCGGGTGCGCTTCCGCGGACACGACCTGCGGATGATGCTGGCGAAGAACCCCGCCGGCTGGCTCGAGCTGCTCGACCTGATGGCGCCCGACCGGTGCCCGGTGGTGCTGGTGTTCAACGCCGACGGCGTCGACGGGCGCGACCCGTCATGGCTGTACGACGTGTCGTTCGCGCCACTGCGCGGCCGCACCGTCGTCGTCCAGGGGCGCCGGGCGACCGACCTGATGGTGCGACTCGAGCTGGACGACGTCGAGGCACGGCTGGTCCGCGGGTCGATCGCCGACGCGGTGTGGGTGCTGCCCGCGGGTCGCGTCGACGTCGTCGGCAACTACACGGCGTTCCAGACCGCGTTGAAGGAGGTACGCCGTGGCTGACGAGCTGACCATCGTGCACGTGCTCCCCGACCTGCTGGGTACCTACGGCGACCGGGGCAACGTCCTCGCCCTGACCCACCGGGCCGAGGCGCGAGGTGTGGCCTGTCGCGTGGTCGAGGTGGGGCTCGACGAGCGGGTGCCGCGCACCGCGGATCTCTACGTCCTCGGCGGAGGTGAGGACTCGGCCCAGCTGCTGGCCGCGCGCACGCTGCTGGCCGACGACCTCGTGGCGGCCGTGCTCGGCGCGCACACCACGCTGGCGGTCTGCGCCGGGCTGCAGCTGCTCGCGCACGGCTTCGAGGACTCCACCGGCACGAGGCACCAGGGCCTCGGCCTGCTCGACGTCGAGTGCGGCCGGCTGGAGGAACGGGCCGTGGGGGAGGTCGTGACCGAGCCGGTCGACCTGCCGGAGGTGCCGTCACTGACCGGATACGAGAACCACCGCGGCTCGGCCCGTCTCCACGGCTCGGCGCGTCCGCTCGGTCGTGTGGTCGCCGGGGTCGGGAACGGCCACGACGACCTGGAGGGGGTCCAGCAGGGTCACGTGATCGCGACGTACCTCCACGGGCCGGTGCTGGTGCGCAACCCCGCCCTCGCCGACCTGCTGCTGAGCCGCGCGGCGGGGCCGCTGCCGGAGTACGAGGACCCCGAGGTCGAGGAGCTCCGCAAGGAGCGGCTCGACGTGGCCGACCCGCGGCGGCGGCGTCGGCACCTGCTGGGGTACTAGCCCAGCCGGCGCGCGACGACCTGGTCGAGGACGCCCAGCGGCAACGACCCACTGTCGAGCACGGCGCTGTGGAACCGGCGTACGTCGAAGCGGTCGCCCTGGCGCGCCTCGGCCTCGCGTCGCATCCGCTGGATCTCCAGCCGGCCGATCATGTAGGACGTCGCCTGGCCCGGCCGGCAGATGTAGCGGTCGACCTCCGGGCGACAGACGCCCTCGGTGAGCGGCGAGTTGGCGACCATGTAGTCGATCGCCTGCTTCCGGCTCCAGCCGAGGGCGTGCAGTCCGGTGTCGACCACGAGCCGGCAGGCGCGCATGGAGTCGGCGCTGAACATCCCCATCCGGTCGATCGCCCCGCTGTAGAGGCCCATCTCGTCGGACAGCCGCTCGCTGTAGAGACCCCAGCCCTCGGCGTACGCCGAGTTGTGCAGGTGCTTGCGGAACTCCGGGATCGAGTCGGGCAGCTCGGCCGCGATCGCGAGCTGGAGGTGATGGCCCGGGACGCCCTCGTGGAAGGCCATCGCCTCCAGCTCGAAGCGACCCCAGGAGGAGGTGTCGGTGGTGTTGACGAAGAACGTGCCGCCGCGCGAGCCGTCCTTGGCCGGCGCGAAGTAGAACGCCTTGGCGCCGACCTTGGTGTCCTGCACCTCACAGCGTGCCTGCGGCACCACCTCGAACCACTCGCCCATCACCGACTCGGCTCGGGCGAGGGCCACCTTCGACTGCTCGATGAGCTCTTCGGGGTGCTCGAAGTGCAGCTTGGGGTCGGTCCGCATCGCCTCGAAGATCTCGTGGAGGTCGTCGGTGCCGACGACCTCGGGGCCGAGCTCGCGGTACTCGTCGGCGAGCTCGGCCACCTGGGCGAGACCGATCTCGTGGATCTCCTGCGGGGACTTGTCGGTGGTCGTGAAGTAGCGCAGGTAGGCGGCGTACGTCTCCTCGCCACCGTCGAGCCAGGACAGACCGCATCGCTCCTCGGGGCGCGCGTCGGCGAGCACGGCCTGGAGTGCCTCGCGATAGGCCGTCAGCCCGGGACGAACCGAGCGCTCGACGGCGGTGCGCAGCTCGGCCCGGAGCGTCGCTGCGTCGACGCCGTCCGGGATCCTCACCGCGGCGACCGCGGGGTCGTCGTCCAGCGGGATCGCCAGCACCTGCTCGAGCTGGTCGAGCGTCTCGCGGACCGCGAACTCGGGGGAGACCCAGCCGTCGACGGCGGCTTCGCGGACCCGGTCGGCGAGCTGCTGCAGGTGTCTGCCGACGCCGTCGAGCTTGGCCGGCATCTGCTCGGCCACGGCGGAGTCGGGGACCGAGAGCAGGCCGAGCACCAGCGGGAGCTGGACCTGCAGGCCGCTGACCGGGTTGGCCGCCAGACCGGTGAGAGGCGTGGCGTAGAGGTCGGCGTACGACGTGGCGGTGGCGGCCACGACCTCGCGGGTGAGCTGCTCCTGCTCGTCGAGGCCGTCTGGGCCGAGCTCGTCGGCCCGGCGGGCGAAGTCGCGCAGGCTCGCGACGAACCCTTGTTCGGCCTCGCGGCTGCACTCGTCGTACCTCCCGACGTCGGCGTAGTCGCCGATCATGTGCCGCCAGGTGGGCATGAAGTCCAGCAGGGCGGCCCAGTAGTCGTCGGACAGGCGGGTCAGGTCGTCGCTCACGGGGAAGTCCTTCCGAGAGGGTCGGGTGCGACCAACCTAGCCACCGGTTCAGGCGGCCGTGCCCTGCGTCGTCGCCAGCGGTCGATCCCAAGGTGGTGCATGACGGTGCGCGCAGGCGTCGTGGGTCTCCGCCCGCTGATGGGACTTCGGGTCAGGAACTTCCGGCCGTGGCGCCGCTCGGCCCGTGGCCGGTTCCAGTCAGCCCGAGCCGCTCGGCGGTCTCCTCGCGCATCTGCACCTTGCGGATCTTGCCGGTGACCGTCATGGGGAACTCGTCGACCAGCATCACGTAGCGCGGGACCTTGAAGTGGGCGAGCTTGCCCTCGCAGAAGGCGCGGACGGCGTCGGCGTCCAGCGGCTCGGCGCCCTCCCGCAGCTTGATCCAGGCGCAGAGCTCCTCGCCGTACTTCTGGTCGGGGACGCCGATCACCTGCACGTCCTCGATGTCCGGGTGGGCGTAGAGGAACTCCTCGATCTCGCGCGGGTAGATGTTCTCGCCGCCGCGGATGACCATGTCCTTGATCCGGCCGACGATGTTGCAGTAGCCGTCGTCGCGCATCTCGGCGAGGTCGCCGGTGTGCATCCAGCCGTCGGCGTCGATCGCCTCCGCGGTCTTCTCCGGGTCGTCCCAGTAGCCGAGCATCACCGAGTAGCCGCGGGTGCAGAACTCGCCGGCCTGCCCGCGCTCGACGGTCTCGCCGGTGGCCGGGTCGACGATCTTGATCTCGACGTGCGGGTGGACCCGGCCGATCGAGGCGGTACGGCGTTCGAGGTCGTCGTCGACGCGCGTCTGGCACGACACGGGGCTGGTCTCGGTCATGCCGTAGGCGATCGAGGCCTCCTCCATGCTCATCTCGTTGACGCAGCGCTTCATCACCTCGACCGGGCAGATCGAGCCGGCCATGATCCCGGTGCGCAGGTGGGAGTTGGCCAGGTCGTGGCCGGCGAACGACGGGTGGTTCTGCATCGCGATGAACATCGTCGGCACGCCGTACACCGCGGTGCAGCGCTCCTGGGTGATCGCGTCGAGGGTGACCCCCGGGTCGAACGCCGGCGCCGGGATCACCATCGTCGAGCCATGGCTGGTGCAGCCGAGGTTGGCCATCACCATCCCGAAGCAGTGGTAGAACGGCACCGGGATGCAGAGCCGGTCCTCCTCGGTGAACCCCAGCAGCTCGGTGACCATGAAGCCGTTGTTGAGGATGTTGTGGTGGCTGAGGGTCGCACCCTTGGGGTAGCCGGTGGTGCCCGACGTGTACTGGATGTTGATCGGCTCGTGGGGCTCGAGGGTGTACATCCGCCGGTTCATCGCGTCGGCGTCGAGGTGCTCACCTCCCGCCAGCAGCTCGTCCCAGTCTTCGGTGTCGAGGTAGACGACGCGCTCGAGGGTCGGGTTCTGCGTGGCGGTCTCGTCGACCATCGCCCGGTAGTCGCTGGTCTTGAAGCTGCTCGCGGCGACCAGGAGCTTGGTGCCCGACTGGTTCATCGCGTAGGAGAACTCGTGGGTGCGGTAGGCCGGGTTGACGTTGACCAGGATCGCGCCGATGTTCGCCGCGGCGTACTGCGTGAGCGTCCAGCGGGCGCTGTTGGGTCCCCAGATGCCGACCCGGTCGCCCTTCTCGACACCCGCCGCGATCAGCCCGCGAGCCAGCACCTCGACGTCGCGGTAGAACGCCTGCCAGGTCCACCGCTTCCCGGTCGCGAACTCCACCATCGCCTCGCGGTCGGGGTGCGTCGACACCGTCCGCTCCAGATTCACGCCGATGGTCTCCTCGAGCAGGGCCGGCGCGGACTCACCCTTCGCGTAGGACTCCATGCGGCGAGCGTAGGACGACGGGGTCGGGATGAGGTAGGACGTCTAGGTTGGGTCCGTGGACACCGAGGCCGTGCTGCGGCTGATGCAGGACGTCGCCGAGGAGGTCGTCAACCCGCGGTTCAGGTCACTGACCTCGGGCGAGATCGCCGAGAAGGGACCCGGCGACCTGGTCACCGCCGCCGACCGCGAGGCCGAGGAGCTGATCACGGCGGCCCTGCGCGCGGCGTACCCCGGCGCGGTGATCCTGGGGGAGGAGACGTACGCCGGGCGGCCTGGGCTGATGACCGAGTTCTGGGACGCCGACCACGCGTTCACCGTGGACCCGGTCGACGGCACCAAGAACTTCGTCCACGGGTCCCGCGACCACGCGGTGATGGTGGGCGAGGTCAAGAGCGGGGAGTCGGTGCGCGGCTGGATCTGGCAGCCGCAGCACGACACGGCGTACGTCGCCGAGCTCGGCGCGGGTGCCTGGCGCAACGGCGAGCGCGTGGTCCGGCCACCGGCGCCGGCGCGGAAGGAGTGGCGTGGGGTCACGTCGCGCCGGAGGTGGCTGGGCCGGGCGCTGGCCGACGACCTCCGGCCACTGGAGCTGACCTGGGTGTCGTGCGGGATCGACTACCCGCACCTGGCCGAGGGAGACGCCGACTACGTCGTCTACGGCCGCGCCAACCCGTGGGATCACGTGCCGGGCGGGCTGATCCTCACCGAGGCAGGTGGGTTCCTGGGCACCTTAGACGGCGGGCCCTACCGACCGGGTGACGACCACGGCGCCGACGGCTCCGCCCCGCGCGGCATCGTCGCGGCGGCCGACCGGGCGACGTACGACGCGGTCCGGGGTCTGCTGGTGTGACCGGCTCGTCCGCCGGGGGCATTCCCAGGCGCACCAGCGGGCTCGACGACGATCGACGAGGCCAGGCTGTCGCGGCCTCCGCCCGAGACGTGCGCGCTCACGACCGGCTCACGCCCGGGTGACCTGGATCGTGACCCCTTCCCCGAGGTCGATGGTGGCGCCGGGGGTGAGCTGGACGGCGATTCCCGGCTGGAGATCGTCGGCGGGCAGGCCGGGCTGGACGACGACCGTGCCGTTGGTCGAGCCGAGGTCGGTGACGACGGCCGAGCCGAGGTCGGCACCCTCCCCCGGCCGGATCTCGACGTGCGTCGACGAGATCTCGTGGTGGGGACTCGGCACGGTCACGAGGCGGGCCCGGTCGTCGTCCCCGACGCGCCCCGGGTCTGGTGCCCGGCCCACGACCACCGGACGGTCGACGTCGACGACCTGACCGCTGGAGAAGATCAGCCGCGCGACGGGTGCCTCTCCGGCCTCGACGGCCGGGATCGGTCCGGTCAGCGCATCGACCGACGGACCCCCGAGCGGACCGGGGACGGGCACCGGCGCAGCGGGGGCAA
Organism: Nocardioides sp.; assembly: GCA_025924815.1. GTDB lineage: Bacteria > Actinomycetota > Actinomycetes > Propionibacteriales > Nocardioidaceae > Nocardioides. The sequence continues at coordinate 17,707 of JAICHQ010000059.1, forward strand.
CTGGCTCGGCAGGCGGTGCCGCCACGTGCTGCGGCTCCGGCCTCTGCAGCTGCGGGTCGGGCGGCAGGATCCGCTGGGGCGGCTCGGGTGTCGGCGGCTCGACCGGCACGGCGACCGCCTCGGCGTCGGGCATCGAGACGGTCCCTCCGGTGCTAGCCGGGTGCTCGACGCCGGCGACTCGCACCAGCCCCGCCCCCACCGTGTACGGCGCGCCGTCGCCGTTCGCCACGCGGATGCGCAGGGCGGTGACCCCGACGACGTTCTGCTCCACCCACGTGGTGTCCTCGGACCCCGAGACCGTGACCTGGCCGTCCCGGGTCGTCAGCTCGGCCCGACCGGCACCGCGGATCACGACCTTCATGTCACGACCCTCGCCGGCCACCAGCACGAAGCCGGGCAGCTCGCGGAGCCCGCCGCTGATCAGGGCGTCGAGGACCTCGTCGAACCCGGCACCTTCGTCGACGGTCTCCCAGAGCCCGGCGACCCGGGACTTCGCGGCGGGTGGCAGCAGGACGATCACGTTGTCCCCGAGGACGCCGTACCAGTCCCCGGGCACCACGGTGCGGGTCACGGTCACCGAAGTGCTCCCAGCTTCTCGTGCTGTCGGTCGGGATATCCCACCACATCGACGACCACCGCGGTCGCGTTGTCGACGCCGCCGGCCGCCAGCGCGGCCTCCACGACCGCCCCCGCGGCGTCACCCGGATCGGGATGCTTCGCGAGCACGGCGGCGATCTCGTGGTCACGGATCAGGTCGGTCACGCCGTCGGAGCACAGCAGCACCCGCTCGGCGTCGGCCAGTGGGACCACGAAGTAGTCGGGGTCGAGCGGGTCCGGGGCGCCCAGGGCGCGGGTGACGATGTGCCGCTCGGGGTGCACCAGCGCCTCGGCCTCGCTGATCCGCCCCCGGTCGACCAGCTCCTGCACGATGCTGTGGTCGGTGCTGACCCGGTGGAGCTCGCCGCCGGAGCACCGATAGATGCGCGAGTCGCCGAGGTTGACCAGCAACCAGGCCGGTCCGTCGTCGGTCTCGACGAGCATCGCGACGACGGCCGTGGTGCCCCCTCGCCAGTGCCCGCCGTCGCTGCCGCGATGGGTCGCGGCGTACTCCGAGAGGCGGCGTTGGCTCGCCCGGAACGTGTCGAGCGCGGCCTCCGCCCCGTGACGGGGGTCGTAGCCGGCCCCCGCCAGCCGGGCGAACTCCTCCACCGCGAACCTGCTGGCGATGTCGCCGCCGTCGTGGCCGCCCATGCCGTCGGCCACCACGAACACGGGAGGCCGGGTGAGGTAGGAGTCCTCGTTGACCTCGCGCACCAGGCCGACGTCGGAGGCGACGCCGTACCGCAGCTCGACACCGGACACGTCCGCGCGCTCGCTCATGCCGTCTCGCGACCGGCCGGGGTGGTGGCACCCCCCGCTAGCGTGGGGATGATGGGCACCTCGTCCGCCGCCCCGGGGAAGGGGCACCGCTCGCTCGCCGACCAGCTCCGGAGCTGGCCGGACGAACGCCTCGTGGAGCTGCTGCGGCAACGTCCCGACCTCGCCACCCCGGCGCCCGCCGACAGCAGCCAGCTCGCCTCGCGCGCTGCCACCCGGTCGTCGCTCAACCGTGCCCTCGACCTGCTCACGCGCCTGGAGCTCTCCGTCCTCGATGCCCTCGTGGCCCTGTCGACGTCGGGTCACACCACCGAGCCCGACCTGGTGCACATCCTCGACGCGGAACCCTCCGCTGTCGAGGGTGCCTGCCGCCGGCTCGTCGACCTCGCCCTGGCCTGGGAGAACGACGCCGGGCTGCGGCCCCTCACGGGGGTGCCCGACGCGCTCGGCTCGATGTCGCAGCTGCACCCGATGACCGGCCGGACGCCCGAGGAGGCCGCCGTGGTGATCGCCGGGCTGTCACCGACTGCCCGGGCGATGCTCGACCACGTCGACTCCGGCTCGGGCGAGGCTGACGCCGGGTCGGCCCGGCACCAGATCGCCCCGGCCGACGCCGCGTCACCGGCCGAGGAGCTGTTGGCCCATCGGTTGCTGGTCCCGGGCCGTCCGGGACTTGTCCGCGTCCCCGGGGAGGTGCAGATCGCGCTCCGTGGCGGACACACCACGCGCGACCGGATCGATCTGCCCCCGGCCGTGGCCACGTCGGCGCGGGCGGCCGATCTGGTCGACCGGGCCGCGGCCGGCGCGGCCTTCGACGTCGTACGACGTGTGGAGCTGCTGG
>JAICHQ010000060.1 GCA_025924815.1 Nocardioides sp.
CATCCCGCCGAACGACAACAAGTTCGCCGCGCTGAACTCGGCCGTGTGGTCGGGCGGCTCGTTCATCTACGTGCCGCCGGGCGTCAAGGTCGAGCTGCCGCTGCAGGCGTACTTCCGCATCAACGCCAAGAACATGGGCCAGTTCGAGCGGACGCTGATCATCGTCGACGAGGACGCCTACGTGCACTACGTCGAGGGCTGCACCGCACCGATCTACTCCAGCGACTCGCTGCACTCCGCGGTCGTCGAGATCATCGTCAAGAAGGGCGGGCGCTGCCGCTACACGACGATCCAGAACTGGTCGAACAACGTCTACAACCTGGTCACGAAGCGGGCCACCTGCGAGGCCGGCGCCACCATGGAGTGGGTCGACGGCAACATCGGGTCCAAGGTGACCATGAAGTACCCCGCCATCTACCTGCTCGGCGAGCACGCCAAGGGCGAGACCCTCTCGATCGCCTTCGCCGGCGAGGGCCAGCACCAGGACGCCGGCGCGAAGATGGTGCACGCCGCTCCGAACACGTCGAGCTCGATCCTGAGCAAGAGCGTGGCCCGTGGCGGTGGGCGCACGTCGTACCGCGGGCTCATCCAGATCAACGAGGGCGCCCACGGCTCGAAGTCCAACGTGCTGTGCGACGCACTGCTGGTCGACCAGATCAGCCGCAGCGACACCTACCCCTACGTCGACATCCGCGAGGACGACGTGTCCATGGGCCACGAGGCGAGCGTCTCCAAGGTCTCCGACGACCAGCTGTTCTACCTGATGTCGCGCGGGATGCCCGAGGAGGAGGCGATGGCCATGATCGTGCGCGGCTTCGTCGAGCCGATCGCCAAGGAGCTGCCGATGGAGTACGCCCTCGAGCTCAACCGCCTGATCGAGCTGCAGATGGAGGGTGCCGTCGGCTGACGCCTGCGTCACCGGCCCAGTGCCGCCGAGCCCACCCCCGTCGTATGCCTGGAAAGAGAGAGTCAACAAGGTGACAGCCGTTGCCGACGCGCTCGAGATGGAGCGGGTCGAGTCCCATCTGCACCCGGAAGGGTCGTTCGAGGTCGACGACCACGCGGTGCCGACCGGTCGCGAGGAGATCTGGCGGTTCACCCCCCTCAAGCGCCTCCGCGGCCTGCACACCGATGCCGTCCTCGACGGCTCGGCGGTCGACGCCGCGTACGACGCGCCCGAGGGCGTGGCGATCGAGCAGATCGACCGCGGAGACCTGCGCCTCGGGTCCAGCGGCTTCGTGCCGACCGACCGGATCGCGGCGCGCGTCTGGCACGAGGCAGGCCGACGCTTCGCCGTGACGATCCCCGCCGACGCCGAGCTCGACCGGCCGGTCGTGGTGACGCTCACCGGCACCGAGCTCGAGCCGGCGACGGCGACCCACGCGGTGATCACCGCCGGGCGGCACAGCCGGGCCACCGTCGTGCTGCGGTTCGTCGGGTCGGCCACCCTGGCCGACAACGTCGAGATGGTGGTCGGCGACGGCGCCGAGCTGACCGTCGTCAGCATCGACGACTGGGCCGACGACGCCGTGCACGTCGGCCATCGGCACGCCCAGGTCGGCCGCGACGCCCACTTCAAGCACGTCGACGTCACCTTCGGCGGCACCGTCGTACGCCACGACACGACCGCTGAGTACGCTGGCCCGGGCGGCGAGGTCGAGATGCTCGGCCTCTACTTCGCCGACGCCGGTCAGCACATCGAGCACCGACTGTTCGTCGACCACACCGCCCCGCAGACCAAGAGCCACGTGACCTACAAGGGTGCCTTGCAGGGCGAAGGTGCCCACACCGTCTGGATCGGCAACGTCTTGATCCGCAAGGTCGCCGAGGGCATCGAGACCTACGAGGAGAACCGCAACCTCGTCCTGACCGACGGCTGCCAGGCCGACTCCGTGCCCAACCTCGAGATCGAGACCGGTGAGATCAAGGGCGCGGGTCACGCGTCCGCGACCGGCCGGTTCGACGACGAGCAGCTGTTCTACCTCCGCTCGCGCGGCATCGCCGAGGACGAGGCGCGGCGGCTGGTGGTGCACGGGTTCTTCAACGACCTGATCCGCCGGATCGACGTCCCGGAGCTCGAGGAGCAGCTGGCCGTGACGGTCGAGAAGGAGCTCGCGCGCAACCTTCTCGCGGAGGCCGCCCGATGAGCTTCGAGCGTGCCTGTTCCCTCGACGAGTTCCGGGAGGGCGAGGCGATCGCGGCCAAGGTCGGCGACCAGGAGCTCGCGCTCGCCCGCGACGGAGACGAGATCTTCGCCGTCGAGGACATCTGCTCTCACGCCGCCGTCGCGCTGAGCGAGGGCGAGGTCGAGGGCTGCACGCTCGAGTGCTGGCTGCACGGCTCGCGCTTCGATCTCCGCACCGGCAAGCCCACGGGACTGCCGGCCACCGAGCCGGTCGCCACCTTCCCCGTCGACGTACGAGGCACGGACGTGTACGTCGACGTCACCACCACCCTGAACGGAGTCGTACCCCAGTGAGCACCCCCTCGACAGACTCAGGCCGCCGCCTCGAGATCCAGGACCTCCACGTCACGGTCAAGACCGACCACGAGGACAAGGAGATCCTCAAGGGCGTCACGCTGACCATCAACGCCGGTGAGACCCACGCGATCATGGGCCCCAACGGGTCCGGCAAGTCGACGCTGGCCTACTCGATCGCCGGCCACCCGAAGTACACGGTCACCTCCGGCTCGGTGACCCTCGACGGGCAGGACGTGCTCGCGATGACCGTGGACCAGCGGGCCCGGGCCGGCCTGTTCCTGGCGATGCAGTACCCCGTGGAGGTGCCCGGCGTCTCGGTGTCCAACTTCCTGCGCACCGCCAAGACCGCCCTCGACGGTGAGGCGCCGAAGCTGCGCACCTGGGTCAAGGACGTCAACACCGCCCTCGAGCAGCTCAACCTCGACCCGACGTTCGGGACGCGCTCGGTCAACGAGGGCTTCTCGGGCGGGGAGAAGAAGCGCCACGAGATCGCCCAGCTCGAGCTGCTGAACCCGAAGTTCGCCGTGCTCGACGAGACCGACTCCGGCCTCGACATCGACGCCCTGAAGATCGTGGCGGAGGGGGTCAACCGGTTCCGTGGCCAGGATGGCAAGGGCGTCCTGTTGATCACCCACTACACGCGCATCCTGCGCTACATCGAGCCCGACTTCGTGCACGTGTTCGTCGCCGGCCGGGTCGCCGAGTCCGGCGGATCGGAGCTGGCCGAGGAGCTCGAGGCCCACGGCTACGACAAGTACGTCAAGGCGGCCTCGGTGTGATGGTCTCGACACGAACTCGCAGGCAAGGGGCTCCGGCGCCTGAGCGTGTCGAGACGCCGGTGACGCGGAAGGAGACCTGATGGAAGGCCTGCTGCCCGACCTGGACGTCGTCCGCAAGGACTTCCCGATCCTGTCGCGCGTCCTGGCCGACGGGCGACCGCTGGTCTACCTCGACTCGGCGAACACCTCGCAGAAGCCGCAGGTGGTCATCGACACGATGGTCGACCACCTCGAGCGCCACAACGCCAACATCGCCCGGGCGATGCACCAGCTCGGGGCGGAGGCGACGGCGGCGTACGAGGACGCGCGCGACAAGGTGGCCGCGTTCCTCGGCGCGCCCGACCGCGACGAGGTGATCTTCGCCAAGAACGCGACCGAGGCGCTGAACCTGACCGCCAACACGCTGGTCTGGCCGGGCGAGCGGCAGGTCGGCCCCGGTGACGAGATCGTGATCACCGAGATGGAGCACCACTCCAACATCGTGCCCTGGCAGCTGCTCTGCGAGCGCACCGGAGCCACCCTGCGCTGGTTCGGCGTCACCGACGACGGCCACCTCGACCTCGCCCACATCGACGACCTGATCACCGAGCGGACCAAGGTCGTCTCGCTGGTCTGGGTCTCCAACATGCTCGGCACGGTCAACCCCGTCAACGAGATCGCGCGGCGCGCCCATGAAGTGGGGGCGCTCGTGGTGGTCGACGCGTCCCAGGCCGCGCCCCAGCTGCCCATCGACCTCGCCTCGATGCCCGACGAGGAGCGACCCGACCTGCTGGCGTTCACCGGCCACAAGGTCGTCGGACCGACCGGCGTCGGCGTCCTGTGGGGTCGCCGGTCCGTGCTCGACCAGCTGCCGCCGTTCCTCGGGGGTGGCGAGATGATCGAGACGGTGACGATGGAGCGGTCGACGTACGCGCCGGTCCCGCACAAGTTCGAGGCCGGCACACCGCCGATCGTGGAGGCGATCGGTCTCGGTGCGGCCGTCGACTACCTGTCGGTGCTGGGCATGGAGCATGTGCACCGCCACGAGCAGACGATCACGGCGTACGCCCTGACCGGGCTGCAGACGGTGCCGGGCCTGAGGGTGCTGGGCCCGCTCGACGCGGCCGCACGCGGGGGAGCCATCTCCTTCGAGATCCCCGGGGTGCACCCGCACGACGTCTCGACCGTGCTCGACACCCGCGGCATCGCGGTACGGGCCGGACACCACTGCGCCAAGCCGGCCCACCAGCGGTTCGGGGTCCAGAGCTCGACGCGGATGTCGTCGTACCTCTACACCACCCCGGCGGAGATCGACGCGCTGGTGGAGGGCCTGGAATACACCCGCAGCTACTTCGGGTTGGATTGAGCATCATGTCCACCGATCTCGATGCTCTCTACCAGGAGATCATCCTCGACCACTACAAGAACCCCCACCACCAGGGTCTGCGCGAGCCCTTCGAGTCCGAGGTCCACCACGTCAACCCGACGTGCGGCGACGAGGTGACGCTGCGGGTGCACCTGAGCGACGGGCCCGACGGCCTGCGGGTCGACGACGTGTCGTACGACGCGCTCGGCTGCTCGATCTCACAGGCGTCGGCGTCGGTCCTGACCGACCTGGTCATCGGCAGGCCCGTGGACGACGCGATGAGGATCCACGACGAGTTCCTGACCCTGATGCAGGGCAAGGGTCGGGTCGAGCCGGACGAGGAGGTGCTGGAGGACGGCATCGCCTTCGCCGGCGTCGCCAAGTTCCCGGCCCGCATCAAGTGTGCCCTGCTGTCCTGGATGGCCTGGAAGGACGCGACCACGACCGCCCAGGCCTCGCCTGCCGGGTCCACCCGGCCGGTCGAGCCTGTCGAGACCAAGGAGACGAGATGACCATCCACACCGCCGACCACAGCGATCTGCCCGAGGTCCCCGAAGCCGTGGACGCGCCCGCCGGCTCGGTGACGACCGTGGACGACGTGACCGAGGCGATGAAGGACGTCGTCGACCCCGAGCTCGGGATCAACGTCGTCGACCTCGGCCTGGTCTACGGCGTCCATCTCGACGACGACACCAATGCCGTCATCGACATGACCCTGACCTCGGCCGCGTGCCCGCTCACCGACGTGATCGCCGACCAGACCAACAGCGCCCTCGAGGGTCTGGTCAACGACGTCCTGATCAACTGGGTCTGGATGCCCCCGTGGGGCCCGGACAAGATCACCGACGACGGTCGCGAGCAGCTGCGAGCCCTCGGGTTCAACGTCTGAGTCACGCGCGCGAGCTCCGTCTGCCGCGCCCGTTTCGAGCTCACCTGATGCCGGGGCGGTGTCCTGTCCACCGAATCGACGTCGCGAACGGGGTGGATCCGACACCGCCATGGCGCGACCTCGCGGCCCTGGCGCGTTCATGAGCCGGAATCTCACCAGCGCAGCGGCCTCGCGCCTGCCAGACTTCCGGTATGCAGCTCGAGCAGCACCTCGGTGCGTTGGCCGACGCGGTGGAGGCGTTCGTGGCCTCCGCCCAGGTTGCCGGGCTCGCGACGCCGGTGCCGACGACGCCCGACTGGGACGTACGCCGCCTGGTCGCCCACCAAGGACTGGTGCACCGCTGGGCGATCGGCAACATCGTCGGAGCGCCGGTCGACCCCGACGCCGTCGAGGCCGAGGGGATGGCGGCGCCGAACCCGGTCGCGTGGCTCCGCGAGGGCGCCGCGGCGTTGGAACGGGCGATCCGCGAGGCTCCCGATGACCTGGAGGCGCTGGTGTTCCTGCGGGACGCACCGGCGCCCAAGCATTTCTGGGCGCGCCGGCAGTGCCACGAGACGACCGTGCACGCCGTCGACGCCCTGTCTGCCGTGCTCGGTCGCTACCCGAGGGCGGTCGACACGTGGATCGAGACCGAGGTGGCTGTCGACGGCATCGACGAGCTGCTGACGGGGTTCCTGCCGAGACCCCGCTCCCAACTGCGCGCCGACGAGCCGACCACGATCGCCGTGCTGCCGGACGACTCCGACCAGCGCTGGCTGGTAGCGGTCAGCCAGCAGGCACCGGTCACCGCGCGGGGGCTCGGCGACCACGAGGCGGACGTCGTGCTGCGCGGGTCGGCCGTGGCGCTGTACCTGACGCTGTGGAACCGCAGCGACGAGGTCCGCGACGACTCCCTCGAGCTCTGGGCCGAGCGCGCCCGCGTCACCTGGGGCTGATGAACCAGGTCCTCGTCCCGACCGCACGCCTCGAGCGATGGGTCGACAACTTCCGCCGCCGCCATGGTGACGCGACGTTCGACGTGCGTGACAGAGCCCTGTGCGGCGAGGCCGCCGACGGGTCGACGTTCGTCGCGCGCCCGCCGTTCGACGTGGCGTACGCCGGGGAGGCCGACCCTGCCGCCTTCGCGGCCTCGGTCGGGTCGCCGGCGCGCTGGGGCCTGCTCCTCGTGCGCAAGGGCGGCTTCGCCGTCGCCCGGATGTCGGGTGACCGGATCGACGAGCACAAGATCGGCCGGCGTCACGTGCAGGGCCGGACCAAGGCCGGCGGGCAGAGTCAGCAGCGCTTCGCCCGCAGGCGTGACAACCAGGCACGCCAGGCGTACGAGGCCGCCGCCGAGCACGCCGTACGACTGCTCGGGAGCCACGCCATGCCGGTCGTCGCCGGCGGAGACCGGGCTGCCGTCGACGACGTGCTCGCGGACCCGAGGCTCCGGCGATTGAGCGTGACCGGGCCCTGGCTCGCCGTTCCCGATCCCCGGCGTGCGGTGCTCGACGCGGCGATCGCGGATGCGCTCGCGGTGCGCATCGACGTCCGCAACTCTTGACGCGCCGCTCTTCCCGATCAAGGGCCCCGGGCACCGTCGGGGCGCTCGGCGCTGAGGGGTTCCGGTGACCGGATGATCCCTCACTCGACGATGGTGGGACCGCCACCGACGTCCCTCGGTGGCGGCGGAGTGGACCGGAGCCGGCTCAGCGAGGATGTTCGCCGAAGGCGATGGGTTCCCGGGTGAACAGATACGTCGCCCAGTTGAGCTTCGTGACGGAGCCGTCGGGATCGCGGCTGATCCGGAGGAGCTCGCCGCGCTCGCGGCCGGCGACGTCCCGGTAGGTGTCGTCGGAGACCTTGACGAAGCGGGACGGGGTCAGCGTGGCGCCCGCGGGCTTGTCGATGCGCGCCTTCAGCTCCCCTTGCTCGACCCAGAACACGAACGGCTGACCCTCGGAGAACCACCGGCCGAGGAGCCCGCGGAACTCCTCGGGGATCTCGGTGCCGGGGCGCCAGGCCTCCGGCTCGACCGGATCGTGCTCGACGACGTGCTCCGCGAGCTCGATGGCGAACGCGTCCGGGGGAGGGGGTGCCGATGCGTTCATCAGCACGATGCCACCCGTGCCGGACTCGCGGTGGGTGAAGACCCCGGTGATGTGGCCGGGCATCCCCCCGGTGTGGCCGACCCAGGTACGGCCGGTCGTCCCCGAGCCCGTGCGGATCAGGAAGAAGCCGAGTCCCATCGCGGCGTTCCAGCTGTCGGTGGTGAGCAGGATCTGCGGCTGGCACATCTCCTCCAGCGTGTCCGCCGACAGCAGCTCGCCCGGGTCCGCCACGAACGCCGACCAGGTCGCGAGGTCGTTCGCGGTGCTGGCGAGCCCGCCGCAGGGAGCGAGCCCCTTGAGATCCATCACCGGCTCCGGGCGCGGCACGTCGTCGTACGGCGGGACGTAGTAGCCGGTGGCGTGCGGACCTCCGTCGAAGCCGTTGCTGGTCCGTGTCATCTCCAACGGGCGCAGCAGCCGGATCGCCAGCGACTCCTCCCAGGACCGGCCGTCCAGCTCCGCGACGAGCTGGCCGAGCATCGCGAAGACGACGTTGGAGTAGTGCCAGTGGTCGTGCGGCCGGAGCACCCGCTCGACATCGTCGAAGTCGCGCCGCAGCTGCTCGGCGGTGGGATTCTCCAGGGTCTCCCACACGTCCCCGAGCGGCTCACGGGCCATGCCCGACACGTGGGCCAGGCACTGCCGGATCGTGATCGGGTGGGAGACCCCGGGCACGTGGTCGCCGAGCAGGTCGTCGAGCGACAGACGGCCCTCGTCGCGCAGCTGCATGACCATCACCGCCACGAACGTCTTGGTGTTCGAGGCGATCAGGAACTGGTCGCCCGGGCCGGGGGAGCGCTCGGCACCGACGTCGGCCTGACCGATGCCCTCGCCCCAGATCAGGCTGCCGCCGCGCGCGACGCCGGCGAACAGCCCGGGCACGCGGCCCTCGCGCTGCCGGTCCAGGGCGATGCGACGCAGCCGGCGGGTGGTGGAGTCCTGCAGCAGGGGCATGGCGCGCACGCTACCGGGGTCCTACTCGTCCAGGTGCAGCTCCCGGCGACGGACCGTCCAACGGTCGTTGATCCCGCGCAGCTCCTCGAGCAGGAACTCCATGAACGACCGCGACATGATCAGCCGGTGTCGGGCGGGGTCCCCCTCGCCCAGCTCCTCGATGCCCTGGGCGAGGGCGGCGATCATGGGGCGGTAGATGTTGTCGGCCTGCAGCAGCGTGTCGTGCCACGCCTCGTCGTCGACGACGAACACGTCGCGCCGGGAGCCGCGTTCCCGTTCGCGGCGTACCATCCCCACGCCGTCGAGGTATCTCACCGCGCCGGAGACCGCGGCGGGGCTCACCCCGAGGGCCTCGCCGATCTCGGCGGCGGTCATCCGGCCGTCCTCGTCGACCATGACCGCGGCGAAGATCCGCGACGGCAGGCGCGCCAGGCCGGCCGAGGTGAGGGCGGCCCCGAGCCGCTCCACGAAGGCGGCCCGCTGCTCCGGCGTCGACATGTGGGACATTCTATCCATTCAGAAGTTACTGAAGTTTATGTACCGTGACCTTCGTGAACGAAGCGATCGTCGACATCTCGGGCCTGACCAAGACGTTCGGCACGACCAGAGCGCTGGACCGGCTCGACCTCACCGTGACCCGTGGAGAGGTGCACGGCTTCCTCGGCCCCAACGGTGCGGGCAAGTCGACCACCATCCGCGTCCTGCTGGGGATGCTCCGCAAGGACTCCGGAGAGGTCCGGCTGTTCGGTGGCGACCCGTGGCGGGACGCGGCGCACCTCCATCGCCGGCTCGCCTACGTGCCCGGCGACGTGAATCTGTGGCCGAACCTGACCGGCGGACAGGTCATCGACCTGCTGGGCCGGTTGCGCGGCGGACTCGACGAGGAGCGCCGCCACGGGCTGGTCGAGCGGTTCGAGCTCGACCCGACCAAGAAGGGCCGCAGCTACTCCAAGGGCAACCGGCAGAAGGTCGCCCTGGTGGCCGCCCTCGCCTCCGACGTCGACCTGCTCGTGCTCGACGAGCCGACGTCCGGGCTCGACCCGATCATGGAGTCGGTCTTCACCGAGTACGTCGAGCAGTTCCGCGCCGGGGGCGGCACCGTGCTGCTCTCGAGTCACATCCTGGCCGAGGTGGAGCGTCTGTGCGACCGGGTGAGCATCATCCGGTCCGGCCGGCGGGTCGAGACCGGGACCCTCGCCGACCTGCGCCACCTGACCCGCACGTCGGTGGTCGCCGAGCTGGCCCGGCCGGTCACGGGGCTCGCCGAGCTGCCCGGGGTCCACGACCTCGACGTCCAGGGGGAGCGAGCGATCTTCGAGGTCGACACCGTCCGCATCGACGAGGCCGTCGGCCTGCTCCACCGGGCCGGGATCCGGTCCCTGACCGCGACCCCGCCGACCCTGGAGGAGCTCTTCCTGCGCCACTACGGCGACGAGATCCCGGCCGCCGACCCGGAGCGTGAGGCGGACGGGTCATGACCGGCACCGGCCGGTTCCTGGTGGCGTTCCTGCGCCGCGACCGCTGGCACTACCTCTGGTGGGCCCTGGGCGCCACGCTGCTCTACTACAGCCAGGCCGTGAGCGTGAAGGGCCTCTACACGACGCAGGCGGAGTTCGACCGGGCCGCCGCGAGCATGCAGGACAACACGGCGTTCATCGCCATGGCCGGACCCGCCCGTGCGCTCAACACCATCGGTGGGCAGGTCATGTGGCAGGCCTCGGCGTTCGGCGCCGTGGTCGTGGGGCTGATGAGCATGTTCCTGGTCGGACGTCACACCCGGGTGGAAGAGGAGAGCGGACGCGACGAGCTGCTCCGAGCCTCCGCGGTGAGCCGGCACGCATCGCTGACCGCGGCCCTGGTCGGGTCCCTGCTTGCCAACGTCCTCGTCGGCGCGCTGGTGGCGGTCAGCCTGGTGTCGTTCCCACTGGACAGGGCCGACTCCGTCGCCGTCGGCGTCGGGCTGGCGCTGTGCGGCTGGGTCTTCACAGGGGCCGCGTTGGTCGCGGCCCAGCTGACGTCATCAACCCGGGGCATGTACGCCGTGTCGGGGGCCGTGATCGCGGTCGTCTACGCGCTGCGTGCGATCGGTGACGTCGGAGACCCGGTGCTGTCGTGGCTGTCGCCGATCGGCTGGTACCAGGCCATGCACCCCTACTCCGGCCTGCGGTGGGGGCCGGCCCTGCTGCTGCTGGGCCTGGCCGCGGCCGCGAGCGGCGCGGCGTACGCCTTGTTCGGGCGGCGGGACTTCGGCGGTGGCGTGTGGGCCGCTCGTCCCGGGCCCGACCGGGCGGAGCCGAGCCTGACCACCGCTCTCGGATTCGCCTGGTGGCTCCAGCGCGCCTCGATCATCGGCTGGACGGGCGGCATCGCCCTGCTGGGGCTGGCCTACGGCTCGATCGGCGACGACGTGGGCACCCTGATCGGCGACTCCTCGGGATCCCAGGACGTCTTCGTCCAGGGGGGCGGGAGCCTCGTGGACGGGTTCTACGCGGTCGCGATCGCCGTCATCGCACTGGTGGGCGCCGGCTTCACCGTGTCGTCGGCGCTCCGCCCGCACTCGGAGGAGGAGAGCGGTCGGGTGGAGGTGCTGCTGGCGACGGGCCTGACGCGTCGGCGCTGGCTGCTGGCCCAGGTGGTGGTCACGATCGCGGGCACCCTGCTCGTGCTCGCCGGCGGCGGCCTCGGCCTCGGCGTCGGCTTCGGCTTGGTGACCGGCGACGGCGGGCGGATCGGGCCGTTCCTCCTCGACACCGTCGGCTACGTCGCGCCGAGCCTCGTGCTGGCCGGGCTCGCCCGCCTGCTGTACGGCGTACTGCCACGGTGGGCGTACCTGGCCTGGGCCGGTCTCGGGCTCGGCGTGCTGATGGTCTTCTTCGGCCCGCTGCTGCGTCTTCCGGGCTGGCTGCAGGGACTCTCGCCGTACCACCACCTGGCGCTGGTGCCGGCCGAGCCGTTCCGCTGGCTGCCGTTCGTGGCGTTGCTGCTGGTCGCGGGTGCGCTGACCGCCGTCGGGCTCGTCGGGTTCGGCCGTCGCGACCTCCGCTGACGCTCCGGCCGCGCCGTTGCCGCGTAGATCGGCGACGCTCTGCCAGGATGAGCCGCATGTGGGAGCCCGATCCCGCCTGGCTCGCCGTGACCGGCGGCACCGGGACCTCGACCGTCGGCGTGTGGCGCACCGAGCGTGACGGCCATGCGCTCGTGGTCAAGCGCCTCGGCGCGCCGGGACCCGACGACCCGCCGGAGTTCTCCGAGCCCCACCACTTCGCCTACTGGCGCCGCCAGGCCGACGTGGCCGTCAGCGGGCTGTGCGACCAGTCGCCGGGACTGCGCTCCACCCCGACCGATGTCGCCGAGGACGACGACGGCATCACCCTGACCAGCGAGTGGGTCGAGGACGCCGCCCTGAACGGGCTGTACGTCGCGCACGCGATGGGCCGGTTCGCCGGCGCCGACCTCGGCCGGCACCGGTGGCTGGCGGTCGGACAGCTGCGCGACCGGATGGGCCGCGTGGAGCAGCGCGGAGGCTGGCCGACCCTCAGCCGGACGACCGTCGCCGACGTCGCCGACCGCCTGTGGTCGCGACGCGAGACCCTGCTCAGAGAGCTCGACGCGCTGCCCCAGGTGCCGCAGCACGGCGACCCGGCCGCGCAGAACCTGCCCGGACGGCACGGGGACGACGTGGTCGCGATCGACTGGAGCACCGTCGGTCACGGCCCGGTCGGTGCCGACCTGGGGCTGTTCCTGCAGAACGCCCGTGAGGACGCCGAGCCGCTGCTCGACGCCTACCTGCTGGGGCTTCCCGAGGGGATCGCTACAGGCGAGGAGGTGGCGCTGGGGATGCGGGTCAGCGCGGCGTACACCGCTCTCTCGCGGGCCGAGTGGGCGCTGGCCCGGGTCGCCGGGGGAGAGGGAGCCCTGGCCGGGAAGTACCGCCACCCCGCCGTCGCGCCGTACCTCCGGACGCTGCAGCGTCAGTTCCCCCTGCTCGAGGCCCTTGTCTGAGCCGGGCTGACGCGGCTACTCGACGTTCTGACCGTTGAAGGTGTTGCAGGCGGACAGCGTCCCGTTCTGGTAGCCGGTCTGGAACCACTTCACCCGCGCCTCGGACGAGCCGTGGGTCCACTGCTCGGGGTTCACCCGACCGGTCGTCTCCTTCTGGATGGTGTCGTCGCCCACCGACTTGGCGGCCGCGATCGCGTCGGAGATGTCCTGGTCGGTGAGGTCCTGGATCAGCACGTTGCCCTGGCTGTCCTCGGTCCGGGTGGCGCTCCGGGTCCACATGCCGGCGTAGCAGTCGGCCTGGAGCTCCAGGCGCACCGAGTCGCTGTTGGGGCCCTGTTGGGTCTTCACCTTGCTCATGGTGCCGAGCAGGTTCTGGATGTGGTGACCGAACTCGTGGCCGATCACGTACGGCTCGACGAAGGCGCCCGACGGGCCGTTGAGCTGTCCCTGGAGGATGTCGTGGAAGAACGTCGGGTCGAAGTAGATCGTCTGGTCGCCCGGGCAGTAGAACGGGCCCATCGCCGACGAGGCCTGACCGCATCCGGTGCTCGTCGAGCCGGAGAAGGTCACGATCGCTTGTTCGGGCTGGAACTTGGCGTTCGGCGCCTGCTGGGCAAGGGTGTCGCGCCAGTAGTCGACCAGGGAGTTCTCGACCGCCACCAGTCCGCAGGTGTCGGGATGGTCGTTGGCGTCCTGCCCCGTCGTACACCCGTCGTACGCCGCGGTGTCGCCCTGGAAGCGGCTGGTCGAGTACCCCTCGCCGGCGCCGCCGGTCACCGCGCCGGTGAGATCGATGCCCCCGCAGGCCTTGAGCACGAGGATCACCACGACGATGACCAGGAAGCCGACGCCGCCGCCGGCCTTGGTGCCGCCGGGCATCGGGATGCGCATCCCGCCGCCACCCAGGCCGCCGCCGCCACCGCCGCGACCACCGCCGCCGCTTCGCACGCGGCTCGTGTCCAGCCGAGCCTTGGGGTTGAACCGCATCGGACCTCCTGGGCTGAGGGTGGTGCAGGGCGCCTCGGTGACCTGATCGGGCCGCCCTAGACTAACCAGCCTCATGATCAGTGCCCAGCAGCTCGAGGTCCGAGCCGGGGCGCGGTTGCTGATGCACGACGTCTCGTTCCGGGTCGGCCCGGGTGACAAGGTGGGGCTGGTCGGGCGCAACGGAGCCGGCAAGACGACCCTGACCCGGATCCTCGCCGGCGAGGGCCTGCCCGCGTCGGGTCAGGTGACCTCGACCGGCTCGATCGGCTATCTCCCCCAGGACCCGCGGACCGGTGACCCCGAGGTGCCCGTGCGGGAGAGGATCCTGTCCGCGCGTGGCCTGGGTGACGTCGTACGGCGGCTGCGGGCCGCCGAGGAGGAGATGGGCAGCGAGGACCCCGACGTACGCGAGCGGGCGATGAAGCGGTACGAGCGCGCCGACGCCGAGCTCCATGCGGGGGGCGGGTACGCCGCCGAGGCCGAGGCCGCGCAGATCGCGGCCTCGCTCGGCATCGAGGACCGGCTGATGACCCAGCCGCTTCGGACCCTCTCCGGCGGGCAGCGACGCCGGGTGGAGCTGGCGCGGATCCTGTTCTCCGGCGCCGAGACGTTGCTGCTCGACGAGCCGACCAACCACCTCGACGCCGACTCGGTGGTCTGGCTGCGGGAGTTCCTGCGGTCCCACAAGGGTGGACTGGTGGTGATCAGCCACGACACCGCGCTCCTCGAGCAGACGGTGACCAAGGTCTTCCATCTCGACGCCGCCCGGCAGGAGATCGACGTCTACAACCTGGGCTGGTCGGCGTACCTCGCCCAGCGCGAGACCGACGAGCGCCGCCGCAAGCGGGAACGGCAGAACGCCGAGCGCAAGGCCGACGCGCTGCTCGAGCAGGCCACCAAGATGCGGGCCAAGGCCACCAAGGCCCAGGCCGCGCACAACATGATGCGCCGTGCGGAGAAGCTGCTCGGCGGCGTCGAGGCAGATCGTCGCGCCGACCGGGTGGCGCGGATCAAGTTCCCCGAGCCCGCCCCCTGCGGACGCACACCGCTCACGGCGTCGGAGCTGTCGAAGTCCTACGGCTCGCTCGAGGTCTTCACCGACGTCGACCTGGCCATCGACAAGGGCTCACGCGTGGTCGTCCTCGGGCTGAACGGGGCGGGCAAGACGACGTTGCTGAGGATCCTGGGCGGGGTCGACCGGCCCGACACCGGCGAGGTCATCCCCGGCCACGGGCTCAAGCTCGGCTACTACGCCCAGGAGCACGAGACCCTCGACACCTCGCGCACCGTGCTGGAGAACATGCGCACCGCCGCGCCGTCACTGACCGACACCGAGACCCGCTCGGTGCTCGGCTCCTTCCTCTTCTCCGGCGAGGACGTCGACAAGCCTGCCCGGGTGCTGTCCGGCGGCGAGAAGACGCGGTTGGCCCTGGCGAGCCTGGTCGTCTCCAGCGCCAACGTGCTGCTCCTCGACGAGCCGACCAACAACCTCGACCCCGCCTCGCGCGAGGAGGTGCTGGGGGCCATCCGCGGGTACGAGGGCGCCATCGTCCTGGTCACCCACGACGAGGGCGCCGTCCGAGCGCTCGACCCCGACCGGGTGCTGATCCTCCCCGACGGCGTCGAGGACCTCTGGAACGACTCCTACGCCGACCTGGTCTCCCTCGCCTGACCCCGAAGTGGGACAAATCCGCGGCCGAAGTGGGACAAGTCCGATGCTGTTCCCGGAGAACTCCCACCTCGGACCCGGAGAACTCCCACTTCGGCTTCCTAGACTGCGCACATGACTCCTGAGGAGCTCGCGGCGGTTGGTCTGAGGTACGACGTGGAAGGTGTGGTCGCGACCGTCACGCTGGACCGTCCCGAGGTGCGCAACGCTCAGACGCCGCGGATGTGGTCGGCCCTGGCCGAGATCGGCGACACGGTCCCTGATGACGTCCGGGTGGTCGTCGTACGCGGGGAGGGCCGGAGCTTCTCGTCGGGCCTCGACCGTGTCCTGCTCGATCTCGCGAAGTCCGCGGACGACCCCGAGTCCGTGGTCGGGCTGTTGACCCGGAGCGCCGAGGAGATCTCGGAGACCATCGACCGGTTCCAGAAGGGGTTCACCTGGCTGCGCGACCCGCGGTTCGTCTCGATAGCGGTGGTCCAGGGTCATGCCATCGGCGCCGGCTTCCAGCTCGCCCTGTCCTGCGACCTCCGGCTCGTGGCCGACGACGCCCTGTTCGCCATGAAGGAGCCCGCCCTCGGCCTGGTGCCCGACCTGACGGGAACAAAGCCGCTGGTCGAGGTCGTTGGCTACTCCAGAGCACTGGAGATCTGTGCCACCTCCCGCGTCGTCGGTGCTGCCGAAGCGCTCGAGATCGGGCTGGCGAACGTCGTCTGCGCGAGGTCGGAGCTCGAGGCGACCCTGACCGACCTGGTCGGTGCGCTGACGGCGTCGGTGGCGGGCGCCGTACGCGAGACGAAGGCCCTGCTCATCGGGGCGTCCGCACGAACGCTGGAGGAGCAGCGTCGGTTCGAGCGCGAGGCGCAGATCCGACGTTTCCGGGAGCTCGCGGCGCTGACGCCCGGGAGCTGAGCCGGAGCCGAGAACCCGGAAGAGCCGGAACTGAGCGGGGAGGAGAGCACATGTCGGGCATCGGACCGATGGCGTGGCGCAGCCTGCACTCCGACCGCGCCATCCTGGAGAACAAGATCGAACGACGCACCCTGCGCCGGGTCGTCGGGTTCTCCAAGCCGCACCGCCGGCTGATCACGCTGTTCCTGATCGGCACCGTGATCGATGCCGGCCTCGTCATCGTGCCGCCCCTGCTGATCCAGCGCCTGGTCGACGACGGGATCGCCGGCTCGGATGTCTCGCTCGTCGTCTGGCTGGCGGTGGGCATCGCCCTCGCCGCCGTCGCCGACGCGCTGCTCGGGGTGTTCACGGGGTATCTGTCCAGCCGCATCGGTGAAGGGCTGATCTACGACCTGCGCACCCAGGTCTTCGGCCACGTCCAGCGGCAGTCGCTGGCGTTCTTCACCCGCACCCAGACCGGCGCGTTGGTCAGCCGCCTCAACTCCGACGTGATCGGAGCCCAGAGCGCCTTCACCTCCACCCTCTCGGGCACGGTGTCCAATGTCGTCTCGGTCGTGGTGGTCGGCGTCACGATGCTCACCCTGAGCTGGCAGGTCACGCTCCTGTGTCTGCTGCTGTTCCCGATCCTGCTCATCACCTCGCGCTGGGTGAGCGGTCGGATGGCCGCCCTGACCCGCGACCGGATGAACGGCAACGCCGACATGGCCACCGCCATGACCGAGCGGTTCAACGTCGGCGGCGCCATGCTGCTCAAGCTGTTCGGGCACCGCCAGACCGAGGACGCCCGCTTCGCCGACAAGGCCGGCGTCGTGCGGGATCTCGGCGTCCGCATCTCGCTGCTGACCCGGGTCTTCTTCGCGGCGATGACGCTTGTGCCGTCCCTGGCCACGGCGCTGGTGTACGGCGTCGGCGGGTACCTCGCCGTGAACGGTCACCTCTCCGTCGGCACGCTGATCGCCCTCGGCACCCTGCTGCTGCGGCTTCTCGGCCCCCTCCAGGGCCTGTCCAACGTCCGCGTCGACATCATGACCGCCCTGGTCAGCTTCGACCGCGTCTTCGAGGTGCTCGACCTCCCGTCGCTGATCCAGGAGCGGCCGGACGCGGTCGCCCTGCCGGCCACGGCGTCCTCGCTGGAGTTCGACGACGTGTCCTTCACCTATCCGCAGGCGGACGAGATCTCGCTCGCTTCCCTCGAGGCGGTCGCGCGGACCGAGTCCCGCGAGAGCGGCGAGGTGCTCCACGGCCTGACGTTCACCGCCGAGCCGGGTCAGATGGTCGCGCTGGTGGGGCCCTCCGGGGCGGGCAAGACGACCGTCACCCACTTGGTGGCCCGGCTGTACGACGCGTCGTCCGGCACCGTCCGGGTCGGCGGTCATGACGTCCGTGACGTGACTCTGCAGTCGCTGGAGG
Source organism: Nocardioides sp. (assembly GCA_025924815.1). Taxonomy (GTDB): domain Bacteria; phylum Actinomycetota; class Actinomycetes; order Propionibacteriales; family Nocardioidaceae; genus Nocardioides. The sequence goes on from JAICHQ010000060.1 coordinate 17,517, forward strand.
ACGTCGTGGGCTACGTGACCCAGGACGCCCACATGTTCCACGACACCATCCGCGAGAACCTCCTCTACGCACGCCCGCTCGCCACCGACGAGGAGATCTGGGCGGCACTCGACGCGGCCCAGATCGCCCGGCTGGTCGAGGCCCTGCCCGACGGGCTCGAGACCGTCGTGGGCGACCGCGGCTACCGGCTCTCCGGCGGGGAGCGGCAGCGACTCGCCATCGCCCGGCTGCTGCTCAAGGCGCCGGCGATCGTCGTCCTCGACGAGGCGACCGCCCACCTCGACAGCGAGTCGGAGGTGGCCGTACAACGCGCCCTCGATGCGGCTCTCGCCGGCCGCACGTCCCTGGTCATCGCCCATCGGCTGTCGACGGTGCGCGACGCGGACCTGATCCTCGTCCTCGAGTCCGGCCGTATCGTGCAGCGCGGCACCCACGCCCAGCTGCTCGCCCAGGGCGGCCTGTACGCCGACCTGTACCGCACCCAGTTCCTCCCGGACTCCCGCACGCTGGCCGCGGTCGCGGGTGAGGAGTAGGTGCTCGCAGCGCGTCGCGGAAGGTTCTGTCGCCCACCCCGTGCAGTGGCCGGGACGCGCCACTAGGTTCGCTTCATGGACCTCGGACTCGCCGACCGCGTCTACCTCGTGACCGGAGGAGCCCGTGGGCTCGGACGCGCCACCGCCGACGTGCTGGTCGCCGAGGGGGCGCGCGTGGTGCTCTCGGGGCGGACCGAGGCCACCCTGGCCGAGGCGGTCGGTGCCTTCCCCGACCAGGCGGCGTACGTCGTGGGCGACAACGCCGAAACCGATCTCCCGGCTCGCCTGATCGCCACGGCGCGCGAGCGATGGGGCCGCCTCGACGGGGCGTTGATCAGTGTCGGTGGCCCGCCCGCCGGCACCGTGGCCTCGATCTCCGACGAACAGTGGACGACGGCGTTCGGCTCGGTCTTCCTCGGTGGGGTCCGCCTGGCCCGGGAGGTTGCGGCCGAGCTGACCGGCGGCGGCTCGATCGCGTTCGTGCTGTCGACCAGCGTGAAGGCACCGCTGAACGAGATGGCGATCTCGAACGGTCTGCGTCCCGGGCTGGCCATGATCGCCAAGCAGCTGGCCGACGAGCTCGGACCCCACGGCATCCGGGTCAACGGCTTGCTGCCCGGCCGGGTCGGCACCGAGCGGGTCGCGGAGCTGGACGCTTTGCAGGCCGATCCCGTCGTCGCCAAGGTCGGCGCCGCCCGGAGCATCCCGCTTCGCCGCGACGGTGAGCCGTCAGAGTTCGGCCGTGCCGCGGCGTTCCTGCTCAGCCCGGCCGCCTCGTTCGTCAGCGGCGCCATGCTGCCGGTCGACGGCGGGGTCATGCGCGCGCTCTGAGCCACCGACGTCACGGCCACCGCGCCGCTTGGCCGGCTGCTGCGCACGGCGGAGCTGACCCCGACCGGTGGCCTCCTCCCAGGCGAGGTAGCCGTAGCCGAACAGCCCCAGGATCCCGAAGAACCACCACTGGAGCGCGTAGAAGAAATGCGGGCCGTTGCTGAGGTCGGGTGGCTCGGCCGGTGCCAGGGCCGTGGCCGGCTTGGGCGACTCGGTGAGCAGCTGAACGAAGCCGCCGTACGTCGGCACCCCGATCGCCGGCTCGATCTCGGTGCTGGAGATCGCACGGGTCGAGGCGTTGACGACCTGGGCGGCACTCCCGGAGGCGTTCTGGCGCACCCAGCCGGTGACCGTGACCTGCCCGCTGGGCGGGGCCGGCACCTTCGCCGCGTCGACGAACCCCTGGTTGGGCGTCGCGAACCAGCCGCGGTCGACCAGGAGCGCGGTCCCCGACGCCGTGACCAGCGGGACGACCGCATCGGCGCCGGCGTTGCCGTCGCGAGTCTGGTAGCGCACGATCACCGTCTTGGACGCGTCGTAGGTCCCGGTCGCGGAGACCACGGCGTACGAACGGCTGTCGGGCGGGTTCACGCCGTGCTTCAGCACCAGGTCGACGGGGGCGGGCGCCGCCTTCTCGTTGGTCCGGATGATCGCGTTGCCGGTCTTCTTGCTCTCCAGCCGGTGCCATTGCCAGCGGCCGAGCAGCAGGCAGGCGTAGGCGAACAGCAGGACACTCAGCAGGAGCAGCAGCCAGCGGCGACTCAGGAGGAAGCGCAGGCTGCCGGCTCGGGGTGACACCGTTCGAGGCTATCGGCCGACCGGTGAGCGGGCTGGAGCGCGGGGGCGCTGTGGAGCCCGTAGACTCGGCGGGTGAGCACACAGCGACCCCTGGCGGACGCCTACGGCCGGGTGGCGACCGACCTCCGGGTGTCCCTGAC
>JAICHQ010000061.1 GCA_025924815.1 Nocardioides sp.
CGACCAGGCCAGGTCGAGCGCCGTGGCCCGCCGCCGTCCTACCACGACGAACCGCGCGGCGTCGGCGAGGTCGACGACCTCGGACACCCGGCCCCCGACCAGCCTGTGGGTGGTGACCGGGAGCTCGGGAACGACGTCGATCGCGAGGCGCGCCGCGCTGGCCAGCGTCTCGGACGCGTAACCACCGAGGTCTCGCCCCGCGGGGCCCAGGATGGAACGCAGGGGGACGTCGGAGGGCATCACGTGGACCAGCCGAAGCGCGATCCCTTGTCGACGAGCCTCGTCGGCCGCGAAGCGCACGGCCGCGTAGCCCTCTTCGGTGCCGTCGACGGCAACCACGGCGAAGCCGGTCTCGGCGGTTGTGGTGGTCATCCCCATCTCCTCTCCTCGGCTCCATCCTTCGCCGGGACGCGGCCGGGGTCAGCAGGCTTCGGAAATGGCGGCCGAGGACGTTGGTCACGAGCCACGAGGACGCCCGGCGCGCTGCCCCGCCGCGACCGAAACGTGCCCAAGGTCATGCGGAGCGTTGGCCAACGGCCGTTCGCGCTCGTGGTCAGGCCTCGAAGAATCGAGGTATGGCCAGCGCCGCAACGTCAGGAGACCATCCCCGTCGGTCGACGTACCCCTCCCGCTCATCGCGAAGGGAGCGAGCCATGCTCGTCCGTGACCTCATGACCTCCCCGGCAGTCACCATCGGAACTGGCGACGAGGTCGCCGACGCAGCACGCCTGCTCGATCGGCTCGGCCACACCTCCCTCCCGGTGGTGGACCACGACCTCCGGGTGCTGGAGCTGATGAGGGAGTCGATCCTGAAGGGTCCCCCGGTTCTGTTGCACGGGCTTGTCGTCGGGATGATCAGCCGACGCGACATCGTGCGGGCCAGCCCACATGGGGACCTCGACGCGGGCAACGCCCTCGAGCTGTCCCGAGTCTGACCGGCGGTTCCCGTGGACGTCGCGCCTTGCCGCATCCCGCCACCGACGACAGCGGGGATCGGAGGGACGTCGCCACTCGACCCGCTGCCCCGCCTGCTCGCTGACCTGCGCAGCGGACCGGACGGACTGAGCTCACTCGAGGCGCGAGAGCGTCTGACGGCCGCCGGAGCCAACGTCCTGCAGGAGAAGGCCCAGGACGGGGTGCTGGTTCCACTGGTCCGGCAGCTGACACACCCACTGGCGCTCCTCCTGTGGCTTGCGGCCGTGCTCGCGCTCACCACGCAGAGCGTCACGCTCGGCGTCGCGATCGTCGCCGTCATCGCCCTCAATGCCTGCTTCGCGCTGGTCCAGGAGAGACACGCGCAGCACGCCGTCGCGGCGCTGAGCCGCTATCTCCCCCAGCACGCCGTCGTGGTCCGCGACGGAGCCGAGATGATCACCGACGCCTCCAGCGTGGTCCCCGGCGACGTCCTGGTCATCCGTGAGGGAGACGCGGTCTGCGCCGACGCACGCATCCTCGACGGATCGGTCGAGGTGGACCTCTCGGCCATCAACGGTGAGGCGGTCCCGGTGGCGCGGTTCGCGCGTCGGGACGCTGACGCCGCACCCATCGCGGGGCGGGTGGTCGATGCCGACGACGTGCTCCTGTCCGGGACCACCTGCACCGCGGGCGAGGCGCAGGCACTCGTCGTGCACACCGGCATGTCCACCGAGCTGGGACGGATCGCCGCGCTCTCACGGCACGCCGGGCAACAGTCCAGTCCCTTGGAGCGTCAGGTACGCCGTGTCGCCTGGCTGATCGCGGGGGTGGCGGTGCTCGTGGGGGTGGCTTTCCTGCCCCTGGGCATGATCGCCGGCCTCAGCTTCACCGAGGCCGCCGTCTTCGGCATCGGTCTCCTGGTGGCCAACGTCCCCGAGGGCCTCCTCCCGACGATCACCCTGGCCCTCGCCGCCGGTGTCGGCGACATGGCGCGACGTGGCGGACTCGTGAAGCGCCTCAGCGCGATCGAGACGCTCGGAGCCACCGACGTCATCTGTACCGACAAGACCGGGACCCTGACCCAGAACCGGATGGCCGTCCACAGCATCTGGGGGCCGAACGCGGTGTCCATCCCAGACCACCAGGGCAACCCCCTCGCACTGGCCCGCGCACTCCGCACGTCGACGTCCGGCACCCGCGCCGCTCGGATCGGCGACCCCACGGACAGGGCCCTCCTCGCCGCCGCGGACCGGCTCGATGACGGGGGCAGGCCACTCCCACGGGTCGCGACGTATGCCTTCGATCCGCGGCTGCGACTGATGTCAGTGGCGGCGAGAACACCGCACGGAGACCTGCTCCTCGTCACCAAGGGAGCGCCCGAAGCCATCCTGGCGCGGTGCACCGGCAGCGTGAGTGGCAAGGGAGTCGAGCGGCTCGCACCGGAGGAGCGCGACCGGCTCCTCCGACGGGTCGCCGACCTGGCCTCCCAGGGACTGCGCCTCATTGCAATCGCCCAGCGCACCCTGCCGGACGCATCACCGCCGACGTCACGGGAGGCGGCCGAGCAGCAGCTGGAGCTGCTCGGATTCGTCGCCCTCACCGACCCCTTGCGCGATGCGGTTCCTGCGGCAGTCATACAGGCCCACGCGGCCGGCATCACGGTGCACGTCATCAGCGGCGACAGCGGACCGACAGCAGCGGCCATCGCCGGTGCTGCCGGGATCGGGGCGGACGCGTCGACCGTCGTCCTCGGGACGACGCTGGACACGATGACCGACGCCGAGCTCGACCGGGTCCTTGCCCGACCGGGGCGCGAGGTCGTGTTCGCGCGCAGCTCGCCGGAGGACAAGCTGCGGATCGCCCAGCGCCTGCAGCACGGAGGACACGTCGTCGCGATGACCGGCGACGGCGTCAACGACGCTCCCGCGCTGAGAGCGGCGGACATCGGGGTCGCCATGGGCCGGTCAGGGACGGACGTCGCCCGCGAAGCCTCCATGATGGTCCTCACCGACGACGACTTCTCCACGATCATCCGAGCCGTCGAGTCGGGCCGCCGGGTCTATGACAACGTGCGCAAGTTCATCCTCTACATCTTCGCCCATGCCGTGCCCGAGGTCGTGCCGTTCCTGCTCTTCGCGCTCTCCGGCGGGCAGATCCCCCTCGGGCTCACGGTGGCCCAGATCCTGATGATCGACCTGGGCACCGAGACACTCCCTGCGCTCGCCCTCGGCCGTGAGGCGTCGGAGCCCGGGATCATGGAGCGGCCGCCTCGCCCGCGCGACCAGAGCATCATCACCGGCGAGATGCTTCTCCGAGCGTGGGGCGTCCTCGGGGTGGTCAGCGCCTGCTTGGTGACCGCCGGCTTCCTGCTCACCCTCGTGTCGGGAGGGTGGACATTCGGGGCCGACGTCGGCACCGGCTCGAGCCTGCACGACACCTATCTCCGGGCGACGACCATGGCGTTCGCCGGAATCGTCGTCTGCCAGATCGGCACCGCTCTGTCCGCCCGGACCGACCGGGTCTCGTTGCTCCGCATCGGTCCGCTCAGCAACCGCCTCCTGCTCGGCGGCATCGTCTTCGAGCTGCTGGTCGCCGGGTTGGCGATCTACCTTCCACCCGCGCAGCACGTGCTCGGCACCAGGCCGCTCACCTGGTCCGAGATCCTGCTCCTCGCGACGTTCCCACCGACGGTATGGGGTGCCGACGAGCTCTTCCGTCGGCACCGTCGCCGACACGGATCCTCGAGAGGACCAAAGTCCCCCTCAGGAGTTACCAACGAGTGTCCCGTGTGAGCCCAGGACTGGCGATCCTCGGGGAGGTGGACGCCTCCCACGTCGAGCGTCCCCCACCTCGGTGCCCGACGTCGTACGGCGCGATGACGGGCCACGTCGTCGCGTGAGTGCACGCGAAGCATCCGAGGTTGACCGGCACGACATGCTGGTGCCATCCCAACCCCGGAGAGAAGTCAGGTTCCCATGAACGACACCACGCCCAAGATCCGGGTCTTCCTCCTCGACGACCACGAGGTCGTGCGCCAGGGCCTGAAGGCCTTCCTGGAGGTCTCGGGTGACATCGAGGTCGTCGGTGAGTCGGCACTCGCGTCCGAAGCGACCGCGCGCATCCCGGCGCTGCGCACCCACGTCGCGATCCTCGATGCGCGGCTTCCCGACGGGTCGGGGATCGACGTCTGCCGGGCGGTGCGCGCGGTCGACCCGACCATCCGCGCACTCATCCTGACGTCGTACGACGACGACGAGGCGTTGTTCGCGGCGATCATGGCGGGCGCCTCGGGCTACATCCTCAAGGAGGCCACGGGTCAGGACCTCATCGGCGCGGTCCACCACGTCGCCGCAGGTCACTCACTGATCGACCCGCTGATGACAGAGCGGGTCCTCGACCGGGTGCGCAACGGCTCCGCCACCGCTCCGGAGCTGGCGAGCCTCACCGAGCAGGAGCTCAAGCTGCTCGAGCTGGTGGCCGAGGGCCTGACCAACCGGCAGATCGGCGAGCGGATGTTCCTGGCCGAGAAGACCGTGAAGAACTACGTGTCCACCATGCTCGGCAAGCTCGGGCTGGAACGCCGTACCCAGGCCGCGGTGCTCGCCTCGCGTCTGCTCTCGGAGCGCCCGCGGACCTGACCGCCGCTGGGACGATCCGCGGGCAGGTGCGACCGCTCAGCCGCCCGTCACGGTCGCCGGCGGTCGGAGCCGCCGCGGGACGCCGGAGTCCCAGGCACCTGCCTCGGCGATCCTGATCTTGACGTCGACCAGCTCACATCCGTCCGGGTTCACCAGCACCGGGTTGAGGTCCATCTCGACCAGCTCCGGGACCTCGTAGGCGAGGAGACCGACGCCCACGACGAGGTCGACGAGCGCGTCCGTGTCCGCCGCCGGCTGGCCGCGGAAGCCCGCCAGAAGCGGCCAGATTCGCAACGAACGCAGCGCACTGAGGACGTCGGCCCGGGTCACCGGCGCGATCAGTAGCCGTTGGTCGTCCCAGATCTCCGTCGCGACTCCTCCTGCAGCCACCCGAACGAGAGAGCCCAGACCTGGGTCGCGGACGACACCCAGGGCGACTTCGACGCCCGCGACCATGGGCTGGACCAGGATCTCGACCTGCTTCGTCCCGGTCACATGGGCCATCTCCCGGACAGCGGCCTCGACCTCCTCGGCGGTGCTCAGCCCGGCCCTGACCAGACCGCGCTCGGTCTTGTGCACGATCCTGGGATCTGCCACCTTCAGCGCGACCGGGAAGCCGAGGTCACAGGCCGCCCGCGCGGCAGCCGACGCCCCGGCAACGACGATCCCCAACGGAACGACGCCATAGGGCGCCACCAGCGTGCGACACTCGCGCAGCCCGAGCCACCCTGGGCCGGCCGAGCTCAGGTGAGCCTGCGCCCGGTCGCGGGACGCAGCGGACCTCGCGTACTCGGCGAGCGGCTTGGGGTCCCGCGGCTGCCGCCTCCAGTCGGCGTACCGCGTGGCATGACGGAGGGACCTGACGGCACTGGGCACCGTCGGGAGGAGCGTCACGCCCGGGAGGGCTCGATCGTGGTCGTCTCCGAGCAGCACACCGATCACCGTCTTCTCGGGGTGACGGGCGCGTGCCGCCGCGACCGAGTCGAGGGCGCCGTTCCAGTCCATCGTGCGGGTGCGGACGAGGACACAGAGGACCGCGTCGACCTCGTCGCTGGCCAGGAGGACGTCCAAGGTGTGCCCGATCGTCTCCGGTGAGCCGGCCGCCCCCACGTCGATCGGGTTGCTGGTACCGAGCGTCGCGTCCACGTGCGCGGTCAGACGCGTCCGTAGCCCCTCGGAGAACGCCGGTACGTCGAGCCCATCGACCTCCAGGGCGTCGGCCGCGAGGACGCCCATCCCACCCGCGTTGCCGAGCACCGCCACCCGATTGCCCGCGGGCAGCGGCTGGCCCTCGAGAAGAAGGGCGGTCTGCGCGAGGTCGTCGGCGTCGGAGCACCCGATGACACCCGCCTGCGCGAAGAGCGCGTCGACCCGGACCGCCGGCGTCGCCGCGGCTGCCGTGTGGGAGGCGCCGGCCCGCTGCCCGCCGCCCGAGCGCCCGCCGGCGACCGCGAGCAGCGGCTTCCGCTCGCTGAAGCGCCGGGCGATGCGGGCGAACTTCGCGGAGTTCCCGAAGGACTCGAGGTACAACGCCCCCGCCGTCACGCCGGGCTCGTCCAGCCAGGCGGCGAGGAGGTCGTTGCTCGAGACGTCGGCCTTGTTCCCGAGGGACACGAAGTGGCGGACACCGAGGCCGATCCTGCGCGCGGTGTCGAGTAGCACGATGCCGACGCCCCCGGACTGGGACGCGACGGCGAGGCCCCCCTCTGGCGGGGGGGCGCCGCCGAAGGTCGCGTCGAGATGGACGCCCGCCTGGTTGTCGAGAAGCCCGAGGCAGTTGGGTCCGACGACCCTGAGGTCGTGGGAGCGCGCCACGCGCGTCAGCTCCCGCTGGAGCACGGCCCCGTCTGCGCCCATCTCGGCGAAGCCGGAGGTCACCACGACCGCGGCCCGGGCACCGCAGCGGCCCGCGGACGCGATGGTGTCGACGACGTGAGCCGGAGGGACGGCGACGACGACGAGGTCGGGAGGAGGGTCGAGCTCGTCGAAGCCGGTCACCGTGCGCACACGTCGCGAGATGTCGCCGCCTGGATGGACGACGACGACCTCGCCGGTGAAACCACCGTCCAGAATGGCCTCCAGGATCGCCGCGCCGACACCCGTGCCGTCGCGGCGGACTCCCACGACGGCCACCCGGCCTGGACTCAGCAACGGCTCGAGGGACGCCGACTCCGAGATCGAGTCCCGCCGGTCCGCTGCGGCCACGGCTTCCGGGGTGTCGGAGGTGTCCATCTCGATGGTGACGACACCTTGTTCGCTGCGGTGGGTCACCGTGAAGCCGGCGTCTCGCATCACCTGGAGCATCGGGGCGTTGTCTGCCAGGACCTCCGCGGTGAATCGCGGGATCCCCACGATCCGTGCGGCCGCGGCCAGGTGCTCGAGCAGCAGCGTGGCGATCCCGAGCCCGTGGGCTTCGTCCGACACGAGGAAGGCGATCTCGGCGGTCTCCGCATCGGACGTCTCTGCTGTGGCGACCCCGACAAGGAGATCGTGACGCCACAGGCCCAGGGCGAGGACGCCGCCACCGTCACACGACGCCATGACATGGTCGACGTACCGAGACGCGGCGGCCCTGCTGACGCTGAAGAAGCGCAGCCCGCTGCTCTCCGGGGAGAGTCCCTCGTGAAGGTGCGCGACCTCCCTGCGGTCACCCGAGGTGATCGGACGGATCCGGCCGACCGTGCCGTCCGCCAGGAGGACGTCTGATCCCGTCTGGGCGGATCTGTCCCACCCCTGTGCCTTGCTCACTCGCGCCTCCCGAGCTGGGACTTCGATCTCTCCGACGACAGTCGCAACTGGGCTCGCGATGACCTCTCGGCACTCGTCGCCTGACAGGTTCAACGGATCGTGCATTCTTCCTCCAAGTGGTCCGGCGTCTCTGGTGTGATGCCGCATCGCGCGGGCCGACGGCACCTCCGGCCGCGATCGCACGACCGGCGACCCGAGTCAGTGGACGACGGCGACCGGACTGTGCGCCCTGTGCAGCACCGCCTTGCTCACCGAGCCCATCAGCACCTCGTCGACGGCGCTGCGGCCCTGTGATCCGACGACCACGAGGGAGGCGTTGCCGGAGGCGTCGATGAGGCCCTGCTCGGGCGGGCCGGCGTAGACCTCGGACTCGATCGCGACCTCCGGATGGGCCCCACGCGCCTGGTCCACGGTCTGGCCGACGGCAGATTCGGCGGCGTCCATGCTGTCGACGCTCGGTGGCGGGAGATACCCGTGACGTTCGGGAGCCGCCTCAGTCGGATGCCACGCACGCAGCGCGACGACCTTGTCTCCGGTCAGCCGTGCCATCTCGCAGGCGAACTCGAGCGCCCGAGCACTCGCCTCCGAGCCGTCCGAGCCGACGACGATCCGCCCCGAGTTCGGGTTCTGAGGGGCACGGACGACGACGACGGGAACGGCCGCGTGCCGCGCGGCGCTCTGGCTGACCGAGCCGCGCAGCATCTCGGCGACCAGGCCGTGACCCTTGCTCCCGACGACGAGCATCGAGCCGTTGCGGGCCACCTCCACCAGGGTCGGGATCATGTGGCCGGTGTGTCGCTCCGTCCGGAGGGGCACGTCGGGCCATGGTGCGAGGACTCCACGCGCCTTGTCATCGACATCGGCCCAGTAGGACTCGGGCCAGGCGATCCCTCGTGCGAACTCCCGCGGATCGATGATGGTGGTGGCGACGACGGCCTCCCCCCGGAGGGACGCCGCCTTTGCGGCCCAGGTCAGGGCCGCGACGGAGTCGGGTCTTCCGTCATACCCGACGACGATGTGTGCGCCTGTGTTCATGCCTCCAGCCTCACCGGCGCAGGCCTGGCCGGGGAGGGGCCAATGACACGGGACCTGTGGACCCTGGTCAAGGACACCCTTCACGGCTCTCAGTCGAGTCGCACGCGCTCACCGAACGACGGGACCACAGCGTTCCAGCCCAGCTCGTGGTGGATCCGGTCGGCGAGTGCGGCGCTGCTGGCGGGCTCGCCGTGCACGACGTACACCGTGCGGGGCGGGGAGGGCATCCGGCCCAGCCAGCGGACGATCTCCGGTCCGTCCGCGTGCACCGAGAAGTCAGGAATCTGGACGACATCGGCATGGACCGGCACGTACCTGCCGTGCATCTTGACCTGGCGAGCCCCATTGAGCAGCTGCCGCCCACGCGTCCCCACGGCCTGGTAGCCGGTGAGGACGACGGTGTTGCGTGGATCCGGCAGCTGGTGGCGGAGATGGTGGACGACCCTGCCGCCGGTGGCCATTCCGGAGGCCGAGACCACGATGCAGGGAACGGTGGGGCGATTGAGACGCTCCGACCCGGCCGCGTCCCTGACGGCCTGCACCTCGGGCAGGTCGAACAGGGAGGCTTCACGGTGTGTCAGGTCTTTCGCCGCGAGTGCCTTCCGGTACACGTCGAGGCTGGCCAGCGCCATCGGGCTGTCGACGTACACGGTGAGGTGCGGTATCCGCCCGGCTGCCATCAGCCGGTGGAGCTCGAGCAGCACCAGCTCGGTCCGGTCCACGGCGAACGCCGGAATGAGGACAGTTCCACCCCGGGCAGCCGTCCGCGTGACGGCAGAGGCGAGGAGCTCGTCATCGGGCCGCGGGTGCTCACGATCGCCGTACGTCGACTCGACGACGACCGTGTCCACCGCTGGGGGCACTGCGGGCGGCGGTAGCAGCGGGTGACGAGGACGGCCGAGGTCGCCGCTGAACAGGGCCCGCGTCCCGTCGATCTCCACCTCAGCCGTGCTCGAGCCGAGGATGTGTCCGGCCGGGCGCAGCGTGATCGAGACTCCGGGTGCCACAGCGACGCGAGTGAGGAGGTCGGTCGGCCGGAAGAGCCGGACCGTCTTCTCGACGTCACCGGCGTCGTAGAGCGGCAGGGCCGGGCGATGGGAGGAGTAGCCCGTCTTGTTGGCGTAGCCGGCGTCCTCCGCCTGGAGGTGGGCGCTGTCCTCGAGCACGATGGACGCCAGCTCCGCTGTGGCCTCGGTGCAGTAGATCGATCCGGTGAAGCCGTCGCGCACCAGCCGCGGCAGGTAGCCGCTGTGGTCGAGGTGGGCGTGCGTGAGCACGACGGCGTCGAGCGCAGCGGGGTCGACAGGAGGTGGCATCCAGTTGCGGCGCCGGAGCTCGCCGATCCCCTGGAAGAGCCCGGCATCGACGAGGATCCGCCCCCCGTCGCCCTCGACCAGGAACCGACTGCCGGTGACGGTGCCTACGGCCCCGAGGAACGTCAAGGTCGGGCTGGGCATGTCGTGGCTCCTTCCGCGGAAAGGCGTGACTCCTGCCCCATCGTGGGTCGCGGACGGCGCCGCGCCTCAGAGCAGAGCGACCGTCGGCCAGGTGACCACAGTCCTCTCCTGGCGCCCCGCCCGCCCCGGCGGCGCCGAGTCGGGCGGAGGCGGCTCCGAGGGAGGGTGCAGTACTCTGCACCTCCCTGTGTGAGCGGCGCTCCTCGGGGACGACCGGGAGGGCGTGGCCGGAGGGAGGCACCCGTGGAGACCTCGGACGAGTTGCTGATCGCGATCACGGCGTCACCCGCGTCGGACAGCTGGGGCTTCGTCGGCGTCGTCTCCGTCGGCGACCAAGAGGCCTACCGGACCATCCGCGCCTACACAGCGCCGGGCGAGGCTCTCGTGGCCACCCAGCAACTGCTCGCAGATGTCATCGGCACGCTGATGGCCGGGCAGGAGTGGAGCGCAGCACAGGCCGAGTTCGGGCACCCTCCGCGACGGGCCGAGCTCGAGTTCGGCCTCCGCGCCAAGACGGCAGGTGGGGAGACCGCCGATGGGCCCTCCGGGGCCAGTGGGACGGGTGGTCACCAGAAACCGTAGACGGGTCCCACCGCGAAGAAGGTGAGGAAGCCCAAAGGTGTTGTTGAAGCCATGGGCGAGGACCGAGGCCCACAACGTTCGGTACCGGTAACGCAGAGCGCAGAAGAAGACCCCGTCGAGCGTCACGACGACCACTCCGACGACACCCTGCTCGGCGTGCGCGATCCCGAAGAGCACCGAGGACGCGACGACGGCGACCACCGTGCCGAGCCGGCCCCCGCCGACCGCTTCCTGGATGCGGGTGAGCAGGTAGCCGCGGTAGCGAGTTCCTCCACCAGACCTCCGATCACCCACCCCAGAAGGAGGAGGACCACCAGCAGGCCGAGGTCCCCCCGGAGGTCGGCATACGCATCCAGGTCCTGCTTCCGACCGGAGACGCGGAAGGCGATGGGGCATTGTCAGCGACAGCTGGACGACCGACCACACGACCGTCAGTCCCAGCACCACGCCGATCACCCGCCCGCCACCGAGACGCCGTAGCCCCAAGGTGCCGAAGCGGCGCCTGCGTGCGGACAGGGAGACAAGAGCCATGGCGAGCAGGACCAGGCTCGTGATCAGCAGATCGCCAGGACGGCGAGGGCGGCGGCGGTCGCCTCGAGCAGGGCCAGCAGGACCCAGAGGCGCCGGGAGAGCGGAGTCGGCCGTCCGGTTCCGGGACCGGGGTGGTGTCAGCTGCCGCTGAGTCACGCCGCGGGGCACTCCGTCCGACGGAGGTGTCGAGCTGGTCATGCTGGTTCGCCCCGCCTTCCACCTCATCGTGGAACGACAGCGGGACGTCGTCCGGGGTCCGGGGTCGACACGCGACAGGACTTCGGTCATCGGTCGACCCTGCTGTCGACGGTCCTCGAGGGTCGTGACAGGAGACCCTCGACGCGGTGGGGGAGAACCCGGATAACTGGAGGTACCCCCCGCCCGGGCGCCGTTACGCACACCGCCCGGGCGGGCTTGCAGCCAGTTGCTCGGACCGAGGAGGCATTCGGATGCTCGTCAAGGACGTGATGTCTCAGGACCCGGTCACCGTGGTGCCGTCCCGGGGGATCAAGGCCGCCATGGCGAAGCTCGCGCACGCGGGCGTCACCTCGATGCCGGTCGTCGACGAGGACAAGCATCTGTGCGGCATCGTGAGCGAGGCTGACCTGATCCGCAACTTGGTCGACGACCCTCGTGCCCACGAACGTTCCATCACGATCCGTCCTGTGACCCGGCCCAGCACGGTCGATGACGTCTACACGCGATCACCGATCGCCGTCGGGCCCTACGACGACGTGACCGCGGCAGTCGACGTGATGACGGCCAAGGGCTTCAAGAGTCTCCCGGTCGTCGACCACGAGCACCGGCTGGTCGGCATGGTCAGCCGGAGCGATGTCATCCGCGCCCTCGCCCGCGACGACTCCGCGATCGCCCAGGACGTGCTGCGGCTCTTCGAGGAGCTGGGTCACGTGGGATGGACCGCGGAGGTCACCGACGGGATCGTCGAGATCACGGGCACGACGGACGCCGCCCAGCGCTCCCTCGCCCATGCCCTGAGCCGGACGGTCGCCGGCGTGGTCGCGGTACACGTCCGGTAGTGCTCGATCCCCGTCTGCGCGCCGCGCTTCGATCCTGGTCAGCTCTCGTCGCGGCGTGGCTTCTCATCCTCGACCTTCTCGGCGCCGCCGCGCCGCAGCTGGTCGTAGGTCTCCGAGCTGAGATAACGGCGCATGGCCTCCGCGACGGCGCCGGACCTGGAGCCCCGGGGCCTCGAGGCGATCGCATCCTGTGCTTCGGGGGCCGCCCGGGTGGAACCGCCCCTCGATGTGTCACTCATGGCTCTGCCCGTCTGTGTGTCGCCCCGTGTGGACGGTTCCACGGTGCCGGACCGGACCGGCGTCGAGCAGAGACGAAGGCCACCTCTGGTCGGGACCAGCATCATCTGCAGCGTCGGCGCCCCCGGGCCTGTCGGCCAGCGCGCTCGAGAGGGTCGGCACCGTCGAGGCCGGCGTCGTCTCCTTCCTCGGCAGTGTGGTCATGACGTCTCCGACCCTCATGTCATCCTTCAGCGCAGAGCCGAGAAGGCGTCGTAGACCATCAACGCCGGCCAGACCACGCCCTCGAGGACTGCCAGGAGGTGGTCCCAGAACCCGTCCGCCTCCTGCCAGAAGTACACCCACGCGCCGAGGACACCGAGTCCGTAGAGAACGCCCGGGTTCGTCTGCACAGAGGCGGCCCGGTCCTTCATGACGGCACCCCGGCGGTCGGCTCCGGCGACAGGTCCGGAGCGCTGTCGACGGCCCCGACAGGTTCGCCGCCCCCCTGGTCGAGACGGAACGGCGGATAGACATCGGTCATCAGGCCGGCGTACGCCACGACGCGGAACGCCCACCGGTGCATGCCGATCACGAAGTCGAAGATCGTCTCGGGGTAGCGGGTGGTGAAGAGCAGGACCACTGCGGCGATCAGGACCAGGATCCCGGTGAGTCCGCCGCTCGGGACAGACATCCCCCCACCGACGAAGAACGTCAGCACCAGATAGTGGGGAATCGCGAGAAGCCACCACTTCACGAGAGCCAGTCCACGCGACAGCCGGGCAGGATAGGCCACCTCGATCCGGGCCGGGTATTCCGGCACATCCT
Source organism: Nocardioides sp. (assembly GCA_025924815.1). Lineage (GTDB taxonomy): Bacteria > Actinomycetota > Actinomycetes > Propionibacteriales > Nocardioidaceae > Nocardioides. Next base: position 12,988 of record JAICHQ010000061.1, read on the forward strand.
CCAGCGTGAACGGCGGATAGCGGTCGGTGCCCAGCGCGCCGTACGCGTAGAAGGAGACACGCCAGGTCCAGCGCAGGACTCCGACGTTGTAGTCGAACAGCGCCCGCGGGTAGCGACCGGTGAACAGGATCGCGAACATGGCTGCGACGGTCGCCAGTACGAACCCGATCCACAGGAACACCAGCACGACGTAGTGGGGGATGACCAGGACCCACTTGACCAGCCAGAGCCATCGGCTCAACTTCGGCTCGAGGTGCGCGTCCAGGCGCACCGGAGACGACGTACTCATGTGACCACCTCCGTTGTCATGGCAACCACGCTGCGACTCCCGCGGACCGAGGGTGAGAGTCCTTGGTCATCGGACCCGGTCGACGAAGGGCAGCTCGGGTCGGCCGAGGTGGGGACCGCCCCCCGATCGCCCCGGCCAGGAGGGTCCGGCCGTCCGTTCCGACCGGGGCTCCGAGCTGTCACCGCCTCTCCCTCGCGTGGGCCACCGGCCGACGTCACCCGTCGACTGACCTTCGGCCCTTCCTGCTGCCGCCGTTCCAGAGCACTGTCGCGCCATGAGCACACCGAGCAGCCGGATCGTCGTGGGGTACGACGGGTCTCCCGAGTCGGACGAGGCAGCCAGGTGGGCGGCAAGCACCGCTCTCCTCCGAGGCGAGCGGATCGTGGCCGTGGTCGTGGCCGAGTCGACCGTCTCGACCCGCAGCCAAGGGTGGCCGGTGTCGTGGTGGCAGGAGATCGAGCAGCAGGCGGTGGACACCCTCGCCGGCGCGGGAGCCACCGAGGTCGCTGTCGAGCGGCACGTCGGGAACCGGGTTCGCACACTGCTCGATGCTGCCGACGACGCGTCGATGCTCGTGCTCGGCAGCCGGGGCCACAGCCGCATCGGTGAGGTCGTGCTCGGATCCGTGAGCCAGTCAGCCGCACGGCATGCTCGATGCCCGGTCGTCGTGGTGCGACAGCGGCATGCCGCGTCTGCCCACCGCATCGTGGTCGGCTCGGACGACTCCGAGCCGAGCCGCCGGGCGCTCGACTTCGCGTGCACACAGGCCCAGGCCGGCGGCCAGCAGATGGTCATGATCCGGGCCTGGAAGCCGTTCACGGTGCCGGTCGACCTCCATGGCGACGTGCCGCCGGCCTTGGCCTCGACCCTCCTCAACGAGGAGGAGGCGTTGGCGAAGTCGGTGGCCGAGCAGCGAGGACGCTTCCCCGGCCTCGACATCGTCGGCGAGTTCATCGCCACCGCCCCCGGGCAGGTGCTGGTCGACGCGTCGTACACCGCCGCCCTGGTCGTGGTCGGCTCCCGTGGACGCACCGCCCTGACCGAAACGGTGCTGGGCTCGGTGAGCAACCGCGTGCTTCAGGACGCGCGGTGCCCCGTCGCAGTGGTGCACTGACTGTCGCAGTCTCCACCACGCCGGTCCGGAAACGCTGGCCCTCGTGCCGAAGGTCACCCGGCGTTCGGCCCAAGGGCAATGGTCACCGGCCCTGTCCCGGCGAAGCCTGGAGACATGACCACGAGCACGCAGACAGAGCTCGGGTCGTCCGGTGAATCCCACGAGCGGAAGGATCAGCACGATGCGCAACCTGGTCATTCTCGGTGGTGGAACCGCAGGCACCATGGTCGCGAACAAGCTCCAGAAGCGGCTGCGCGGCCACGGGTGGACGATCACCGTCGTCGACCGCGACGACGAGCACCACTACCAGCCGGGCTACCTGTTCGTCCCCTTCGGCGGGTACACCCGCGATCAGATCGTGCGCAGCCGTCACCACTTCGTCGCCGAGGGAGTCCGGCTCGTGTACGACGAGATCGACCGGGTCTCTCCGGTGGACAGAACGGTCCACCTCGGTAGCGGGCGAACTCTGAGCTACGACTTCCTGGTGATCGCCACGGGGACCGCGCCCCGACCCGACCAGACACCAGGGGTGCTGGGCCCCGAGTGGCGCCGCAGCATCTTCGACTTCTACACCCTGGAGGGCGCGGAGTCCCTGGCTGCGGCGTTCGAGGAGTTCGACCACGGGCGTCTGGTCGTGCACATCTCCGAGATGCCGATCAAGTGTCCGGTCGCTCCGCTGGAGTTCACCTTCCTCGTCGACGCCTGGCTCCGCCGGCGCGGCATCCGTGACCGGGTCCAGCTGGCCTACGTGACACCACTGGACGGTGCCTTCACGCGGCCGGTGGCGTCCGCGCGGCTCGGACACATGCTCGAGGAACGCAAGGTCGACCTGGTCAGCGACTTCATGGTCGAGAGTGTCGACCCCGACCGCAAGGTGCTGGTGTCGTACGACGAACGGGAGGTGCCGTTCGACCTGCTCGTCACCGTGCCGGTCAACATGGGCGCCGACTTCGTCGCGCGGTCAGGGCTCGGGGACGAGCTCCAGCACGTGACGGTCGACAAGCACACGCTTCTCCACACGGCGCACGACAACATCTTCGCCGTCGGCGACGCGAGCAACGTCCCGGCATCGAAGGCTGGCTCGGTGGCGCACTTCGAGGCCGACGTCCTCGTCCGCAACCTCCTGGAGCACGTCGAGGGCAGGCCGATGACCGAGTCGTTCGACGGACACGCGAACTGCTTCGTCGAGGCGGGCGACCACAAGGCACTGCTCATCGACTTCAACTACGACACCGAGCCGCTGCCGGGCACGTACCCGCTGCCTGTGGTCGGGCCACTCCGACTGCTCGAGGAGACGCACGCCAACCACCTCGGGAAGCTGGCGTTCCGCCACGTGTACTGGAACGTCCTGCTGCCCGGACGCCCCCTCCCACTCCCGACTCACATGTCCATGGCAGGCAAGCAGTCCCCGCGCACCCCACCCATCGAGCCGGTCGACGAGCCGAACCAGGAGCCGATCGCACAAGGAGGCACGACATCATGACAACGACCACGATCGACGGGCGCACCGTCCATACGAACGATGAGGGGTTCCTGACCGACCCGACGGAGTGGGACGAGCAGGTGGCCGAGACCCTGGCGGCCCGCATCGGCCTCGAGCTGACCGCCGAGCACTGGCGGGCGATCCGGTTCCTCCGCACCGACTACGCCGCCCAGGGCGAGACCGCCACGCTGCGAAGGATCAGCACGGTCGGCGGGTTCCCGGTCAAGACGCTCTTCCAGCTCTTCCCCCAGAAGCCGGCCAAGAAGCTCGCGTACGTCGCCGGTCTTCCCAAGCCCCAAGGTTGCGTCTGATCACCAGGAAGGAGAAGACCATGACCATCACGGAGAACGCTCCGCTCGTCCCTGACTTCGGCACGACGGACACCCCCCGGAAGCTCGCCATCATCTGCTCGAAGGGGAACCTCGACATGGCCTACCCGGGACTCGTCCTTGCCAACGCGGCGCTGGGCGAAGGCGTGGAGACGCATCTCTTCTTCACGTTCTGGGGCTTCGACATGATCCACAAGAAGACCATGGGTGACCTGAAGTTCACGATGCTCGGCAACACCGCGACGCACATGCCGCAGGGCCTGGGAGGCCTGCCCGGCATGACCGCACTGGCCACGCATCAGATGCGGAAGACGATCACCGACCTGGGCATCCCCGACGTCCCCGAGTTCCTCCAGCAGATCGTCGACTCGGGCGGTCATCTGTGGGCGTGCCGGATGTCCGCGGACATGCAGCACCTCGAGCAGGAGGACCTGTACGACGAGGTCGAGGGGATCATCAGCGCGTCCGACTTCATCGAGAAGACCGCGGGCGCCCAGCTGCTGTTCATCTGAGCAGGGTCGATCATCTGAGCAGGGTCGACCAAGGCCGAGCCGACCGGAGCGGGCCGACCGGAGCGGGCCGACCGGAACAGGCCGACCGGAACAGGGGTCCCGACCGGACGCTGACCCCAGGCCTCGCGTGATCGAGCCGGCGGAGGTCGAGGAGTCACTACGGGTCGGTGAAGGAGCCCGAGGAGGTCTGGACCTCCTCGGGCTCCGGTCGCCCCTCCCGTCGATCCCCGACTCGACAGGACGGGCCGCTCACTCGTCGGCGACCGCCACGTGGGTGCCGCCCACGACGTCAGCCGGCAGGTCGTGCTCGCCCAGCAGCACCGCGAACAGGTCGCGGATCGAGACGATGCCGGCGATCTTCCCGTCGTCGAGGACGGGAAGGTGGCGCACCTGGGCCTCTTCCATCCGCCGGGCGGCGATCAGCACGGAGTCGTCCGCCGAGACGTTGACCAGATCGTTGCTCATCACGTCGTTGGCGGTCAGATGGCTCAGGTCGGCACCGGTGGCCACGTGGACGACGACGTCCCGCTCGGACACGATCCCGGCCAGGCGAGAGTCCTCCGTGACGCACACGGCGCCGATCTCGTCGGCCGCGAGAGCCTCGGCCACCTCGTTGACGGTGGCGCCGCCGTCGACGGTCGCGACCGGCCACGTCATGACCTTCCGCACGTCGCTCGCAGGCGTCAGCGGGGGAACGGTTCGCGTGTACATCGGGCTCTCCTCTCGGGACGGTCAGCTCCGCTGGAGCACGAGCTCGAGCGCTGTTCTCCTCTCAGCATCGAGGTCGCCCGAGCCGGGCTCCCGGGCCGAATGTCATCACCGTCCCGGCCTTTGGCCAACCATCTCGGCCCCCCACCGGCAGAAGGTCGGCCGATCGTTCGGCCCAGCCATCCGTACCTGGCGAACCCGGCGTTCGACCCGATGACCTCGGTCGGCGGGATCGGGGACGAGAGGCACTGACCCTCGAGGCGCCTCGTCCCTAGCGTCGGAGGTACCGGATCACCGTCCGGCGTGTTCGAAGGAGTTGAGATGAGTCAGATGCTCACCCGGCGTGTCCACCCGACGCGCACGGAGAACGATGCACCGACGCGACCCGTCGGCTTGGGCCTGGCGGCCCTGACCGCTCTCGTCGTCGGCTCCATGATCGGCAGCGGCATCTTCGCCCTGCCATCCCAGATGGCGGCCAGCGCCGCTCCCGGCCCTCTGCTCATCGGGTGGGGGATCACGGGTGTGGGCATGCTCATGCTGGCCTTCGTCTTCCAGACCCTGGTGACCCGCAAGCCCGACGTCGACGGAGGCGTCTACGGCTACGCTCGCGCCGGCTTCGGCAACTACGTCGGCTTCACCTCGGCATGGGGTTACTGGGTGAGCGCCTGGGTCGGCAACGTCGGCTATCTCGTGCTGCTGGCGTCGACGCTCGGCTACTGGTGGCCCTCGTTCGAGGGCGGCAACACCTTCCGCGCCATTCTCGTAGCATCCGCCGTGCTCTGGATCGTCCAGATCCTGGCCCTGCGTGGGGTGCACAGCGCAACACTGGTCAACACGCTGGTGACGATCGCCAAGGTCGTCCCGATCCTGACGTTCATCGCGATCGGGGTCGTCGGCTTCAAGGCCGGACTGTTCAGCGCTGATGTCTGGGGGAGCTCCACCACGATCGACGGTGGATCGCTGGGCAGCACGCTCGACCAGGTCAAGAACATGATGCTGGTGACCGTCTGGGTGTTCATCGGGGTCGAGGGTGCGGCTGTGTACTCGCAGCGCGCTGCGAAGCGCAGCGACGTCGGACGGGCCACGGTGATGGGGTTCGTCGGCGTGCTGGCCCTCCTGCTCGCCGTGAACCTGCTCTCCTACGGTCTGATGGCCCAGGCCAAGATCGCGGGTCTCGAGGACCCGTCGATGTCGGGCCTGATGAAGGACCAGGTCGGAAGCTGGGGCGCGGGGTTCATCTCGATCGGGCTGCTCGTCTCGCTGCTCGGCGCCTTGATCGCGTGGGTGTTGCTCTCCGTCGAGATCATGCGCCTTCCGGCGCGCGACCACGTGCTGCCGAAGGTGCTGGCACACGAGAACGAGCACGGGGCGCCGAACGTCGCGCTCTGGCTGACCAGCTTCTGCGTGCAGGCGATGCTGGTGTGGACGCTGTTCAACTCCAGCACCTACACCGACCTGATCTACCTGGCCACGTCGCTGATCCTCCTTCCCTACCTGTGGTCGGCGGCCTACCAGGTGCTGCTCGCGGTGCGGGGTGAGACCTACGAGGACGCGCCCGGACGGACGCGGGACCTCCTGATCGGACTGGTCGCTCTCGGGTACGCCGTTTGGCTGGTCTACGCCGGTGGCTGGGAGTACGTCCTCGTCGCCGGGCTCTTCTACCTCGCGGGCACCGCGTTCTACGTGTGGGCCCGCAAGGAGAGCCGCCAGGTGGTGTTCACCGCGATCGAGAAGGTTCTGGTCGGCGTGGTGGTGGCGCTCTCGGTGGCAGCCGTCATCGGGTTCGTGCAGGGTTTCGTGACGATCTGAGGAGGAGATCCTGTGGTCGGCTCCGACGAGTGATGGTCTGCTCGTCGGAGCCGGTCCACGTCCGTCTCACGACGATCATGGGAGCCGGCCGCCGAAGTCGGGCATCGTGACACTCTCATCGGTGACACTCGTCCCTGGCACGGTGAGGGGTGTGCCGCATGCTGGATGCCATGAACGTCGCCTTCGGACCGATCACTGCGCCACACGGTCGCGATCCCTGGTTCCGCCGTCACCCGGCCACGGCGCTGACGGTGGCAGTCGCCCTCTTCGTGGCCGTGCTGGCGCTTCGCCTCGCCGCAGGCAGCCCGATGGACGCCTACTCGATGCTCTACGCCCTGCCGGTGGCGCTGCTCGCCATCGCATTCGGACTCCGCGGGGGCTCCGTCGCCGGCGTCGTCGCCGTAGCACTCATCGTTCTCTGGGTCGTGTCCCAACACGTCACGCTGACGCCGACCGGGTGGACCTCGCGCGTGGTTCCGCTCCTGCTGCTGGGCGTGCTCCTCGGTCAGGCGGCTGACCAGGCGCGTCGGGCCGAGGCGGAGCGTCGTC
>JAICHQ010000062.1 GCA_025924815.1 Nocardioides sp.
ATCGGGGCGTTCATGGTGACCGCGTTGCGGTCGGGCAGCGTGTGGTCGCCGGGGGCGTCGCGGAGGGTCTTGATGATCGAGAACAGGTAGTCCCAGCGGCCGGCGTTCAGGCCGGAGCAGTGGTCGCGCAGCTCGTAGAGGATCTCCTCCATCTCGAACGCGGCCGGGATGGTCTCGATCAGCACGGTCGCGCGGATCGTGCCGTGGCCGAGGCCGAGCGCCCCCTCGGCGTGGGTGAAGACGTCGTTCCACAGCCGGGCCTCGAGGTGCGACTCCATCTTCGGCAGGTAGAAGTACGGCCCGCTGCCGCGCGCCAGGAGCTCGTGGGCGTTGTGGAAGAAGTAGAGACCGAAGTCGACCAGCGCACCGGCCACCGGCGACCCGTCGAGTGTCAGGTGGGCCTCGGGCAGGTGCCAGCCACGCGGCCGGGGCAGGATCACCGGCAGGTGGTCCGGGTCCCGCAGGCGGTACTCCTTGCCGTCGGCGGTGGTGAGTCCGATCGTGCGGCGTACGGCGTCGAAGAGCGTGACCTGGCCGCCGACGACGTTGACCCAGTGCGGCGTGTTGGCGTCCTCGAAGTCGGCCAGCCACACCCTCGCGCCGGAGTTGAGGGCGTTGACGGCCATCTTCCGCTCGGTCGGCCCGGTGATCTCGACGCGCCGGTCCTGCAGGTCGGCCGGCGCGGGGGCGACCTGCCAGTCGGCGGACCGGACGTCCGCGGTCTCGGCCAGGAAGTCGAGTCGACCGGTGCGGCCGATCTCGGCACGTCGGGTACGCCGCGCGGCCATCAGCTCGTCGCGGCGGTCACCGAAGCGGGCGTGCAGGTCGGCCACGAACGCCAGCGCCTCGGGCGTCAGGATCTCCTCGTCCCGCTCGACGGGCGGCCCGGTCACGCTCAGCTGTGCCATCCGGCGATCGTAGGTCGGGACCGGCTCGACCGGCGACTACGGGCGGGCGGCCCACCAGGATCGCAGGGCCGCCACGGCGTCGTCGTAGGACTGCGGTCCTTCGTCGAGCCGGAGCTCCAGCAGGAAGGCGTACGCGGCGCCGACGTCGCGGCCGGGCGGGATCCCCAGGATCTCCATGATCTGGGTGCCGTCGAGGTCGGGGCGGATGGCGGCCAGCTCCTCCTCGGCCGACAGCCGGGCGATCCGGTCCTCGAGCTCGTCGTAGGTGCGCCGGAGCCGCTCCGCCTTGCGCCGGTTGCGGGTGGTGCAGTCGGCCCGGGTGAGCACGTGCAGCCGCTCGAGCTGGTCGCCCGCGTCGCGCACGTAGCGCCGCACCGCGGAGTCGGTCCACTGCCCGTCGCCGTACCCGTGGAAACGCAGGTGCAGCTCGACCAGCTTCGAGACCGCGTCGGTCATGTCGCCGGAGAACTTCAGCGCCTGCATCCGCTTGCGGGTGAGCTTGGCGCCCACGACGTCGTGGTGGTGGAACGTCACCGTGCCGTCGTCGACGAACCGGCGGGTCCGCGGCTTGCCGACGTCGTGCATGAGGGCGGCGAAGCGCGAGACGAAGTCGGGTCCGCCGAGCCGGTCCTCGAGGTCGATCGACTGCTCCAGCACGGTCAGGGTGTGCTCGTAGACGTCCTTGTGCCGATGGTGCTCGTCGCGCTCGAGCGCGAGCGCCGGCAGCTCCGGGAGGACCAGCGCGGCCAGGCCGCTGGAGACCAGGAGGCGCAGGCCGAGGCGGGGGTACGCCGCCAGCACCAGCTTGACCAGCTCGTCGCGCACCCGCTCCGCGGAGATGATCTCGATCCGGCGCGCCATCGCCGTCATCGCCTCGACCACCGGCGGGTCGACCTCGAAGCCGAGCTGGGCGGCGAACCGGGCGGCCCGCATCATCCGCAGCGGGTCGTCGGAGAAGGAGTCCTCCGGCCGGCCCGGGGTGCGCAGCAGCCCGTGCGCGAGGTCGACCACCCCGCCGTACGGGTCGACGAACTCGCGCGACGGCACCCGCACCGCCATCGCGTTGACGGTGAAGTCGCGGCGCCCCAGGTCACCCTCCAGGCTGTCGCCGAAGTCGACCGACGGCTTGCGCGAGGTCGCGTCGTACACCTCCGAGCGGTACGTCGTGATCTCGACCTGGAAGGGCCCCTTGCGGCTGCCGATGGTGCCGAACGCGCGGCCGATGTCCCACGTCGCGTCGGCCCAGCCGGACAGCAGCCGCTCGATCTCCTCCGGACGGGCGGAGGTGGTCAGGTCGAGGTCGTTGTGCCGTCGTCCGAGCATCGCGTCGCGCACGGGCCCGCCCACCAGCGCCAGCTCGTGGCCGGCGCCGGAGAAGCGGCTCCCGAGCTCGTCGATGACCGGCCCGATCCGGTCCAGCTCGGCGGTGACGTCGCGCTGGGCGTCGGCCAGCCGGACGCTCCCGGGCGGTCGGCGGTCTGCTGCGTCGGACACGGTGCGACAGCGTAGTGCCGTCTGTCGCGGTGTCCCGGATCGGCGGCGACCTCCGCTGCGGGCCAGGCCCTACGATCGGGGCGTGCTCCGCCCGTCCTCACTGCCGCATGCCCTGGCAGTGACGGTCGCGACCGTCGTCACCCTGCTCGGTGGTCTCGTCCTGGCCGGACCCGCGGCGGCCCACAGCGGCGAGGCGCCGACGCCGGTGGCGGCGGTCACCCGGGCCGAGCCGGAGCAGCAGCCCCTGGCGCCGAGGATCCGCTCGATCACGCCCGACTACGTTCCGGAGAGCGGCCCGATCCTGATCCGGGGCACCGTCACCAACGACTCCGACCGGACCTGGACCGCGATCAACGTCCACGGCTTCATGGGCGCCGCCCCGCTCACGACCGCGGCCGAGCTGGACGCCGCGAGCCAGATCCCGCTGACCGCCGACGTCGGCCACCGGATCACGGTGCCCGGGACGTTCGCCAGCATCCCCTCGCTGGCGCCCGGTCGGACGGCGAGGTTCGAGGTGCGTCTGCCCCGCCGGACCCTGCCGCTGTCCACGCCCGGCGTCTACTGGTTCGGCGTCCACGTGCTCGGGGACGACGGCCAGGGTGGGCCGCGCGTGGCCGTGGGGCGGGACCGCACGTTCCTGCCCTTCGTGCCCGCCTCGACTATCCGTGCCGGTGAGGCCGAGGACGCGGCGCTGGTGGTGCCGGTGCGCTCCGGGGTCGTCCGGGGGCCCGACGGCACGGTCGTCGACCCTGCCGCCTGGGGCACCAGCCTGCGGTCCGGGCCGCTGCACGCCCTCGTCTCGCTCGGCCGGGCGGCGCGCGGCCACCCGCTCACCTGGCTGGTCGATCCCGCCGTTCCGGACGTCGTACGCCGTCTCGCCCGCGACAACCCGGCCCGCACCCTGACCGCGCCGATCCGCCCGGGCCCGGCGGGCGGCGACCAGGGCCCGAGCGCCTCCCCGAGCCCGTCTCCCACGGACTCGGCGGCCGGCGCCGAGGCCACCGCCTCCGGCACCGTCCCGACCGCGGCCACCCACCGCCTGGCCCGGCGCTGGCTGGTGCGGATGCACGCCCTCCTGTCCGCCGAGACCGCTCAGGTGCTCGGCCTGCCGTACGGCGACCTCGCCGTCGAGCCGGCGGCACTGTACGACGGGTCGCTCCTGCGGGCGGCCCTCCGCCGCGGTGCCCACGCCCTGAGCACCTGGGGCCTGCCCGCGAGCCCGGTGGTCGCGCCGCCCGGCGGTCGCACCACCGCGGACACGATCGACGCCCTGCCGCGCGACACCGAGGTACTGCTGTCCGACACCGGCGTGCACGGCGGCGCCGGCACCGTCAACCGGACCGTCGGACACCGGGTGGTGCTCGACTCCACCGAGGCCGCCCAGGGCGGACCGGGTCCGATCAACCCCCACAGCTCCCTCGCCCTCCGGCAGCGGGTCCTGGCCGAGGCCGCCCTGCGCGTGCTCGGCGACCGGCAGCCGCTCGTCGTTCAACTGGCGCCCGGGATGCACAACCGGATCCGACCGAGCTTCTTCGCGGGGCTCGCGGACGTCCCCTGGCTCCGGTTGACCACGTACGGCGGGGCCACGGCGATGCCCGCCAGCCCTCTCGCACCCGAGCGGCTGCAGGCACCGCCGGCGGGGCAGCCCCAGCTCGGGCCGCGCGTGTACTCCACGGCCCGATCGCTCCTCGACGGCGGCAGCATCCTGCAGTCGGTGCTCACCGACAACCACACGCTGCGCAAGCGCCTGTTCGAGGACGTCGCCGGCAACGCGTCGTACGCCGCCCAGCTGGAGCCGTACCTGGCTCTGTCCCGGATGCGGGTGACCGAGCGGTGGGTGCACGACAACCTCGACCGCATCGCGCTGGCCGCTCCGGTCTCGGTGACCCTGGCCAGCACGTCGGGCCGGTTCTCCGCGATCGTCAGCAACGACCTGGACGTGCCGGTCACGGTCAAGGTGCGGGCGGTGTCGGACACGGGCCTGCGGATCACCGGCGGCGAGAAGGTCAAGGTGGCGCCGCACGGCCGCAGCCCGGTCCTGCTGAACGCCTCCACCGACGAGCGGGGCGTCCACACCGTCACCCTCGAGCTGACCAACGCCGCGGGCCGGCCGCTCGGTGCCTCCGACAGCTTCCCGATGCGCGCCGAGCAGGTGAGCCGCCTGATCTGGGTGATCATCGGCGTCGGTGTGGTGCTGCTGTTCGCCGCGATCGTCGTACGGCTGACCCGCCGGATCCTGCGAGCCCGCTCCGGTCCGACGTGAGCGACACCGCCGAGAGTCGCGGCATCCTGGCGTCCTCCGCGGTGATGGCGACGGGGACAGTCGTCTCCCGCGCGAGTGGCTACGTACGCAACCTCCTGCTCGCCGTCGCGATCGGCAACGAGCTCCACGCCGACCTGTTCAACATCGGCAACACCATCCCGAACATGCTCTACATCCTGCTGGCGGGCGGGGTGTTCAACGCCGTGCTCGTGCCGCAGCTGGTGCGCGCGCAGAAGAACGACGCCGACGGCGGCGAGGCCTACACGAGCCGGGTGATCACGCTCGCGCTGCTGTTCCTCGGCCTGGTCACGATCGTGCTGGTGATCGCCGCGCCGCTGCTGATGAGGCTCTACCTCAGCGGCTCCTACAACGACCCCGCGCTCGCCGCGCAGAGAGACTCGGCGATCGCGTTCGCGCGGTACTGCCTGCCGCAGGTCTTCTTCTACGGGATGTTCGCGCTGCTGGGCCAGGTCCTCAACGCCCGCGGCAGCTTCGGGCCGATGATGTGGGCCCCCATCGCCAACAACGCCATCGCGATCGTCGTGCTGGTGCTCTACCTCTTCTGGTTCGGTGCCCTGCCCGCGGCCGACAGCTGCGCGGCGTACACCTCGACCCAGGAGCTGGTGCTCGGCGGCGGCGCCACCCTCGGGATCGTCGCGCAGGTGCTGATCCTGCTCCCGGTGCTGAAGGCGGCCGGCGTCCGCTACCGGCCGCGCTTCGACCTGCGCGGCAGCGGCCTGGGCCACACCGCGCGGCTGGGCACCTGGACGGTGCTGTTCGTCATCGTCAACCAGATCGCCTACACCGTCGTGGTCCGGCTCGCCTCGGGTGGCACCGCCCGCAGCGTCTGCGAGGCGCATCCCCACCATGCCGGGGCCGTCGATGCCACCGGCTACACGGTGTACGCCGCGGCGACGCTGTTCGTGATGGTGCCGCACGCGGTCATCACCGTCTCGCTCGCGACCGCGATCCTGCCGCGGCTCTCCGCGAAGGCCGCCGACGGCGACCTCTCGGGCCTGGCCGGCACCCTGGCCGGCACCCTGCGCACCGCCCTCGTGGTCGTGGTCCCGTTCGCCTTCACCCTCCCTCTGCTGGCCCTCGACGCCTCCAAGGTGCTCTTCGGGTACGGCGCGACGGCGACGACGTTCGACCACTACGTGCCCTCGATGATCCTGTTCGGGCCGGGCATCGTGTTCTTCACCGTGCACTACCTGATGCTGCGCGGCTTCTACGCCCTCGAGCTCAACCGCACGGTCTTCTACATCCAGTGCGTCATCGCGACCGCCAACGTCGTGGTCGCGGTGGTGCTGGTGCACGGGGCGACGGCCGCCCAGACCTCGCCGGCGCTGGTGATCGCCTACGGCACGTCGTACCTGGTCGGATCGGCGCTCTCCTACGCGATGCTGCGCAACCGGCTGGGTGGCCTGGAGACGCCGGCCCTGGTGCGGTTCGCCGTCCGGCTCCTGATCGCGGCCGTCGTCGCGGCCGGGGTCGCCGCCGCGGTCCGCGGCGTGCTCCCGGGCGGCGGCGCCGACGTCTCGCACGGGCTCGCGGCCCTCCGCGTGGTGGTCGTCGGCGTGCTGGACGTGGTCCTGTTCCTCGCCCTGGCGCGGGCCATGCGCATCCACGAGGTCGCCACCATCATCGACACCATCATCGAAACGGTGCTCCGACGACGCCGGGGCAGGCACGTCGCCTCCTAACATGGGATCGCGAGCAACTCGAGGGGGTCAGCTCCACGTGCCAGAGCACAACCGGCCCGGCGACGTTCTCGCCGAGCGGTACCGGCTGACCGACCTGCTCACGGAGAGCAAGGGCGGTCGGTTCTGGCGAGCCTTCGACTCGGTGCTGCAGCGTGACGTGGCGGTGCACATCATCGCCTGCGACGACGCCCGGGCGCCGCTGCTCCGCGAGGCGGCCCGCACGTCGGCGACGGTCCTGGACCGGCGGATGCTGCGGGTGCTCGACATCGACGAGGCGGCGGAGCGGTGCTTCGTGGTCAACGAGTGGGGGTCGGGCACCAGCCTCGACATCCTCCTGGCCGACGGTGGCCCGCTGTCGCCGACCGTCGCCGCCTGGATCGTCGCCGAGGTCGCCGACACGCTCGCCCTCGCCCACGACGCCCAGGTGGCCCACGGGCGGCTGGTCCCCGAGAACGTCCTGATCGACACCGACGGTGCGGTCCGGCTGATCGGCTTCGCCGTCGACGCCGCCCTGCACGGACTGCCCTCCGGCCGCATCTCCACCGACATCGCCGACCTCGTCGGCCTCCTGTACGCCGCGCTGACCGGCCGGTGGGCAGGCCCGACCTCGTCCGCCGTCCCGGCCGCCCCGTCGACCCACGGGCACGTGCTGCGGCCCCGTCAGGTGCGGGCCGGGATCCCCGGCACCCTCGACGCGCTGTGCGACCACGTGCTCAACCACGGCGGCGACACCGAGGTGTCGGCGGCGATGCTCGCCGACGCGCTGCGCGACTTCCTGGGCGCCTCCAGCACGGCCGCGGAGGCCTGGCTGGCCCGGATCCAACATCCGCGCCGGGGCGAGGGCATGGTCGTCCTGCCGCCCCTGCCCGATCCGCCGGTCCGCGAGCCCGACGAGACGGACCCGCCGGACACTGCCGAGACGGGTGCGAAGCCGGTTGCCGAGGAGCCGGTGACCGAGGACACCCTGGCCACCCAGGCCGGGATGCCGATCTTCCACGAGGACACCGACGAGGTGTCCTGGCTGCGCCACCACACCGAGAAGCCTGCGCCCCCACCGGAGTTCGAGCCGCACCCGGAGCGGCCGCTGTTCGCCCCGGAGCCGGCCGACGGTCAGCCCGTACGCAGGCCCCGTGCGGCTCCCGCGGTGGGCCCGGGGGCCGGTGGCGGCGGCTTCTGGCCGTGGGAGAACACCGGCGCCGGCACGGTCAGCGGGAGCGGCCTCGTTCCGGCGTACGTCGAGGACGTCGAGGACGACCGCCGCCCTCCGGGCACCAGCATGCTCCGGCTGGCCGGCATCATCGGCGCCTGCCTGCTGATCCTGGTGGGCGTGGTGATCGCGTTCAACCTGGGCCGCGGCAAGACGCCGCTCGGGGCGACTCCGGGCGACGGCGGCCAGGGGCCCGGCCGCTCCCAGAGCACCTCGGCCGGCGCGACCCCCCAGCCGCTCACGGGCGTCACGGCGCGCGACTTCGACCCCCAGGGCACCGGCGGTGAGAACGCCGAGGAGGCCCATCTGGCCGTGGACGGCGACCCGGCGACCGCCTGGACGACCCTGCGCTACCAGCAGCAGTTCGGCGCGGGCGGCCTCAAGTCCGGGGTCGGCCTGGTGCTCGACCTGAAGGCCGAGCACGACGTCAGTGCCGTGGAGCTGACCCTGGACGGGTCGCCGACCTCGGTGAGCGTGTACGTCTCGCGCACCGACCCGCAGAGCCTCACCGGTCTCACCCCGGTCGGCAGCACGGACGTCGGCGGGACCCACGGCACCGTCTCGCTCTCCGAGCCGGCGACCGGCCACTACGTGGTGGTCTGGCTGACGCGGCTCCCGGCCGTTCCCGGCGGCTTCCGCGGGGCGGTCGCCGAGGTGGTGGTCACCGGTGAGTGAGGAGCCCACCGACGCCGAGCTCCTCGCCGCGCACGTCGCGGGCGACCCCGAGGCGTTCTCGCGGCTCTTCACCCGGCACCGAGACCGGCTCTGGGCGGTGGCCGTGCGCACGACGGGCAACCCGCACGACGCGGCCGACGGGCTCCAGGACGGTCTGGTCGCGGCGTACCGGCGCGCCGACAGCTTCCGCGGCGACGCCGCCGTCACCACCTGGCTGCACCGCGTCGTGGTCAACGCCTGTCTCGACCGTCTCCGGGCCGCCAAGGTACGCCGCACCGAGGCGCTGCCCGACGACCTCGACGACCGGGGCGACCGCGGGTCGGCCCTCACCGCCACCGGCGCCGAGCACGACCCGGAGCAGGCGGCCATCGGCGCCGACCGGCGGCGCGCACTCCTGGCCGCGCTGGCCACCCTCCCGGTCGAGCAGCGGGCCGCCCTGGTGCTCGTCGACATGGAGGGCCACTCGGTCGCCGAGGTGGCGGTGATGCTGGAGTGCGCCGAGGGAACGGTGAAGTCGCGCTGCTCGCGCGGTCGGGAACGGCTGGCCGTGCTGCTCCGCGACCGCCTCGCCGACACGCCCGGAGCCTCGCGTGACCGGCCTCACGCGGAACCGCGCGCCGGCCGGGCCCGTCCCATCCCCGTCCCCCCGAGTCCCGACCCCGACCCGACGCCCGGCGAAGGAGGTGCCCCATGACCGACCCGACCGACTCATCGGAGTCCCCCGAGGTCGCCGAGGTACGCCGCCTCCTGGCCGCGGCCCGCCACGACGAGCCGATGCCGAGCGACGTCGCCTCTCGGATGGACGACGTCCTCGCCGGCCTGCGCGATGAGCCGGTGCGGCGAGACGACGTCGTACCGATCTCGGCCGCACGCCGGCGCAAGGTCGGGGCGCTGCTGGTCGCCGCGGCGGTCGTCGTGGTGGGCGGGGCCGTGGTCGCCCCGCACCTGCCCGGGGGCGGCTCCGCCGCGCCCACCTCGGCGGCCGACTCCGGGGGGTCCACGAAGTCCTCCGAGCTGGGGAACTCCGGCAAGGCCCCGCCGGCCGGCCCGGCGAGCCCCGACGCTTCCCAGAGCCTGACGCAGATGGACCGGCTCGAGCTGCGCGACGGGCGGGTCGTGGTGCACCCCCGCCGGTTCTCCGTCGACGCGCTCCGGAGCCGCTCCCTGCTGCCGCAGGCCGACGCCGCGGCCCGCCTCGGCGACTGCGCCGCCGTCCCCCAGCACGACGACGTCCTCGCCGCCCGGTACCGCCGCGCCCCCGCGGCCCTGGTCTTCCGGCAGGCCCGAGGCGGCTCGCAGGTGGTCGACCTCTACATCTGCGGCAGCCCGCGGCCGATCCGGTCGGCCACCCTGCCCGCACCCTGACCCGGGGCCCCGACCGGGGAATCCGGCTCGCCTACGATGCGTTGTACACGCTGGTCGGCACGCCCTGCCGGTGGCCCGACCAGCCCCCGACCGGCAGCTGGGAGCAGCCTGAGCCATGACCCCGTCCACGTCCCCCGACGCCACCGCCCGCAACGTCATCATCGTGGGGTCCGGCCCGGCCGGATACACCGCGGCGGTGTACGCCGCGCGCGCCTCGCTGCACCCGCTGGTCTTCGAGGGCTCGGTGACGGCCGGTGGCGCGCTGATGAACACCACCGAGGTGGAGAACTTCCCCGGCTTCCGCGACGGCATCATGGGCCCGGCCCTGATGGACGAGATGCGGGCCCAGGCCGAGCGCTTCGGCGCCGAGCTGGTCGCCGACGACGTCGTGTCGATGGACCTCACCGGCGAGATCAAGACCGTCAGCACCGCCACCGACACCTACTCCGCCCGCTCGGTGATCCTGGCCACCGGGTCGGCGTACCGCAAGCTGGGTCTTCCCCGCGAGGAGGAGCTCTCCGGTCGCGGCGTCTCGTGGTGTGCCACCTGTGACGGGTTCTTCTTCCGCGACCAGCACATCGCGGTCGTCGGCGGTGGCGACTCCGCGGTCGAGGAGGCGACGTTCCTGACCCGCTTCGGCAGCCGGGTCACCATGATCCACCGCCGCGGCGAGCTGCGTGCCTCGAAGATCATGCAGGAACGCGCGTTCGCCGACCCGAAGCTGGACATCATCTGGGACGCCGAGGTGGCCGCGATCCACGGCGACGACCGACTCGAGTCGATCACGCTGCGCAGCACCACCGACGGCACCGAGAGCGAGCTCCCGGTCACCGGCCTGTTCATCGCGATCGGCCACGACCCGCGCTCGGAGCTGCTCGCGGGCCAGGTCGACCTCGACGACGACGGCTACGTCGTGGTGCAGCACCCCGCCACCGAGACCAACCTGGCCGGCGTGTTCGCCTGCGGCGACCTGGTCGACCACCACTACCGGCAGGCGATCACCGCCGCCGGCACCGGGTGTGCCGCGGCGCTCGACGCCGAGCGCTACCTCGCCGATCTCGACCACGCGGCCGCCGCCGCCGAGCCCGCCGGCGCGTCGGTCTGACAGCTCGCCCGCGCCTGCGACGGGGGAACAACCGTCGGCGGCATGATGTTCACTCAGGTGACGAGCCGAACTACCGGAAGGAACTCCCCGTGGCGAACTTCGCTGCCGTGACCGACGCCGACTTCGAGACGACGGTGCTCAAGTCCGACAAGCCGGTCCTGGTCGACTTCTGGGCCGAGTGGTGCGGCCCGTGTCGCCAGGTCGACCCGATTCTCAGTGAGATCGCCGCCGAGCACGGCGACAAGCTGACGTTCCTGAAGATGAACGTCGACGAGAACCCGGTCGTGCCCTCGAGCTACCGCGTCAACGGCATTCCGACCCTCAACGTCTACCAGGGTGGCGAGGTCGTGAAGTCCATCGTCGGCGCCCGGCCCAAGGCCGCGCTGCTGCGCGAGCTCGAGGAGTTCCTGGCCTGAGTTCAGCTCAGGACCTCAGGACCGCGCCGTGGTCCGTGGGTGGTCGGCGGTCGCCTTGGGCGCCGGCCTCACGGCCCCGAGCAGGCGCTCCAGGGCGCCCTCCAGCTCCTCGCGCCACGACAGCGCGGTCCGCAGATCCATGCGCATCCGCGGCGCCGTCGCGTGGGCCCGCTGGGTCTTGAAGCCGACGCTGGTCAGGAAGTCGACCGGAGTGAGGCAGCTGCGCGTGCCCGGCCGACCGGGTCCGCGGGTGTCACCGAACGCCTCCACCGCCGCGATCCCGCCCCGCTGGATCAGGTCGCGAGCCATCCCCTGCACCAGCATCCGGCCCAGCCCGCCCCCGCGGGCCGACGGCTCGACGTACACCGTGGACAGCAGGACGGCGTCGGACGAGATGGGCGCGGTCGGGAAGGCGCCGGCACCCGGCAGGTACGCCGGCGGGGCGTAGAGCGCGTAGCCCACCGGCTTGTCGTCCACCAGCACGACCCGGCCGCAGGAGCCCCAGTCGCGCAGGACCTCCGACATCCAGGCCTCCTTCTCGGCGGCCGGCTCGTCGACGCGGTCGCGGCGTACCGGGTCCAGCTCCCAGAACACGCACGCGCGGCAGGGAGCGTCGAGCTGCGCGAGATGGTCGAGGGTCATCCGGACGACCTTGCGTGACATTCCCACCTCCCGGGGCGACGGACACCATCGTAGGCACGTGCCCGGTCTTGAGAGGATGACCGCGTGCGCCGGATCCGTCAGAGCCAGAAGCTGCAGCACGTGCGCTACGACGTGCGGGGGCCGATCCTGGTCGAGGCCCAGCGTCTGGAGGCGGAGGGACACCGGATCCTGAAGCTGAACATCGGCAACCCGGCGCCGTTCGGCTTCGAGGCGCCGAACGCGATCGTCGCGGGCATGGTCCACCACCTGCCCGAGGCGCAGGGCTACAGCGACAGCCAAGGCATCTACCCCGCCCGCACCGCGGTCGCGCACTACTACCAGGAGCGCGGCCTGCGCGACGTCGGCGTCGACGACGTCTACATCGGCAACGGCGTCTCCGAGCTGATCTCGATGGTGCTCCAGGCCTTCGTAGACGACGGCAACGAGATCCTCGTGCCGGCGCCCGACTACCCGCTGTGGACCGGCGCGGTCACCCTGTCGGGCGGCACCCCGGTGCACTACCGCTGCGACGAGACCCGGGGCTGGGAGCCCGACCTGACCGACATCGAGTCGAAGATCTCCGAGCACACCCACGCCCTGGTGATCATCAACCCCAACAACCCCACCGGGGCCGTCTACCGCGAGGAGACGGTGCGGAGCCTGGTCGACCTCGCGCGACGCCACGACCTGGTGGTGATGGCCGACGAGATCTACGAGAAGATCCTCTACGACGACGCCGTGCACCACCACGCAGCGTCGTACGCCGGTGACGACGTGCTGTGCCTGACCTTCAGCGGCCTCTCCAAGGCCTACCGGGTCTGCGGCTACCGCGCCGGCTGGGTGATGATCTCGGGCCCGACCGAGCGCGCCACCGACTTCCTCGAGGGGCTGACGCTGGTCGCGAACATGCGGATGTGCGCCAACGTCCCGGCCCAGCACGCCATCCAGACCGCGCTCGGGGGCTACCAGTCGATCGACGACCTGACCTCCCCCGGCGGTCGCTTCCACGAACAGACGATGCTGGCCGACCGGCTGCTCAACCAGATCCCCGGTGTCACCTCCGTGCGGCCACGTGGCGCGCTCTACTGCTTCCCGCGGCTCGACCCCGACGTCTACGCCATCGACGACGACGAGGCGTTCGTGATCGACCTGCTGCGCGCGAAGAAGCTGCTGGTCACCCACGGCACGGGCTTCAACTGGTTCGAGCCCGACCACTTCCGGCTGGTGACCCTGCCCGACGTCGAGGTGCTCGCCGACGCGATCGGTAGGATCGCCGACTTCCTGGCCACCCGGCGCTGACCCGGGCCTCCCGGCGTACGTCGAGAGGTCGCTTCATCGACTGACCGATATGTCGACATATCGAGGTGTCGATCAGATGGGGCGATCCGTGCGGTTGCGCGGGTCCATGATGTCGACGATCCGGCGCAGGTCGTCGAGCGAGGCGAACTCCACGGTGATCCGACCCTTGTGCTGACCGAGGTCGACCCTGACCCGGGTGTCGAGCCGCTCCGAGAGCCGCTCGGCGAGGTCCTGCAGGCCGGGTGCGGTGGGCCGACGGCGCCGGGGTTGTGCCTGCTTGGACCCGGTGTCGCCGACCGCGACCAGCTCCTCCAGGCCGCGCACGCTGATCCCCTCGGAGACCACCCGGGCCGCGAGCCGGTCCTGGAGGTCGGCGTCCTCGACGGCCAACAGCGAGCGCGCGTGGCCGGCCGAGAGCACGCCGGCGGCGACCCGCCGCTGAACGGCGGGCGAGAGCTTGAGCAGGCGGATGGTGTTGCTGATCTGGGGTCGCGAGCGGCCGATCCGCGAGGCCAGCTCGTCGTGGGTGCAGGAGAAGTCCTCGAGCAGCTGGCTGTACGCCGCGGCCTCCTCCAGCGGGTTGAGCTGCGAGCGATGGAGGTTCTCCAGCAGGGCGTCACGCAGCATGTCGGCGTCGTCGGTCTCCCGGACGATCGCCGGGATCGTCTCCAGGCCGGCCTCCTGGGCGGCGCGCCACCGACGCTCCCCCATGACCAGCTCATAGCTCTCCTCGCCGGTGCGGCGCACGACGACCGGCTGCAGGAGGCCGACCTCGGTGATCGAGTGCACCAGCTCGGCCATCGCCTCCTCCTCGAAGACCTGCCGGGGCTGGACGTGGTTGGGCGCCACCTGACCGATCGGGAGGTCGGCGAAGTAGGCACCCGCCGGAGGCGCCGGGGGCTCGGTGGCGGTCGTCGCGCCACCCCCGGCCGGCTCCGCAGCCACCGGGGCCGTCGGGATCAGCGAGCCCAGTCCGCGGCCGAGGCCGCGGCGCTGCCGGTCCTGGGTCATCGGGGTGCCCCCTTCCTGGCCATCTCGCGGGCCGCTTCGAGGTAGGACAGCGCGCCCGGCGACGCGGGGTCGTAGGTCATGACCGTCTGCCCGTACGACGGGGCCTCGGACACCCGCACCGACCGCGGGATCGCGGTGCGCAGGACCTGGTCGCCGAAGTGCTCGCGCACCTCGGCCGCGACGCCCGACGCGAGTCGGGTACGGGCGTCGTACATCGTCACCATGATCGTGGAGACGACCAGGCGCGGGTTCAGGTGCGCCTTGACCATCTCCACCGTCTCCAGCAGCTGCCCGAGGCCCTCCAGGGCGTAGTACTCGGCCTGGATCGGGATCAGCATCTCCTCCCCCGCCACCAGGGCGTTGAGGGTCAGCAGCCCCAGCGACGGCGGGCAGTCGACGAAGACGTAGTCGTAGCGGTCCTCGCCCGCCTCGGCGGCCGGACCGACGCGGGGATGCCCGGTGATCGCGCGGCGCAGCCGGTTCTCCCGGGCGACGAGGCTGACCAGCTCGATCTCCGCCCCGGCCAGGTCGATGGTGGCCGGCACCACGTCGAGCAGCGACACGTCCGGGACCGGCGAGACCAGGCCGGCCAGCTCCTCGCCTTCGACGAGAGCGTCGTACGTCGAGGGCACCCCGCGCTGGTGGTCGACGCCCAGGGCGGTCGACGCGTTGCCCTGCGGGTCGAGGTCGATGACCAGCACCCGTTGTCCCAGCTGCGCCAGGGCGGCGGCCACGTTGACCGTGGTGGTGGTCTTCCCGACGCCGCCCTTCTGGTTGGCCACGACGACGATCCTGGTCGCGTCCGGGCGCGGTAGCGGGTCGCGGTTCGCCGCCGCCTGCCGGGCGCGGATCGTGTCCTCGGCCATCCGGGCCAGCGGCGTGCTCTCGTCGTCGAGCCGGGCCGCAACGCCGGCGAGGTCGCCGGCCGTTCGGATCACCCGGGCGTGCGCGACGGCGTCGGTCGCGCCGCCGACCGGGTCCTCGGGCGGCTGCGCTGGGTCGGCAGGGCTGGTTTCACGTGAAACCACGCTCGTCTCCTCGTCGGCCGGACTAGTCAGGGATGACTGTGGATAACCGGGGTCGTTCTGTGGATGAACACGCTCAGCGGGCCACCCCAGGCCGGTGGAAAACTTCGACGAGCGATCCTCCCCCGACTGCTCCCGGGGCCAGCCCAACCCGGTCTCGGCGGCCCGCACGGCCTGGACGGTCGGATCCTGGGTCACGCGCGGTCCCTTCGTGGTCGGCGGCGCTCGACACGGCTCAACCTATCCCCGCCGTCCGGCCGCCGACCACTCGGACCACGGTCGTCACCGACGACCCCGGGACCGAGCAGGTCACGACCTCCGCGCGCGCCCGCAGACGCCGCAAGTCGGGCCGCGCCGAGGAGATCTCCGCCGCGGCCGACGAGCCCTTCATCGCCAGCAGGACGCCGTCCTCGGCGACCAGTGGCCAGGCCCAGCCCAGGAGCCTCGACAGGGGTGCCAGGGCGCGTGCGGTGACCACGTCGAAGCGCCGTTCCGCCGCCAGGCTCTCGGCCCGGGCGCGCACCACCTCCACCGTCACCAGTCCGAGCTCGGCGCAGACCTCCTCCAAGAAGCTCACCCGCCTGGCCATCGGCTCCACCAGCGTCACTCGCAGGTCCGGCCGCGCAATCGCCAGCACCATCCCCGGCAGACCGGCCCCGGAGCCGAGGTCGACCACCGCGGCACCGGCGGCGATCAGCGGCGACAGCAGTCCGCAGTTGAGCAGGTGCCGGTCCCACAGCCGCGGGACCTCGCGCGGGCCGATCAGCCCGCGCACCACCCCGTCGGTGGCCAGCAGGGCGGCGTAGCGCTCGAGGCCCGGGAGCCGGTCCGGTGCGAACACCAGGGCGGCGACGGCGGGATCCGGCGCCCGGACTGTTTCACGTGAAACGTCGCTCGGGGAGTCGCCCATCAGGCAGGCAGGATCACCACGTAGCGCCGCGGCTCGACACCTTCGGACTCCGAGGTCAGCCCCGCGGCCGCGACGGCGTCGTGGACGACCTTCCGCTCGAACGGCGTCATCGGGCGCAGCGCCGCCTGTTCGCCGGACGCCCTCACCTGTGCCGCGGTGGTGGCGGCCAGCTCCTCCAGCTCGCGACGCCGCGCAGCACGGTGCCCGGAGATGTCCAGCATCAGCCGCGACCGCTCGCCGGTCTCGCGGTACACCGCGAGCCGGGTCAGCTCCTGCAGCGCGTCGAGGACCGCTCCCTGGTCGCCCACCAGCTGGTTCAGGTCGGCGCCGACGATCGAGACGACCGCGCGCTCCCCCTCCACGTCCATGTCGAGGTCGCCGTCGAGGTCGGCGATGTCGAGCAGCTCCTCGAGGTAGTCGGCGGCGATGTCGCCCTCCTGCTCGAGGCGCTCGTGGCGCGAGGTCGACCTGGTCGCCTCGCTCTCCTCCCCGCTCTCCTCCCCGCTCTCCTCCCCGCTCGCCGCGTCGCCCTGCTCGCGGACCTCGGCCTCGGGGGCCTCGCTCCCTGCGGTCTGCTCGGTCTCGCTCATGCCGTCTTCCCCTCGCTCGTACCGTCATCGTTCTTGGGGGTGCCGCCGGGCTTGGCCCCACCGGAGCGCTTGCGCTGCTGCTTGGACTGCCGCTTGGGCTGCTGCCGCTGTGACGGCCGGCGTTGCTCGACGGCCGCCTCGGCCGTCGGCCCGGCGGCGGTCTCCGGCTCCGCGACGTATCGGCCCTTGGCCCGGTCGCGATGCTGCTTGGCCTCGAACGCCGGGGTGCCGGGCGCCGGGTTGCGCCGGATCACGTAGAACTGCTGGCCCATGGTCCACAGGTTGGTGGTCGTCCAGTAGAAGAGGACACCGATCGGGAACGCGATGCCGCCGACGGCGAAGACCACCGGCAGGACGTAGAGCAGCATCTTCTGCTGCTGCGCGTACTGTCCGGTCATCGCATCGGCCGGCATGTTCTTGGTCATCAGCTGGCGCTGGGTGGTGAACGTGGTGATGGTCATCGCCACGACCAGCACGGCCGCCAGGATCTGCACGCTGTGCAGCCCGTCGTTGTTGACGAACGTCAGCTTGATCGGCAGGTGGCCGAACAGCTTGGCCTGGCCGAAGCTCTCGGCCTGGGACTGGCTCAAGAAGCCGTTCGCCTTGTTGTTCTTGGCGGCCTGGTCGAGCAGTCTGAAGAGCGCGATGAAGATCGGCGACTGCACCAGCAGCGGCAGGCACGACGCGAACGGGTTGGTGTTGCTCTCGCGGTAGAGCGCCATCGTCTCCTGGGCGAGCTTCTCCCGGTCGTGGCCGTACTTCTTCTGCAGCTCCTTGACCTTGGGCTGGATCAGCTGCATGTTCCGGCTGGCATTGATCTGCTTGACGAACAGGGGGATCAGGGCGGCCCGGATCACGACGGTCAGGCCGACGATGGACAGCACCCACGACATGCCGCCCTTGGCCGGCAGGACCAGGCTGAACAGCTCGTGCCATCCCAGCAGCACCGCGGAGATCGCGTAGTAGAGCGGCGTGAGGACGAAGTGACCGACTGTGCCG
Source organism: Nocardioides sp. (assembly GCA_025924815.1). Lineage (GTDB taxonomy): Bacteria > Actinomycetota > Actinomycetes > Propionibacteriales > Nocardioidaceae > Nocardioides. The sequence continues at coordinate 17,613 of JAICHQ010000062.1, forward strand.
AGGAATTCCACGGATTCAGGCTCCTTGGGTGGGGGTCGTGCGCGACGGCACCGGGTCGTAGCCGCCGGCCGCCCACGGGTGGCAACGCAGCAGTCGTCGGGCCGCGAGCCAGGAGCCGCGCATCGCGCCCTGCTCGGTCACGGCCTGCAGCGCGTACGCCGAGCAGGACGGGTGGTAGCGGCAGACCTGGCCGTACAGCGGACTGATCAGGAGTCGGTACAGGCGCAGCAGACCGATCAGCAGATAGCGCATCTGGTCAGCTCACCGTCCCCGAGCCCGCAGCGAGGGCCCGTTGCAGACAACGGTCGAGGTCGGCACCGAGTTCCTGGTACGACGCGTGGCCGGCCGCGGCGAGCGCGCGGACGACCAGCTCGGATCCGGCCGGGAGCTTGTCGAGGCGCTCTCGGCACAGGTGCCGGAGCCGGCGTTGGACACGATGCCGCAGGACGGAGTTGCCGACGGCTCGGCTGACCACGAAGCCGGCGCGGGTGGGGCCGCTGGACGCGCCCGCTCCCGGCCGTCCGGGCGTGAGGAGATGAACCACCAGGGTGTCGCCGCCACTGCGCCGTCCGCGACGCGAGACGCGGCGCAGGTCGTCACCACGGCTGAGGCGATGCGGCGCCGGCAACACGGGGAGGGCGGAGGCACGGACGGGAGGACACGAGGTCGGTCGAGCCGGGCGGCTCAGACCGCGAGACTCTTGCGGCCCTTGCGGCGACGCGAGGACAGGATGGAGCGACCGGCACGGGTGCGCATGCGCAGCCGGAATCCGTGCACCTTGTGGCGACGCCGGTTGTTCGGCTGGTACGTACGCTTGGTCACGAGTTCTCTCCGATGGGTCAGGGACGGATCACGCCGTCGCCCCGGTCGATCTCCCGTGGACCGACGACGGCATGGACAAGCGGCACCCTTCGACACCGGGTGACCGAGAAACGGTACGCGCGGGCGATCCGGCAGGTCAAATTCCGCCCGTGCGCCGGCTCGCGCCCCGGGTCAGGATGTGGATATCCGTCGCGCACCCTACCCCTCTCAGGGGGTTCGCGCAGGCGTTCGGGAACCTGTGGATAGCGCCTTGCCCGGCCCCCGCGCGCGGGGTTATGTTCGGACCTCGTCGAGTTTCCCCGCGTTCGCCCCAGCCCTTCCCCGCAGCGCTGTCGGTGCCGTCGGCAGAAGCCTCTGAAGAGGGTTCTGACCTGCGGTGATCTGATTTTCTGCCGGTCCCTCGTGAACGTCTCGGCAGGCTGTTTCCACAAGGCGACAGCCACGTTCACAAGGTGTGGACAAACCTGTGGAACCGATGGCAGCCCCGGAGCATCCCCACCGGGGACCCGGCCACGGCACGCGCGACGATCAGAGAGCGGGACGACCTGTGGACAACGACTCCGACCTGGCTGCGGTGTGGCAGCGCGTGATCGAGGAGCTCCAGCCCAACCAGCAGGCCTGGGTCAAGGCCAGCGAGCCGGCCGGGTGGCACGGCAACACCGCGATCATCGCCGTCGGCGACGACTTCACCCGCACCCAGCTCGAGGGCCGGCTGCGCGGTCAGCTCGAGGACGCGCTCACCGAGCGCTTCGGTCGCGAGATCCGCCTGGCCGTCACCGTGAACACCTCCCTGGGCGACGGGGACCGCCCCGCGCCGGCCCACGAAGAGTCGACGAGTCGATCCACCGACATGTCGACAGATCTCCAGGTAGCCCCGTCCCAGCCGACCCGGCTCGAGCCCACCCGGCCGGCCCCGGGCGAGACCCGGCTGAACCCCAAGTACGCCTTCGAGACCTTCGTCATCGGCTCGTCCAACCGCTTCCCCCACGCCGCTGCCGTCGCGGTGGCCGAGGCGCCGGGCAAGGCCTACAACCCGTTGCTGGTCTACGGCGACTCCGGGCTCGGCAAGACCCACCTGCTCCACGCCATCGGCCACTACGTCCGCTCGCTCTACAACGGCGCGAAGGTGCGCTACGTGTCCAGCGAGGAGTTCACCAACGAGTTCATCAATGCGATTCGCGACGACCGACAGGACCGCTTCAAGCGCCGCTACCGCGACGTCGACGTGCTGCTGATCGACGACATCCAGTTCCTGG
>JAICHQ010000063.1 GCA_025924815.1 Nocardioides sp.
GACATCGTGGCCGTCCGCCCGGAGCGCGGCAACGACGTGGCGACCGATGAAGCCCGCACCCCCGGTGACCAGGACCCGCATCGGCCGGACTGCCGGCCTGCCACTGCTCACGACGGCGCCGTTCGCCGGGCCGTTCGCCGGGCCGTTCGCCGGGCCGTTCGCCGGGCCGGTGTCACGACGTGGCGCGGTGGGAGTGGCGCCAGTTGACCGTCGGCCGGAGCAGGTCGAGGTCGACCCGGTCGCGGTGCGCCGAGACGACGTCGAACATGTGGTGCAGCAGGGTCTCGGACAGCAGGTGCGGCTTCAGCCCGAGCGACTCCAGCGCGGTGTGGGTGAAGCCGTAGTAGTGGTTCTCGGCCTCGACGCGCGGATTGTCGACGTAGTCGATGTCGACCTGGCCCGGGAAGCTGTTCTGCACGACCTTGGCCATCTCCTGCAGCGAGAACTGCTCGGTGGCCTGGTTGAACACCCGGAACTCGCCGGCGTCGGCGGGGTTCTCGCACGCCAGCCGGATGCACTCGACGGTGTCGCGGATGTCGAGCACCGCCCGGGTCTGGCTCCCGCCGCCGTAGATGGAGAGGGGCAGGCCGAGCACGGCCTGGATCGCGAACCGGTTGATCACCGTGCCGAACACGGCGTCGTAGTCGAGGCGGGTCGCCAGGCGTGGGTCGAGAGCCGTCTGCTCGGTCTCCTGGCCGTAGACGATGCCCTGGTTGAGATCGGTGACGCGCAGGTCCCAGATGCGGCAGCCGAACTCGAGGTTGTGGCTGTCGTGCACCTTCGACAGGTGGTAGAAGCTGCCGGGCTTCTTCGGGAACAGCACGCGGTCCCGTCGCCCCTTGTGCTCGACCTCCAGCCAGCCCTCCTCGATGTCGATGTTGGGCTGGCCGTACTCGCCCATCGTGCCGAGCTTGACGATGTGGATGTCGCGGTCGATCTCGCCGATCGCGTACATCACGTTCAAGGTCCCGACCACGTTGTTGGTCTGGGTGTAGACCGCGTGCCGCCGGTCGATCATGGAGTACGGCGCGGCCCGCTGCTCGGCGAAGTGGACCACCGCGTCGGGCGCGAACTCGCGGAACGTGTCGTAGACGAACTCCGCGTCGCACAGGTCACCGGTGTACGCCGCGATGTCGGTGCCGGTGACGTCCTTCCAAACCTTGACCCGGGTGCGCAGGGACTCGATCGGCACCAGGCTCCCGGAGCCGAGCTCGTGGTCGTACTGGCGACGAACACCGTTGTCGAGCACGCCGACGTCGTGACCTCGAGCCGACAGGTACATGGCGGTCGGCCATCCGAGATAGCCGTCCCCACCCAGGACCAGGATTCGCATCGTTTCCTCTCTCGCCGCCGGTGCGGCCAGGGGCGCGGCTCGGGCGTCACCCGAGGTCGGGGACGGCAGGCTCTCACGTGAGCATATCGACGGGGGCCCCTCGTCTCACCCCACCCGTACCCACCTGCGTCCGGGATGGTCAGGTTCTGCGCAGACAGCGGTAGTCCGGGTTCGCCACCAGCGGGCGCAGCCCGAGCGCCCGGAGCTCGTCGTACCGTGCGGTGTCGGCGGCGGAGGTGCACACGACGTCGACCCCGACCCGCCGGAGGTCCTCGGACAGGGCTGCCGGCGAGAGGGGCGGGAAACGGTCCGGGGGATCCACCTCGAGGTCGTTGACGAAGTGCCACAGCGCCAGGCGCTCGGGGTAGTGGAAGGCCGGGTCGTGCTCGAGGTACTGCAGGTAGTACTCGCGGGGCGCCACCGTCGTCACCTCCGTGGTCGAGACCGCCAGCGCGATCGACAGCGAGTCGGGCGCGAGGACGCGTGAGCCCGGTGGCGCCAGGCGGAGGACCTGGTCGGCAGCGGTGAGACTCGACGGCGGCCGCTGCCAGTGGAACGGCGCCCGGATGGACGCGCCGCTGGAGGCGACCGTCCACACGGGCGTGCCGAGCGCCGCCACGACCCCGAGGGTGACGGCGACGGTCGCCGGGCCGGCCAACGGGCCGGCCGGCCTCGGGACCCGACCCTGCAGCCACCGGGCGCCGCCGGCGACGCCGACCCCGAGCAAGGCGGCCACGGTGGCGACCCACGACAGGCGCCACAGCGTGGGTCCGAGACCGGTCAGGTCGTAGGACAGCCGCGTGGCGCCGGGGACCAGCACGAACCCGGCGGTGACGACGAGCACCCCCGTCGTCACCCGCGCCGCCGGGTGCGGCACTAGAAGCAGACCCACGAGCACGGCGAGGACCCCGAGCAGGGCCATTCCGCCGTCGAGGAAGATCTGGTGCCCGATCCAGGCGGCGTCGAAGCGGTAGAGCAGACGCTCTCCGAAGTCGTCGGCCGACCGACCGCCCATGAGCAGGGTGACCAGGCCGGCGCCGAGCGGGTACGCCGCAAGGGCGGCGAGGCCCGCCAGCGCGCGCCGTGGTGCGCGCCGCCACAGGGGCGCGGTGCCGCCCAGGGCGAGCACCGGGACCAGGAAGATCGCGGTCGTGCTGAGCCCGACCGCGGCGGCGCTGCCGAGACCGAGGCGGACCAGCCGGTCGCGGGTCGGGCTCTCGACGTACCGGAGCGCGTAGACCAGGAGCATCGGCACCAGGACGCAGAGCAGGATGATCTTGCCCTGCCAGAGCCGGGTCACGAACAGGTTGCCCGGGGTGGCGTACGACCCGCCGCCGTCCAACAGCAGGAAGACCAGGGCGGCCGACAGTGCCCACGCGACCCCGGGCACGCGCCAGGCGCGGAGCAGGCGCCACAGGGCGAGCACGGACAGCGCGGTGGCGATGGGCAGCACCGCGAGGTAGGCCACGTCGCCCGCCCGGACCCCGAGCAGTCGCGCGACCACGCCGACCAGGCCGTCGTACGACGCGACAGGGGGCCAGTTGGCCATCGGGAGGGTCAGGTGCGAGTAGAGGCTGTCGCGCAGGGGGAACCGGCCCTGGTCGGCGACCTCCTGGGAAACGTTCAGGTAGAACAGGTCGTCGGCGTTGGGGTTGAGCACCCACCAGGAGAAGACCGCCAGACCCAGGGCCCAGCCCACCGCGATGCCCGCCTCGAGCGGGCCGACCGGCTCCAGGCGTGGCGGTGCCGGGGCCGTCCGCAGGTGCCGGGCTGCCCACGCGGTGCCGCTGAGGGCACTGACCAACCAGGGCCCCCAGACCAGCACGAACGGGGCGTCCGCGGCGGTGGAGACCGCTGCCACAACGGCCGCGCCGACCGCGACCGCCGCGAGGCTGCGCGCCCGCGTCCGACCCGCTCGCGGCTGTCGGTGGGCGAGGTCTGCCCACCCGGCCGGGCGCCGGCAGGTCCGGCGCAGGACCACCACCGTCGCTGCGAGCGCCACCACCTCCAGCAGCAGCGCCCACGTCGTGCCCAGCCGGCTCACCAGACAGAGGTGGTAGACGACGGTCCAGGTCGCCAGGAGGACGACGACGGCGTCGAGCAGCCCGTCGCACCAGGCCGCGGCGGCTCCCACGCGACGCCCGGCCATGAAGGCAATCTAGTGCGGGGCGTCGGCGCCGTTGCTCTCCCTCGGACGGCGACCCGGACCGACGGGTGCGGAGAAGCGAGTGGCAGCATCGGGGCATGCGTGCAGCCGTGCTGGGGACCGGGATCATGGGAGCCGCGATGGCCCGTTCACTCGCCCGTGCGGGCCATGACGTCACGGTGTGGAATCGCACCCCGGCGCGTGCGGAGGCGGTCACGGGCGAGCGGATCACTGCCTGCGGCGCCATCGGCGACGCCCTGCTCGGTGCCGACGTGGTGCTCACCCTGCTCTTCGACCCGGCAAGTGTGATGGAGGTGGCCGGCGAGGTCGCGGGAGCGCTCGGTGCCGGTGCCGTCTGGGTGCAGAGCACCACCGTGGGACCGCAGGGAATGCGGCAGATCGCCGAGGCCGCCGGCCCCGCCGCCGACCGACTCCTGGACGCCCCCGTGCTCGGCACCAAGCAGCCCGCCGAGAGCGGCTCGCTGACCGTGCTGGTCTCGGGTGACTCCGAGCTGATCGAGCGGGCGCGGCCGGCCTTCGAGGCGGTGGGCGGACGCACCGTCGAGGTGGGCGAGCGGCTCGGCGACGCCAGTGCCCTGAAGCTCGCCGTCAACTCGTGGGTGGCCTCGCTCTGCGCGGCGACGGCCCAGGCGATGGGACTCGCCGAGGCACTGGGCCTGGAGCCCCGGTTGTTCCTGGAGGCGATCTCCGGTGGTGCGGCGGACTCGGCGTACGCCCAGCTGAAGGGATCGGTCATGGCCGACCGCTCCTGGAGCGAACCGGCGTTCGCGCTCGACAGCGTGGTGAAGGACGTCGGGCTGATGGTCGACGCGGCCCGCGCCACCGGCTTCCCGGACGACCTGCTGACGACCCTGCTGGCGCTCTACGACCGAGCCCGCGAGCGAGGGCTCGGTGGCGCGGACATGGCGGCGGTGCGTGCGGCCTTCGATCGCTGAGACCGATGGGCGGTGCGGCTCAGCTGCGGCGGCCGAACAGCCAGTAGGCCACCGAGTTGCCGGGGTTGAGGCCGATGACCACGCGCCACAGCAGCTTCGAGCCGCGCACCCGGTCGTCGTCGCGGCGCGCCAGGTCGCGGAACGCGAAAGCGGCCGACACCGCCTCGACGGCGACCACGGCGACCACGACTTGCTTCGGCGGCTTCTGCATGGCACGACACTAGTTGACCGCTCGGCGCCCGGTTCTCGTGCATGGGGCGGACCCCGCGGGGGTACGAGCCGACGTGGAGTTCGACAGACCGCTGCGCGTGCAGCTCGTGAACGAGTGCGAGCTGGTGCACGCGGGGCTGACCCAGCTGATGTCCGAGTACGCCGACCGGGTGACCGTGTTGCCGCCGGGCGCGGGACGCGACGAGATCGCCGACGTGGCCCTCGTCGACCCCTTCACCCGACGCACCGACGACGAGCCCGACTGCCCGACCACCGTCACCCGCCCGCCCGGGACGGCCAAGGTCGCGGTGTTCACCTGGGAGTGCCGCGATGGCTTCGTCGAGCGGGCCATGCTCGGCGGCGCGGACGGCTACCTCTGCAAGGTGCTGCCCGCGATCGAGCTGGTGGCCGCGCTGGAGAAGGTCCAGGCCGGCGAGCGCATCGTCGCCCTCGACCTCCATCGACGCTCCGAGCCGCAGGCACCGCGGGCGATCGGGCTGACCCCGCGCGAGTCGCACGTCGTGGCCCTGATCGCGGCCGGCGCGCCCAACAAGGAGATCGCGGGCCGGCTCGGGCTGTCGATGAACACCGTGAAGTCCCACATCCGCACCGCCTATCGGGCGATGGGCGTCACCAGCCGGACCCAGGCGGTGCTCTGGGCAGTCGAGCACGGCGTCACCGCCCCGTGGGTGGCCGTGCGCGACGAGGTCGCCTCCTAGCAACCGGCCCATCCCCGTTCCTTGGACGGGTGGACCGCAGTCGTCGACCGTGCCTCACCTCACCCGCCGGGTGTCGTCGGCGAGGCGGACCGTCCGGCCGGTGCGGTCCAGGTGGGCCAGCAGCGGCAGGGCGACCCGTCGGCTGGTGCCCAGGGCCTGCCGGGCCTGGCTGGTCGTGAACGGCTGGGGGAGCGCACTCAGCACGGCGTACGCAGCTTCGTCCGCCCCCGGCAACAGCACGACGCCGTCGCCGAGCACGAGGAGGTGCCCGCGGCGGGCCAGGCGGGCGACAGACGGCGGGTCGAGGTGGAGGGCGGCGAGGCGTTGGGCGTCCGGGGCCCGGAAGGGCTCGTCGCCGAGCTCGCGTCGCAGCTCCGCGAGCGCCGCGGCCGAGGATGCGGGCAGGGCTTGCTCGACGACGAGTCGCCCGGCGCGCATCGTCAGCGGCGCGACCACGACAGCAGCCAGGAGCGCGGGGTCCGGCAGGCCGATCGATCGTGCCGCCGCTTCGGGCGTGAGTCCGTCCGCCGCGTCTGCGACGACCGCCACCAGCGCCTCGCGCCAGGTCGCCAGCCGGGCACCGGACACCAGCCAATCAGCCACAGCCACGGCGTCCTCGGGGACGGGGGAGACGTCGACGCCGAGGCGGCGGAGGACGGTGCGGCGTACGGCGCCACGACGGTCGAGCTCACCGGTCAGGCCCGGCCGGAGGGCGTCGAGCACCATCGCCCGCGCCCGCGCCGCACCACGCCGGCCGATCGGCGGGGGCGCGGCGTCCAGGACGTCGGCGCCCCACAGGGTGCGGCTGCCGGGGTCGCGCAGCACCACCCGATCACCGTGCCGCAAGGGCAGCGGGGCGTCGAGACGGAGACGGGCGTGCCGCTGCCCCAGGGGACGGGCTCGGACTCCGACCCGCGCCGAGCCGACGTGCAGGAGCGGACGCTCGGGCAGCGGCCCATCTCCGTGCAGCCGGACGTCGAGCTCCGCGACCTCGACGTACGCCGTCGGGGTCACCAGCACGGACCTGCGCGCGAGTCCGGCCGGCGCGCGACCTCCCAGCCGGAGCGCGACCCGCGCGGGGCCGTTGACCACGGCGACGGAGCGACCGAGGGACTCCACGCCGCGGATCCGGACCACCTCCTGACCCAGGGCCAGGTCGTCGCCGGGCCGGACCGTGCCGGCCGGCAGCGTTCCGGTCACGACCGTGCCGGCTCCGGCCACCGTGAACACCCGGTCCACCCAGAGACGGACGTCGGCCCTCTCTGGCTGGACCGGAGTGCCGGCGAGAACCCGGGCGAGGGCCGACCGCAGGTCGTCGAGGCCCTCACCCGTCCGGCCGCTGACCACGACCGCCGGGCACCTCGCCAGCGAGGTCCGGTCGACCTCGGCCCGGGCCCGGGTCAGGGTAGGAGCCGGGTCGGCGAGGTCCGAGCGGGTGACGACCAGGACGCCGTGTCGTACCCCGAACGCGTCCAGGGCGGCGAGGTGCTCGGCCGCCTGCGGCATCCACGGGTCGTCCGCGGCGACGACCAGCATCGCCACCGGGACCGGCCCGAGACCGGCCAGGGTGGTGGACAGGAAGCGCTCGTGCCCCGGCACGTCGACGAACGCGACGTCGCCGACGCCGGGGAGCGCGGTCCAGCAGTAGCCGAGCTCGATCGACAGACCGCGGCGGTGCTCCTCCTCGAGACGGTCGGGGTCCTGTCCCGTGAGAGCGCGCACCAGCGTCGACTTGCCGTGGTCGACGTGCCCGGCGGTGGCGACGACCGGCACCTCAGCCGCGCCCCGGGTGGGTTGCCCGCCGTACGGCGTCGACCAGATCGGCGTCCCGTGACTCGGGCACGGTCAACAGATCGAGCAGGAGGCGGCCGTCGGTCACGTAGCCCATGACGGGTGGCACACCGGTGCGCAGCCCGTCGGCGAGGAGCGGGGGCAGGGCGACCGCCGCACTCGGCAGCGCCAAGCCCGGCGCGCCACCCCCGCCCACGGCGCCGGCGGACTCGACAGCCTCCGCCAGGCCCGGGTCGAGGGCCTCGGCGATGCGCCGGGCTCGGCGCAGCAGGTCGTCCTGGCGCTGCTCGAGGGCCGCGGTCACAGGAGGTACTGGCCCGGCCAGCGTCGCCTCGAGCGCTGCCAGCGTCAGCTTGTCGACGCGCATCGCCCGAGCCAGGGGGAACCGGCGTACCTGCCCGACGAGGGTGGCGTCGCCCAGGACCAACCCGCACTGCGGGCCGCCCAGCAGCTTGTCCCCGGATGCCGTCACCACCGAGGCTCCGGCCCGCAGCGTCGAGGCCGCGTCCGGCTCGTCGGGCAGCCGGGGATGCGGTGCCAGCAGACCGGACCCGATGTCGGCGACCACCGGGACGCCGAGCGCCGCGAGCCCCTCGACCGGGACCGACGACGTGAACCCCTCGACCCGGAAGTTCGACGGGTGGACCTTGAGCACGAACGCCGTCCGGGCCCCGATCGCCGCCTCGTAGTCGGCCGGGTGCACCCGGTTGGTGGTGCCGACCTCGTGCAGCCGCACCCCCACCGACTCCAGGAGCTCCGGGATGCGGAAGCCGTCGCCGATCTCCACGAGCTCGCCGCGCGCGACGACGACTTCGCGGCCGGCGCCCAGCGCACACGCCGTGAGGGCCAGGGCTGCGGCCCCGTTGTTGACGACGTGCACGGCCCCCGCGTCGGGCACCGCGGCCGCCAACGCCGCCAGCGCCCCGCGTCCGCGGGGCCCCCGCCGGCCGGTGAGGAGATCGAGCTCCACGTCGGTGTGACCGGCGGCGGTGACCACCGCGTCGACCGCGGCGGACGACAACGGCGCCCGACCGAGGTTGGTGTGCACCACGACTCCGGTGGCGTTGATGACGCTGCGCAGCGACGACGCGGACGCGGGGAGGGCGGCCACCACGTGGTCGACGACATCGTCGGGGTCCAGGGCGCCGTCGCGGACCCGCCCGAGAGCCTCGGCGACTGCCCCCTTGACCCGCGCCCGGCCGAGACGATCGGTGGCGGCCTGGAGTCGCGGGTCGCCGAGCACGACGTCCGTGCGCGGCGTACGCCGCCGCGGATCCGGCCGCGCACCCGGCTCTGTCTCCGCCCCCCGCTCCGACATGCTGCCCATCCTCTCGCATCCGGTGCCCCCTACGCTGACCCCGGAGGCGTACCTCGTCTGGTGACGGGCGCGGTCCTCAAAACCGTAGTGACCGGGCATCCCGGTCAGGCGGGTTCGATTCCCGTCCGCCTCCGCCAGCCGCCCTCCGGGGCGGACCGGGGGTTTGAACCCGGCCCGAAGTGGCTACTGTGGCTGCGTGGCACTCAGGTCCCGGCTCGGCGAGTGGTCCGCCCTGCGCCAGCTCACCGGCAGCGACCGGCTCGGGCGGGGCGCGGCGGCGCAGTCCGAGCACAGCCGTGAGCTGGAGCCCCGCACCGTCCAGGCCGACCGGGTGGTCGACTCGATCTGCCCCTACTGCGCCGTGGGCTGCGCCCAGAAGGTGTTCGTCAAGGACGGACGGGTCACCCAGATCGAGGGCAACCCGGCGAGCCCGGTCTCGCGCGGGCGCCTGTGCCCCAAGGGCAGCGCCACCCTGCAGCTGGTGACCTCGCCGACCCGCGTGCGGACGGTCCGCTACCGCCGGGCGCACGGCCGCGAGTGGGAGGACCTCGAGCTCGACACGGCGATGGACATGATCGCCGACCGCGTCATCAAGACCCGCAAGGAGTTCTGGGAATGGGAGAGCGAGGGCCGGCGTACCCGCCGCACCCTCGGCATCGCGAGCCTCGGAGGAGCGACCCTCGACAACGAGGAGAACTACCTCATGAAGAAGCTCTACACCGCGATGGGCGCCATCCAGATCGAGAACCAGGCGCGGATATGACACTCCTCCACGGTGCCCGGTCTGGGTACCTCGTTCGGCCGTGGTGGGGCCACCACCAACCTGCAGGACCTCAGCAACGCTGACTGCATCCTGATCCAGGGCTCGAACATGGCCGAGGCCCACCCCGTCGGCTTCCAGTGGGTGATGGAGGCCAAGCGGAAGGGCGCGACGATCATCCATGTCGATCCGCGCTTCACCCGCACCTCGGCGGTGGCCGACATCCACGTGCCGATCCGGGCGGGTTCCGACATCGCCTTCCTCGGCGCGCTGGTCAACCACGTGCTGAGCAACGACCTCGACTTCCGCGAGTACGTCGTCGCCTACACCAACGCGGCGGCCATCATCGACGACCGGTTCCAGGACACCGAGGACCTCGAAGGACTGTTCTCGGGCTACGACCCCGAGACCGGGCAGTACGACCCGGCCACCTGGCAGTACGACGATGCGTCCGCGGCCGCCTCGGCGGGACAACGCGACCCGGAGCAGCCCACGGGCGGCGTGGGCAGCGACCAGCACCAGAAGGGGCACGAGGCGGCCCGCTCTGAGTCCCACGGGTCGGGGGGGCCCGCTGTCGAGTTCAAGCCGCGACGCGACGAGACGCTGCAGGACCCACGCTGCGTCTTCCAGATCCTCAAGCGCCACTTCGCGCGCTACACCCCGCAGATGGTCCAGGAGGTGTGCGGGATCGGTCCCGAGCAGTTCGCGAAGGTGGCCGACGAGCTGACGCGCAACAGCGGGCGCGAGCGGACCTCGGCACTGTGCTACGCCGTCGGCTGGACCCACCACAGCGTGGGTGCGCAGATCATCCGGACCGCCGCCATCCTGCAGACGCTGCTGGGCAACATCGGCCGGCCGGGTGGCGGGATCATGGCCTTGCGTGGACACGCGTCGATCCAGGGCTCCACCGACATCCCGACGCTGTTCAACATCCTGCCCGGCTATCTCCCCATGCCCCATGCGGAGCACCACGGTGACCTCGACGAGTACGTCGCGGCCGACGCCGGCAAGACCGGTTTCTGGGGCAACATGCGCTCCTACGCCGTCAGCTTCCTCAAGTCCTACTGGGGCGACGCGGCGAGCGCGGAAAACGACTACTGCTTCGACTACCTGCCCCGACTGACCGGTGACCACTCGACGTACACCACGGTCAAGGCGATGATCGAGGGCCGCTGCAAGGGCTACTTCGTGGTCGGCGAGAACCCCGCGGTCGGCTCGGCCAACGGCAAGATGCAGCGCCTCGGCCTGGCGAACCTCGACTGGCTGGTCGTGCGCGACCTGCAGATGATCGAGTCGGCGACGTTCTGGAAGGACGGGCCGGAGATCGAGACGGGCGAGCTGGTCACCGAGGAGATCGGCACGGAGGTGTTCTTCCTGCCGGCCGCCGCCCACACCGAGAAGTCCGGGTCGTTCACGCAGACGCAACGGATGCTGCAGTGGCGCGACAAGGCCGTGGACCCGCCGGGCGATGCCCGCAGCGAGCTCGACTTCTACTTCGAGCTCGGCAACCGGATCCGGCAGAAGCTCGCGGGCTCGACCGACGAGATGGATCGCCCGCTGCTCGACCTCACCTGGGACTACCCCGTCGACGAGCGCGGGGAGGTGGACTCGCAGGCGGTCCTGCAGGAGATCAACGGTACCGGGCCTGACGGCTCCCCGCTGTCGACGTACACCGAGCTGAAGGACGACGGGTCGACCGCGTGCGGCTGCTGGATCTACTGCGGTGTGTACGCCGAGGGGGTCAACCAGGCGCGGCGCCGCAAGCCGCACTGGGAGCAGGATCTGGTGGCCTCCGAGTGGGGCTGGGCCTGGCCGGCGAACCGGCGGATCCTCTACAACCGTGCGTCCGCGGCCCCCGACGGGTCGCCGTGGAGCGAGCGCAAGAAGTACGTGTGGTGGGACGCCGAGCAGGGGAGCTGGGTCGGATCCGACGTGCCGGACTTCATCGCCGACCGGCCACCCGACCACGTGCCCGCCGAGGACGCCGCGGGACCCGACGCGATCGGCGGCCAGGACCCGTTCATCATGCAGACCGACGGCAAGGCGTGGCTCTTCGCGCCGCTGGGGGTCGCGGACGGGCCCGTCCCGACGCACTACGAGCCGCCGGAGTCTCCGGTGGCCAATGCGCTCTACCCGCAGCAGAACAACCCGGCGCGACGCAGCCTCACCCAGTCGGCAAACCCGATCAACCCGAGCCTGAGCGAGGTGTTCCCGTTCGTCTACACCAGCTATCGGCTGACCGAGCACCACACGGCCGGTGCGATGAGCCGCACCCTGCCCTACCTGACCGAGCTCCAGCCCGAGCCCTTCTGCGAGGTGTCGCCGCGGCTCGCCCGCGCGCGCGGGCTGGAGAACGGCGGGTGGGCCACGATCGCGACCGCCCGCACCGCGATCGAGGCGCGCGTGCTCGTGACCGAGCGGCTCCGGTCCCTGCGCCTGGGTGAGCAGTGGGTGGAACAGGTGGGCCTGCCCTACCACTGGGGCGGGAACGGCATCACCCAGGGCGACTCCGCCAACGACCTGGTCAACATCACCATGGACCCCAACGTGTACATCCAGGACAAGGTCGGCACCTGCGACATCCAGCCCGGCCGGCGACCACGCGGCGCGGCCCTGACGGCGTACGTCGAGGAGTACCGACGCCGGGCCGGCGTCGGCGCCGACCAGGAGAAGGGAGACGGCTGATGGGCAGGCTGTCCGGGCGTCTCGACGACGTCACCGCCGACGCCGGGTACGAGGACCACCCGCCGCGGGTGGGGTTCTTCACCGACACCTCGGTTTGCATCGGCTGCAAGGCCTGCGAGGTCGCCTGCAAGACCTGGAACTCGGTGCCCGACGACGGCTACCTGCTGACCGGCATGTCCTACGACAACACCCAGGCCCTCGGTGCGAGCACCTGGCGACACGTCGCCTTCGTCGAGAAGTCGTCCGAGGTGTCGCTTCCCGTCGACCTGGGCATGCCGTCGATGAGCCTGCCCGGAGCCGACCCGTCCGCCGCCGGCCAGGCCACCGAGTCCGGCGACGGCGTGGTGACATGGCTGATGTCGTCGGACGTGTGCAAGCACTGCACCCACGCGGCGTGTCTCGACGTGTGTCCCACGGGATCGTTGTTCCGCACCGAGTTCGGCACCGTCGTGGTCCAGCCCGACATCTGCAACGGCTGCGGCTACTGCGTGCCGGCGTGCCCCTACGGCGTGATCGACCTGCGTGAGGACGACGGCCGGGCCTTCAAGTGCACCCTGTGCTACGACCGGCTCAAGGAGGGCCAGCAGCCCGCGTGCGCGCAGGCGTGTCCCACCGAGTCGATCCAGTTCGGCGAGCTCGACGAGCTGCGTGAGCGCGCGGATGCGCGGCTGGCGGAGCTGCACGAGAAGGGCGTCGACGTCGCCCGGCTCTACGGGCGCGACCCGGAGGACGGGGTCGGCGGGGGCGGCGCCTTCTTCCTGCTGCTCGACGAGCCCGAGGTCTACGGGCTCCCGCCCGACCCCGTCGTGACCACGCGTGACCTGGGGTCGATCTGGAAGCACGTCGCGATGGCTGCCGCGGCCTTGACCGGGGTCGGCGTTGCCGCCGCCGTCGGGAGACGACGATGACCCCGCGCGGCGAGACGTCGATGGTCCCCCCACCGGAGTTCGAGTCCTACTACGGGCGCCAGATCATCAAGACTCCGACCTGGAAGACGCCCGACGTCCCGCTCTACCTCTTCCTGGGCGGGATGGGCGGCGCCTCCGCCGTCCTCGCCGAGGTGGCCGCCTCGTCGGGTCGACCGGACCTCGAGCGCGTCGCCCGGGTGACCGCGGCGGGCAGTGCGGCGCTGGGAACGGTGGCCCTGGTGCACGACCTCGGGCGGCCGGAGCGGTTCTTGAACATGCTGCGTGTGCTCAAGCCGACCTCGCCGCTCTCGGTCGGCTCGTTCATCCTGGCGCCGTTCGCGTCGCTGTCGGGGGCCGCGGCCGCGTCCTTCCTGACCGGCCGACTGCCGCGGCTCGGGCGACTGGCGGGGGTGGGTGCCGCCGCGCTGGGGCCGCCGCTGGCGACGTACACCGGGGCGTTGCTGGCCAACACCGCCGTCCCGGCCTGGCACGAGGCGCACCGTGAGCTCCCGTTCATCTTCGCCGGCTCCGGCGCCGCCGCCGCCGGCGGCATGGCCATGGTCTTCTCACCGTGCGCACAGGCGGGTCCGGCCCGCCGGATGGTGCTCATGGGCGCGGCGATGGAGATCGTCGGCGCCGAACGACTGCTCGACCGGATCGGTCTGGTGGGCGAGCCCTACCGCACCGGACGGCCGGGGCGACTGATGAGCGTCTCGCGCAGCCTGACGGCGGTCGCCGCCGGAGCGACCCTGGTGCTCGGACGCCGTTCGCGCGCCGTCTCGGCCCTGGCCGGCGCGGCGTGCGTGGGCGCGTCCGTGCTGACCCGGTTCGGGATCTTCGAGGCCGGTCTGGCCTCGGCCCGCGACCCCAAGTACACCGTCGTCCCGCAGAAGGAGCGCATCGCCGCCCGGGAGCGGGCCGCCGTCGGCCGGTGAGTCCGCCGCGTCTCCGACGACCCGGTGTGGCCCCGGCCTGACGCCGGGCTCCGGCCCGGTGGTACGAACGACGTATGACCCTCGAGCTGCCCGGCCGTCTGACCAGCTACGCCGCAGGCGGTGGCTGCGCCTGCAAGGTGCCGCCGGGCGAGCTGGAGCGCGTGCTGGGGGGCCTGGCCCGTGGCCGTGCCACCGAGGACCTGCTCGTGGGGGTCGAGAACGGCGACGACGCGGCCGTCGTACGCATCGACGGCGGCCGAGCGGTGATCCTGACCACGGACTTCTTCACCCCGGTGGTCGACGACCCGCACGACTGGGGGCGGATCGCCGCCGCGAACGCCCTCTCCGACGTCTATGCCATGGGCGGCGAGCCCCTGGTCGCGGTCAACCTGCTGGCCTGGCCGCGCGAGACCCTGCCCTTCGAGCTGGCCGCCGAGGTGCTGGCCGGGGGAGCGGAGGTCGCCGCCGAGGCCGGATGTCACCTGGCCGGTGGCCACAGCATCGACGATCGCGAGCCGAAGTACGGCCTGGCCGTGACCGGCCTCGGGGACCCTGAGCGGCTGCTGCGCAACGACGCCGGACGGCCGGGGCTGCCGCTGACCCTCACCAAGCCGCTGGGGCTGGGCATTCTCAACAACCGGCACAAGGCCACGGGGGAGTCCTTCCCCGAAGCGGTCGCGGTGATGACCGCGCTCAACGCCGAGGCGTCCCGGGCCGCCCTGGCCGCCGGCGCGGCCTGCGCGACCGACATCACCGGTTTCGGGCTGCTCGGGCACCTGTTCAAGCTCTGCCGGGCGAGCGGTGTCGACGCCGAGCTGGACGCGGCCGCCGTGCCGTACGTCGACGGGGCTCGGTCGTCGCTGGCCGAGGGATTCGTCCCCGGAGGCTCGCGGCGCAACCTCGACTGGGTCCGCGACCGGGTCGACGCGCGGGTCGACGACGACGAGCTTCTCCTGCTCGCCGACGCGCAGACCTCGGGCGGCCTGCTCGTCGCCGGAGAGCTGCCGGGTCATCCGGTGATCGGCCACCTTGTCGCTCGCGCCGGCGAGGTAGCGCGGATCAGCGTGCGCTGACCGGGCGAGCGATGATCAGCCCTTGGCCGCCTCGGCGGCTGCCTGCTCGGTCGTCGCGTCCTCGGTCACCAGGCGGCCTCCCTGGTCCTCCAGGTGGGCCCGGATGAACCAGTGGAACAGCTCCAGCTGCTCGGTCTCCGCGATGAACATGTCCTGGGTGACCGGGTCCAGCTCCTCGAGCTCGGTGATCCCGTTCCGATAGCTCTCGACCACCCCGCGGTAGACCAGGTCGAGCGCTCCCAGGTGCTCCTGTGTGCCGGCCCGGCCCAATGAGTAGTCGTCCCAGTCGCGATCGTGGACGATCGATCCCGGCGTGCCCATCGGAGAGCCGCCCAGCGTCGCGATCCGCTCTGCGAGCTCGTCGGCGAAGCCGCGCACGGCTTCGACCTGCGGGTCGATCATCTCGTGGACCGCGATGAAGTGTGGGCCGACGACGTTCCAGTGCACGTGCTTGAGCGTCAGGTGCAGGTCGTTCATCGCGTGCAGGCGCGACTGCAGCAGCCCGATCACCCGCTCAGCCTGCGCGGTGTCCATGCCGGGGGTCGTGTAGTGGATCTTTCGTGTGGTGGCCATGCTGGGCTCGTACCCGATGTCCGCCCGAACGTGCATGGCGCGCCTCCACCGCCTCCGTGGCGCCGGTCACCCCCGCCCGTCAGCACGCACCGGGCCGGGGAGGGGCTAGGGGCTGCTGGCCGCCGAGGTCGGAGCAGTGGTCGGGGCGCTCGTGGTGGCGCTGGAGGTCGTCGCGGTCGTGGTGGGGGCGCTCGTGGTGGGGGCGGTCGTCGGGGCAGTCGTCGTCGTCGTGGTCGTCGTCGCGGTCGTGGTGGGGGCGGTCGTCGGAGCGGCCGACGTCGGGCTGCTGCTGGGTCCGCCGGTGTGCGCGATCGGCGTCGGATGGTGTCCGCGCGCGGGAGCCACGGGGTTGGGTGAGACCACCCGTTCCCCGGCCGGGGCCAGCAGGACCGCCGCCACCGCTACGGTGCCGGCGATCGCCAGCAGGCCGGCCGCGGTGATCGTCGCGGGTCGTGCGCCGAACCGCCGGTACTCCGTACGACGACGCTCGTCCAGCTCGCCCGGGAGTGCCGCGCGCTGGGCGCCGAGGCTGTTGAGCGGCGCCGAGAGGAAGGCCGCGGTGGGCCAGACCAGCAGCGCGGCGGTGACCAGGCCGCCCGAGCCGGCGGCGGCCAACGAGCCGACGATTCCCGCGATGCCCAGGGCGGCGAACAGCGACTCGGGAAGGTTTCCGCGGACGGCGTCCCACCAGTGCGCGTCCTCCGCGGTCTTGGGCGTGCGCAGGAACTCCGCCTCCTTCGCGAACAGACCCTGCACCGAGGCACGCGCGACCACGATCGAGGTCGACTGCCAGATCATGAAGGCACCGAGGGCGTCTCGCCAGGAGGCGCCTGTGCCGCGCCGGAGCAGGGCTACCGCCCGGATCAGCCCCAGCAGAGCCAGCAGCGGGATCGCGGCCAGCAGGAACCCGCTCAGCTTGCGGAACAGCAGGCCGCCCCCGAGCGTCACGTTGGCTGCGCCGACGAGCAGGAACAGGAAGAACATCACGGCGAGGAGGTCGCCGTACCACTGGACGGCGCCGGACAGGTAGGCCCAGCGCTGACCGCCGTCCATCCGGTTCCGGCTCGTGGGGCGACCGGGCATCATCGCGCGCCAGTGGCGGCGCAGGATCTGGATGCCCCCGAAGCACCAGCGGAAGCGCTGCCCCTTCAGTGCCTCGAAGGTCAGCGGCATCACGCCGACGCCGAAGGACCGGTCGACGTGGAGTCCTGACCAGCCGTCGCGCAGCAGGCGCAGCGACAGCTCGGCGTCCTCGGTGATGCACCACTCGTCCCAACCGCCGGCCCCTACCAGCGCGTCCTTGCGGATCAGGCCCATCGTGCCGGCGAAGATCGCCCCGTCGCGCTCGTTGCGGGAGGGCTGCGAGACAGCGAAGAAGTACTTGTAGGAGTAGTACAGCCGCCGGAAGAACGGCGCCTGCCTCCAGTCGCGGTAGTCCTGGGGCGCCTGGATGAAGCCGACCTCCGGGTCGGCGAAGAGCGGGGCGCACGCGGCGAGGAACTGGGGGTCGAGCTGGTAGTCGGCGTCGATCACGCCGATCAGCTCCGTGCGGGGGTCGATCATCTCGCGCAGGGCGTGGTTGAGGGCACCGGACTTGTAGCCGGGCCAGTCCTGGAGATGGGCGAACTTGATGCCGTGGTCGCGACACCACGCCTCGACCGGCCGCCACAGGCTCTCGTCGTCGGTGTTGTCGTCGATGACGATGATCTCGTACGCCGGGTAGTCGAGCGCGGTGAGCGACTGAAGCGTCTCGATCACCATCTCCGGCGGCTCGTTGTAGGCCGGCACCTGGAGGCTCACGAAGGGCGTGTAGCCGCGCGCGTCCTGGTCTGCTCCGTCGATCACCCGACGTTGCCAGGCCTCCCGGCCGAGGGCGTCGCAGAGCTCCCACAGGTAGGCGACCCCGAGGAAGGCCGCGAACGCCTCCATCAGCCACAGGATCAGCGCCCCGATGGTGCCGAAGAGGCCGAGGTGACTGACGTAGGTCCACCACAGCATGTAGACCAGATAGGCGGCGAAGAGGTAGAACGTGGCAGCCCACGCGAGGTGCGCCCGCGCGCTCCAGTGCCGGGTGGCAGGCAGCCAGAGCGCGCTGACGGCGACCAAGGCGGCCACGCCGGCGATGGTGTTGGCACGCGTGACGTCGAGCAGCTGGAGCGCGCCGGCGGTGAGCGCGGCCAGCGCGAGCGTCGCCAGGGCCGAGACGAGCAGTCTTCGCGCCGAGGACCAGGCTCCCGTGGCACCCGAGGTCGTCATCGATCGGGTGAACAGGGCGATGGTCGCCAGCGGCGCGGAGAAGAGGCCGGCCAGCAGGAAGGCGGCAAGCACGGGGGAGACTCCTGTCCGGGCCGACCACGAAGCCGGCCGCCGACAGCCTAGGGAGCGGGCACCTCGACGGGATCACCCCTACGGCGCAGGCGACCGGGACGTGGGTGGCGTCACCTCACAGACGGGGCACGTCTCGATGCGCCCGGAGCTCGGTGCGCGCGACCTTGCGGTCGGTGACGACGATCCACGACATCAGCGCGACGCCTCCCAGAACGGCCAGCGCGAACAGGACGATGGCGATCGCGGGATAGCCCAGGATCCGGTGGTCGGTCGGCACCTGCATGAGCAGGGACGCGCCGAGGATCGTCGCGGCGATGACCACGCCCAGGGTGACGCGGTTGGCGAGTCGTTGCAGGACGGTGTGCAGACGCTCCTCATCGATGGCATCCACCCGGAAGCGCAGCTCACCGTCGGCAAGGCTGTCCATGATGCGGTTGGCGCGGCGGGGTAGCTGCGCGGTGAACTCCCGGGCGTCGAGCGCGGCGGTGATCAGGTCCCCCGGGGAGGCGACGAGACCGCTGCGCAGGATCGACTGCACGTTGTCCCGGATGGCCTCGGCCGGGGCGAACGTCGGGTCGAGGTGCTGGGTCGTGCGGTCGAGGTTGAGCAATGCCTTGCCCACCAACGTCATCTCCGGCGGTGGACGCAGCCCTCGGACACCCGATATCCGGCTGAGCTCCACCAGGACCCGGCCGGCCTGCATGTCCGAGCCCTGTGCCACCGAGTCCGAGACCAGATGGGTCACGTCGTCGCGGAAGGCGCGGGCGTCGTAGGAGTCGAGTGGCTGACCCATCTCGGCCAGGACCCGGGCCGCCTGCTCGCCGTTGTCGTCGCCGATCGCCACGAGCAGTCGCACCACCTTGTCCTGAAGGCGCGGCGGCACGGTCGCGACCATTCCCAGGTCCAGGATGGCCAGGCGTCCGTCGTCGGTGAGCAGGAGGTTGCCCGGATGCGGGTCGGCGTGGAGGAAGCCGTCCACCAGGATCGACCGGAGATAGGCACGGAAGAGCTGTTCCACGATGGGCCCGGCATCGAGGTCGACCAGGCCCAGCCGCCCGACGCTGGTGACCTTGCGCCCGTGCACGTACGACATCGTGAGGACCCGACCCGTGGTCAGCTCGAGCACGGGGTCCGGGACCAGCAGCCGGTCGTAGGAGCCGGTCAGCTCCCCGAACCGCAGGAGGTTGCGTGCCTCCCGGCGGTAGTCGAGCTCGAGGGTCAACGAGCGTTCGAACTCTCGTAGCAGCCCTCCGAAGCCGTAGGTGCGGCCGAGCGCGGTGCCCTTGTCGGCGAGCCCGGCCAGCCGGGCGAGGGTCGACATGTCCTCAGCCACTTCGTCACGTGCGTCCGGCCGTTGCACCTTGACGGCCACCTCCCGCCCGTTACGGAGCGCGGCCCGGTGCACCTGGCCGAGCGAGGCCGCGGCCACCGGCTCGTCGTCGAACGCGGCGTACAGATCACGCACGTCCGCGCCGAGCTCGGCCTCGATCATCGCGCGAGCGTCGGCGGCGGGAAACGGCTCGACCTCGTCCTGGAGTCGGCTCAACGCCGTGGTGTACGCCGCCGGGAGCAGGTCGAACCGGGTCGACAGCAGCTGGCCGAGCTTGACGTACGTGGGCCCCATCGCCTCGAGGTCCGC
>JAICHQ010000064.1 GCA_025924815.1 Nocardioides sp.
AGGACCGGCGTCGGCACATGAGGTTTCGGCGTCGAGTCGAGTAGCGCCGATCTACTACTCCCGGTGGTCCCCACCGGCCCGCGCCTGCGGGCTCACAGGTCGGATCACAGGTCGGATCACAGGTCGGATCACAGGTCGGGGAGCATGCCCTGACGAACGGCGACCGACAGCGCCTCGAGCTTGGAGTGTGCCCCCAGCTTCGCCGACAGGCTGGCGATGTGGTTGCGGACCGTGTGCACCGAGACCACGAGACGCTCCGCGATGGCCGCGTTCGACAACCCCTCGGCAACCAGCGCGAGCACCTCACGCTCCCGGTCGGTGAGCTCGTCCTCCGGGGTGTCCTTCCCGCGGCCGAACCTCGGGAGGAGCCTGGCCAGGAGCTCGGGTGAGATCACCGACTCGCCGGCGGCCGCGGCGCGGACCGCGGCGGTGACCTCGTCGAGGCTCCGGGTCTTGGACAGGAATCCGGAGGCGCCGTTCTCGATCGCAGACATCAGCACATGGTCGGCGGCGCTCGCGGTGAGCACCACGACCCCGATCGTCGGGCGGAGCGCCCGCAGCTCGGGGATGGCGGCGACGCCGTCGCCGTCGGGCATCCGGTGGTCGAGCAGGATCACGTCGGGGAGCGTGCTTTCGAGCAGGGTGCGCGCCTGTTCGAGCGTCGTCGCGACTCCGGCCGTGCGGATGTCGTCCTCGGCGTCGAGCACCATGGCCAGGCTCGCGGCCAGCACTTCGTGGTCGTCGACGATCAGCACCCGGATCGGCTGCTCCGGTGATCCAGCGACGTGCTCGGGTACCTCGGACATGCGAACCCGCTTCCCTCGGACCTACCAGGAAACCGTCGCACAGATCTAGTGCAACCGCACTACCCGAGTTTGGAACTGCGAACCCATGTACGGCGGCCCGAAACCGATCAGCGTGGGTGAGCGTGACGACCCCGACGGGCATGAGCACCATCCGGGTGGTCGTCGCCGACGATGACGCGACCATGCGTCGCGCGATCGTCGACGTGCTGACCGCCCACGGAGGCTTCGACGTCGTGCGCGAGGTCGCCACGGGCGAGGGGCTGCCCGAGCTCGTGTCCGAGCACCGCGCACACCTGGTGGTCCTCGACGTCCGCATGCCGTCCGGGGGTCCGGTCGCCGCCCGGGCCCTGCGTGCCCTGACGCCGAGCCCGGTCCTGGTCGCTGTCTCGGCGAGCAACGACGTGGCGACAGTCGTGGCGATGCTCCGGGCGGGGGTCACCGGCTTTCTGGCCAAGGGTCGCCTCGGGACGACCTTCGCCGACGACCTGGTCCGGTGTGCGCGCGGGCAGGTGCTGATCGCCGTACCCCAAGGAGCCCAGGTGCTCCGCGCCCTTCGGGACGGGGCGATCGACGGTCAGGCCGAGAGGCTCAGACCTCGTCCATGAACCGCACGGGTGGGCGGTTGATCGACCCGTCGGCGGAGGACTCGACGCTCACCGGGCTTCGGGCCAGCAGGGAGCGGAGCTCCTCCCGGTCGGGCGGGCCCCCCGACGTGCTGCCGATGATCACGATCGGCGACGACGGGCCGGGCTCGGAGTCGGCCGAGGCGTCGTAGCCCGAGCTCTGCAGCTCGGCCAGGACGGCGGCCGGGTCCTGACCGGCCGGGACCTCGTAGCGCAGCGTGGGCCGGTCGGCGTTCTGGAGCCGGTCGCTGCGCCTCACCTCGGCACCCGAGTAGCGCTTGATCGCCACCGCCGCGAGCACGAGGACGATCAGGACCAGGATCACGGGAATGAGAACGGCACCCATGGTGCCTCCGTACCCGGGCCTCCCGGCGGCCATGCGCGTTTGACGCTTCCGGCGGCGGGTACCGCTGTGAGGACACCAGGAGGACACCAGGAGGACACCAGGAGGACACATGGGAGACGCAGCCGAGGACCGAGCCAAGGCACATGAGCTGCCCGAGGGCGACGTGATCAGGATCCTGCTCGAGCAGCATGCGCAGGTGCGGGACCTCTTCGCCCGGATCCAGGAGGCGCCGGCAGCGGAGCGGAAGGAGCCGTTCGACGAGCTGCGGGCACTGCTGGCCGTGCACGAGACGGCCGAGGAGCTCGTGTTGCGACCGAAGGCCGAGGGTGACGACTGGAAGCGGGTGGCGAACGCGCGGAACCGCGAGGAGGAGGAGGCCAACCGGGTGCTGGCGGCCCTGGAGGACCTCGACCCGGCGAGCGAGGCGTTCCTGGCCAAGCTGACGTCGTTCGAGTCCTCGGTGGACGAGCACGCCGAGGCCGAGGAGAACGAGGAGTTCCCGCGCATCCTGGAGACGATCGACGCCGACGAGCGGCAGAGTCTCGGCACGAGGCTGCGCAGGGTCGAGCAGATGGCGCCGACCCATGCCCACCCCGCCGCCGCCGGCTCGACCACCGCTCAGGTGCTGACCGGACCGTTCGCCTCCATGATCGACCGCGTACGCGACGCGCTGTCCCGGTGAGCCCCACGGGGACAGCCGGGGGAGTCCCGCGTCCCGTGCCTGAGGAGACCTCGTCGACGCGGCGTACGGCGAGCGGGGCGTACGGCGAGCGGGGCGTACGGCGAGCGGGGCGGGCGGCGTACAGTGGCGGGCACAAGACAGGGGAGCCCAGCACGGGCTGAGAGTGCGGTGCGTCCGCAGACCCTCCGAACCTGATCCGGTTAGCACCGGCGAAGGGAGTCAGTCTCCATGGGTTCTCCGCGTGCCCGACGCCGCACGTCCGCCCGGGCAGGCGCGGGCGCCGTCCTGGCACTCGCCCTGGCGGGCTGCTCGCTGGTCGGCTCGGACAACAGCCCCGAGGCGGCCAAGGACGTCGTCCTGGTCACCCACGACTCGTTCGTGCTGCCCAAGACGGTGATCGCACAGTTCGAGCGCGAGTCCGGCTACCACCTGGTGGTGCACGCCTCGGGCGATGGCGGCACCTTGACCAACAAGCTGGTGCTCACCCAGGGCGACCCCACCGGTGACGTCGCGTTCGGCGTCGACAACACCTTCGCCAGCCGGGCTCTCGACGCCGGCGTGTTCGCGGCGTCCGACGTGCCCCTTCCCGCCGGCGCCCAGAAGTACGTCCTGCCCGGCGACGACGGCCGCCTCGCGCCGATCGACAACGGGAACGTCTGCGTCAACATCGACACCGTCTGGTTCTCCGACCACCACGTCGCTCCGCCCCGGTCCCTCGACGACCTGGTGAAGCCGGCGTACAACGGCCTGATCGCGGTGCCCGGCGCCACCACCAGCTCGACCGGCCTGGCTTTCCTGCTCGCCACGATCGGGAAGTACGGCGACGGGTGGGTCGACTGGTGGAGCAAGCTGGTCGCGGGTGGCGCCACGATCACCGACGGCTGGACCCAGGCCTACGAGACCGACTTCACGCAGGGCGGCGGCCACGGCAAGGACCCGATCGTCGTCTCCTACGACTCCTCGCCCGCCTTCACGGTGCCCAAGGGGAGTCACGCGTCGACCACGAAGGCGCTGCTCGACACCTGCTTCCAGCAGGTCGAGTACGCCGGCGTGCTGGCCGGCGCGGCCGACCCGGAGGGCGCCAAGGCGTTCGTCCAGTTCCTGCTCGGCCCCTCGGTGCAGAAGGCGCTTCCCGACGCGATGTACGTCTTCCCGGTCCGCTCGGGCACCCCGCTGCCGCCGGCCTGGGCGAAGTACGCCGTACAGCCGTCGCACCCCTACGACGTGAGCCCGGCCGACATCTCGGCCCACCGCGAGGCGTGGCTGCGTCAGTGGAGCGACATCGTCAGCCGATGACTCGATGACCCGCACCCGATGACCCAGACCCGACGCCTCGTCGCCCTCGCCGCCACCGCGGTCGTCCCCCTGGTGGTGCTCGGGCTCTTCTTCGTGCTGCCGGTCTCCGGCATGGTCGGGCGCGGCTTCGTCCACGGCGGCCGCCTCGACGTCGGCGGGGTGGCCGACGTCCTGGCCCGGCCCGAGATCCGGCGCGCGGTCTGGTTCACGGTCTGGACCTCCACCGTGGCGACCGTCCTGGCCCTCGTGCTCGGCCTCCCGGCGGCGTACGTCCTGCATCGCGTCGCGATCCCCGGACGCACGTGGCTGCGGGCGTTCCTGGTGGTGCCCTTCGTGCTCCCGACCGTCGTGGTCGGCGTGGCCTTCGAGCTGCTGATCGGAGAAGGCGGTCCGGTGGCCTTCCTCGGCCTCGACGGCGGCCCGGTCGCGATCGTCGCCGGGCTCGTCTTCTTCAACGCCTCCGTCGTGATCCGTGTCGTCGGCGGCGCCTGGGAGTCTCTGGACCCGCGTCCGGGCGAGGCGGCGGCGGCGTTGGGCGCCTCGCCGCGACAGGTGCTGCGGGACGTGACACTGCCGACCCTGCGGCCGGCGATCGTCTCCGCGGCCACCGTGGTGTTCTTGTTCTGCGCGACGGCGTTCGGGATCGTGCTCACCCTCGGCGGCCTGCGCTACTCGAGCGTCGAGACGCAGATCTACCTGCTGACCACGAACCTCCTCGACCTCCAGGGCGCTGCCGCCCTCTCGATCCTCCAGCTCCTCGTGGTGACCGCGCTCCTGCTCGCGGCCGCCCGGGCCCGCCGTACGCCGGACGCCGCCGTCGCCCACTCGCAGGCGCGGCTGCGCCGCCCGACCGGCGCCGATGCTCCCGCGCTGGTCGCGACCTTCCTGCTGCTGGTCCTGGTCGCCGGGCCGATCGCCTCGCTGGTCGTGGCGTCCCTGCGCAACGACGGCGCCTGGAGCCTGGCCAACTACCGGGCACTCCAGACGTCCGGCGCCCACCAGGCCCTGCTGGTCCCGGTCACCGACGCGGTCGTCAACAGCCTGCGCATCGCCGTCGACGCGACCTGGATGTCGCTCCTGCTCGGCCTCGCGGTCGCCACCGTCGTCACCCGCCGCTCCCGCACCCGCTCCGAACGGCGCCTGCGAGCCGTCCTCGACGGGCTGTTCATGCTGCCGCTGGGGGTCTCTGCGGTCACCCTGGGCTTCGGCTTCCTGATCACGCTGGGCCGGCCGCCGCTCGAGCTGCGCGACTCGCCCGCACTGATCCCGATCGCCCAGGCGCTCGTGGCGCTACCGCTGGTGGTCCGGGTGCTGGTACCGGTGCTGGGTGGCATCGACGACCGGCTCCGCCAGGCGGCGGCCACGCTCGGCGCCTCACCCACCCGGGCCCTGCTCGTGGTCGACCTGCCGGTGATCTGGAAGCCGCTGCTCGCCGCGGCCGGGTTCGCCTTCGCCTGCTCGCTCGGGGAGTTCGGGGCCACCTCGTTCCTGGTGCGCGACGACCGGCCGACCCTGCCGGTGGTGATCTTCCGGCTGATCAGCCACCCGGGCGACCTCGACTACGGCATGGCGCTGGCCGCCTCGGTCATCCTCGGGGCCACCACCGCCGCGGTCATGCTCGTCGTCGAGCGACTCCGAGTGCCGTCGGTGGGCACCTTCTGATGACCGCCCTGTCCGTGCGCGGCCTGTGCGTGTCCTACGACGGGACGCCGGCCGTGGCGGACGCCGCCCTCGATCTCGACGAAGGGCGGGTCCTGGCCGTGCTCGGCCCGTCGGGTTGCGGCAAGTCGACCCTGCTCCGGGCCGTGGCCGGCCTCGAGCCTGCCACCGGCACGGTCTGCTGGCACGGCGAGGACCTCGCCGCGACGCCGACCCATCGCCGCGGGTTCGCGCTGATGTTCCAGGACGGCCAGCTGTTCCCGTCGTTGACCGTCGCCCGCAACGTCGGCTACCCCCTGCGCATCCGGCGTACGCCGCGGGCCGAGGCCGGCGCCCGGGTCGCGGAGCTGCTCGACCTGGTCGGGCTGGCGGGGTTCGGCGACCGGTTGCCGGCGACCCTCTCCGGTGGGGAGCGTCAGCGGGTCGCTCTGGCCCGGGCCCTGGCCGCGTCCCCGCGCCTGCTGCTGCTCGACGAGCCGTTGAGCGCGCTGGATGCCGGGCTGCGCCAGCGCCTGGCGGTTGACCTGCGCCGGATCCTGCTCGCGGCCGGCACGACGGCGGTGATGGTCACCCACGACCACGAAGAGGCGTTCGCGGTGGCCGACGACCTCGCGGTGATGCGGGCGGGCCGGATCGTCCAGTCCGGCCCGATCGCCGCCGTGTGGCGGGCCCCCGCGGATCCCGAGACGGCGCTCTTCCTCGGATACGCCCGCGTCCTCGACGGGCCCGCCGCCTCGCGGCTGCTGTTCGCCGCCGGCCTCCCCGAGGCGCCGGCGGTGGCGCTGCGCCGATCTGCCCTGACCGTCGTCGCCGACGGTCCGCTGACCGGCACGGTGACCGAGGTGCGCACGACTCCGGGGCAGCTCCGACTGGTCGTCCGCACGGACGCCGGCGACGTCGACGCCGTGGCGTCCCTCGACCGCCGGGTCGGCCCCGGGGATGCGGTCGACCTGGCGGTCGACGCGACCCGGATGGCCGCTCTGGCGGGGCCGTCGGAGCGTGCGGAGCGCACCCTAGACTGATCCGCGTGTTTCGCCGCGCCCACCTCCTGCTGGCCGGGGTCGCGGTGTCGATGGGGCTGCTCGCGGTGCTCGGAGCGATCGTCTTCGACGCCAAGCTGGTCGATCCCGACGGCTTCATCGGCCCGTCGTACCTCCGGCTGCCGATCGTGGTCGGGATCGGCTTCGCCATCGACCTGCTCCCGCGCACGCTGTGGGTCTCGCGGCTCAACCCCAAGCGGATGCCGGGTGTCTTCCGCGACCGCTGGCGCACGCACTGGACGCGCGACCGGGCGACGCTCGTCGTCTCGGGGATCCTCAGCTTCTACATCACCTACGTCAGCTACCGGAACCTGAAGTCGCAGCTGCCCTTCATCGAGGGTCGGGGTCACAAGTTCGACCGCGAGCTGTTCAGCCTCGACAGGGCGCTGTTCCTCGGACACGAGCCGGCCATCGTCCTGCACCACCTGCTCGGGGACGGCTTCTCGGCGGAGTTCCTCTCCAGCGTCTACCTCTGGTTCCTGCCCTTGGTGCCCTTCGCCCTGGCGGTGTGGCTGGTGTGGTCGCGCAACCTCGGCTACGGGTACTGGTTCGCCACCTCGCAGTGCCTGGCCTGGACCCTCGGGACGGTCTCCTACTACGCGCTGCCCACCCTCGGCCCGGGCTTCCAGCACCCCTGGCTGTACACGACGATCGACGACACGGCCGCCGGCCACCTGATGAACTCGCTGGCGGACAGTCGGGTCTGGGCGATCAACACCAGCTCCCCGCAACTCCTCGACATCACCAACACCCTCAGCGGCGTGGCGGGCTTCGCCAGTCTCCACATCGCGATCACCCTGCTGGTCGCGCTGATGATCCAGTACACGACCACGGTGCGGTGGCTCAAGGTCGTCTTCTGGGTCAACACCTGCGTCACGGCTGTCGCGACGCTCTACTTCGGCTGGCACTACGTCGCCGACGACGTGGCCGGCGTCGCGATCGCGCTCTTCTCGTTCTACGTCGGGGGGTGGGCCAGCGGACAGTCCTTCACCCGCCACCGGGTGCCCGAGCGCGAGCCTGTGAAAGTTACAACCATGTAGGTCGTCAAGGCGACACGCCGGTGAGTTACGAGAAATTTGTGAAAGTTGTTCCTTTTGTGACTTCTGAGCATTAGCGTGCTGCGAGGTTCCCCGGGTGGAGAGGAAGCCACCCGAGGCACTTCCCGTCACAGCCCCCCTCAGGAGGAACGACCCGTGCACCGAGTCGGCGTCACCGCTCTCGCGCTCGCCCTCGTCACCGGCCTGACCGGCGTCGTCGCCGCCTCCGCCGCCCCGTCGTCCGGCGGTGACCACGTGTACCCGAGCAAGCAACAGGTGCACGCGGCCCGGCACGACGCCGCCCGTGCCGCCGACGACGTGGCGGGCGTCAAGGCTCAGCTGGTGCAGGCCGATCTCGAGGCACAGGCCGCTGCGGTGACCGCGGAACAGGCCTCCGAGCGGTACAACGGGGCCCGCTGGGCCCTGCAGCAGGCTCGGCGCGACTCCCGGGCGGCCGCCGAGCACGCCGGGATCGCCGCGGCCGACGCGAAGCGCCAGCACCATGCGTACACCGCGACCGTCGTGGCGTCGTACGAGATGGGACCGACCCTCAGCCCGCTGTCGGCGCTCCAGGGCAGCGATGGGCTCTCCGCAGTGCTCGGCAAGATGTCCACGCTCCAGAACGCCCAGGCTGCGATGGACCACACCTTCGACTCCTACACCGCGTCCTCGACGCTCGCCGGCGTCGCCCGCGACCAGGCGAACGCCGCGCGGGTCAAGGCCGAGACGCTCGCAGCCCAGGCGAGGACGGCGCGCGACCAGGCCGCCGCCGCGGCCGCGGCCGCCGACCGCACCAGCCAGGAGATCGCGGCCCGCAAGACGCGGCTGATCTCACGCCTCGCCACGCTCCAGCACATCAGCGTCTCGCTCGCCGAGCAGCGCCAGGCCGGCATCGAGGAGGCCGCTCGGGAGGCCGCGCAGAAGGCCGCCGAGGAGAAGGCGCGGCGGCAGGCCGCCCAGCAGGCCGCCCAGCAGGCCGCCCAGCAGGCGGAACAGGCCCAGCAGGACCAGAGCTCGGCTTCCGACGACCCGTCCGCGCTGACCACCGACCCGGCACCGGGGACCTCGGGCCCGGTCGTCCCGCCCCCCACGGCCGGCCCGCCGGCGCCTGCGCCTGCGCCGGCATCGGGTGTCGCGGCCGCGCTCGCGTTCGCGCGCAGCCAGATCGGCGACCCGTACGTCTGGGGCGCTGCCGGCCCGAACGCCTGGGACTGCTCCGGGCTGACCATGGGCGCCTGGCGGGCGGGGGGCATCTCGCTGCCGCACTACTCGGTCGCGCAGTACACCCAGTCCACGCCGATCTCCCGCAGCTCGCTGCGGCCCGGCGACCTGGTGTTCTGGGGCTCCTCGAGCAGTCCGTCGTCGATCTACCACGTCGCGCTGTACGCCGGGAACGGGATGATCATCCAGGCGCCGCGCACGGGGCGTGACGTCGAAGAGGTGTCGATGTACTACTGGATCAGCCCGAACTTCTTCGCCCGCCCCTGATCCCCTCCTGAGTGGTCGAGCCCGCGAGCGTCAGCGAGGGACGTCGAAGGGGTTGCTGGGTACGGTCGACCCATGGCGACCGGCGAGGCAGAGGCGGGGACGGCGTACCGTCCGCCCACGGTCGACGTCGAGGCGCTGCGGCGTCTCCTCGACGGGAAGTACCGGGACGTCCGTGACCTCGTCCGCGCCGACCTCGCCGAGCACGCCGCCGTGCTGGACGAGGCCGAGACCATGTCGCAGACCGAGTTCCGCGAGCGGGTGAAGGACCTCGTCGTCGCGATGTCGGAGACCGGCCAGACCGGGCTGGGCTTCCCGGAGGAGTACGGCGGCGGCGGTGACCTAGGTGCGTCGGTCGCGGCCTTCGAGACGCTGGCGTACGGCGACCTCTCGGTGCTGGTGAAGGTCGGTGTGCAGTTCGGCCTGTTCGGCGGGGCGGTGCTGATGCTCGGCACGAAGCGCCATCACGACGCCTACCTCGCCGACGTGGTCGGCGGGCGGCTGTTGGGCTGCTTCGCCATGACCGAGACCGGGCACGGCTCCAACGTGCAGGCTCTGGAGACCACCGCGACGTACGACGCGGCGACCGACGAGTTCGTGCTCACCACGCCCCACGACGCTGCGCGCAAGGACTACATCGGCAGCGCCGCAGTGCACGCTCACGCCGCCGTCGTGTTCGCCCAGCTCGAGGTCGCGGGCGAGAGCCATGGGGTGCACGCGTTCGTCGTGTCGATCCGCGCCGACGGCGGGCTCGTCCCGGGCGTCCGGGTCGAGGACGACGGCTTGAAGATGGGACTGAACGGCGTCGACAACGGTCGCCTGTGGTTCGACGGCGTCCGCATCCCGCGCGACAACCTGCTGAACCGGTTCGCCGACGTCACCGGCGACGGCCGCTACGAGAGTGCGATCGAGAACCCTGACAAGCGCTTCTTCACCATGCTCGGGACCCTGGTGCAGGGGCGCGTGAGCGTCGGTGGGGCCGGCATCAACGCCGCCAAGGTCGCGCTGACCCTGGCGGTGCGCTACGGCGTACGCCGCCGGCAGTTCAACGCCACCTCCGACGACGAGGAGGAGCTGCTCCTCGACTACGGGCTGCACCAGCGGCGGCTCCTCCCGCTGCTGGCCGAGAACTACGCGCTGCACTTCGCCCAGGAGGTCGTCTCACGGCGGCTCCACGAGGTCTTCTCGACCGAGGGCGACGAGGACGACAAGGCCCGCCGGGAGCTGGAGTCGCGTGCGGCCGGCACCAAGGCGCTCGGCACCTGGCACGCGACCCGGACGATCCAGGAGTGCCGCGAAGCGTGTGGTGGTGCCGGCTACCTCGCGGTCAACCGGTTCTCCGCGCTCAAGGCCGACACCGACGTGTTCACCACGTTCGAGGGCGACAACCACGTCTTGCTGCAGCTGGTCGCGAAGGGACTGCTGACCGACTACGCCAGCGACTTCGAGGACCTCGACCAGCTCGGCATGGTGCGGTTCGTGGCCGGCCAGGCGCTGGAGACCGTGATCGAGCGGACCGCGGCCCACCAGCTGCTCGAGCGCATCAAGGACGTGCTGCCCGGCGGTGACGACGAGTGGGACCAGGAGGCGGGCCTGCTCGACTCCGACTACCAGCTCGCGATGCTGCGGTTCCGCGAGGAGCACACGCTGTCCGGGGTCGCGCGCCGGCTCAAGCGCGGCATCGACGAGGGGCTGAACCCCGGTGAGGTCTTCTCCCGTGCCCAGGACCACGTCATCGCGGCCGCCCGCGCCCACGTCGAGCGGCTCGTCCTCGAGGCCTTCGTCGACAAGGTCGCCACCGTTCCCGAGGGCGACCTACGCTCCTCGTTGGCCCTGCTGTGCGACCTCTACGCCTTGTCGACCATCGAGCGCGACCGCGCGTGGTTCATGGAGCACGGTCGCCTGACGTCCGCGCGGTCCAAGGCGATCACCCGCGAGGTCAACGACAACTGCCGCAAGATCCGTCCGATCGCGGTCGACCTCGTGGACGCCTACGGCGTACCCCCCGCCCTCCTCCGCTCGCCCGACCTCCTCTGACCGCCGAGGTGGGAGAAGTCCGGGGCCGAGGTGGGAGAAGTCCGGGGTCGAGGTGGGAGAAGTCCGCCTGCCGTCGCCGGAGAAGTCCCACTTCGACCGCGGAATAGTCCCACTTGGGTGGCGGAGAACTCCCACTTCGGCGTGGCAGGGTGGGACGCATGAGGGTGCCCGGTGTCGAGCCCATGGTCTTCGAGCCGCGCGGGGCGGCGGTGGGCACAGCCGTGCTGGTCCCCGGCCGCGGGTACTCCCCGCACGCGCCGCTGCTGTTCTTCACCGGCCTCGCGCTGGCCCAGCACGGGTGGCGTGCCGAGCAGCACTGGTGGGACCCGCCGCGTCGGGAGTCCGAGCGGACGACAGGCTGGGTGCGCGGCGAGGTCGAGCCGGCCCTGCCCTCGTCCGGGCGCGCGCTCGTCGTCGGCAAGTCGCTCGGCACCTTGGCCGCGCCACTGGCCGCCGAACGCCGCCTTCCTGCGATCTGGCTGACGCCGGTCCTGGGGATGGCCGAGGTCGTCGAGGCGATCGCGGCCAACGACGCACCGCAGCTGCTGGTCGGCGGTTCGGCCGACGAGCTGTGGGACAGCCGGGTGGCGCGCGACCTGGCCGGCCCGACCTGCACCGTCGTCGAGATCCCGGGCGCCGACCACGGCCTGTTGATGCCCGGTGACGTGATCCGGGGCGCCGAAGCCCATGTGCAGGTCGTCCGTGCGGTCGACGACTGGATGTCGTCCGGGGTCGTCCCGGCGTCGTGAGGCCGAGCCTCACCCGGCTGGCAGCACCAGCCGCGCAGCGTGCAGCCGCTCGTACGCCGTCCGCGTGGCGGCCACCACCTCCTCGCCCTCGGGCGTGAGCTCGACGCGGCGGGGACGGTAGGGCTGGAAGCCGGTCGAGCGGAGGACGGCGTCGTACCAGAACGGCGCCCACACCCCGTCGCTCGCCCGCGGCCCCGCCGGCCACGACAGCATCGCCTCGTCGAAGGCGACCCCGGCGTACGTGCAGAGCCAGCGC
Organism: Nocardioides sp.; assembly: GCA_025924815.1. Taxonomy (GTDB): domain Bacteria; phylum Actinomycetota; class Actinomycetes; order Propionibacteriales; family Nocardioidaceae; genus Nocardioides. The sequence goes on from JAICHQ010000064.1 coordinate 12,017, forward strand.
AGGTACGCCGGCGGGTCGCGCAGGAAGTCGGCGGAGTCGATGACCGGCGTCTGGTCTCCCAACTGCACCTGCAGCTCCAGCTGCTGGAGGATCCCGATGTCGTCGGGCGTGACCGAGGCCCGTGACCGGAGGTACGACGACACCACCTCGGCCGGGTCGCGGATCAGGAGCACGTTGCGCAGCCAGCCGATCCACTCGCGCGGGAGGTCGGGGACGAGGTGTTGCGCCATGTGCTTCTGGTACTGCAGCACCGGCCCGTCCGGCCACGGCCGGGTGAGCGAGTCCACGACCCGCCGCCAGTCGGTCTCACCCGCCGCGATCACCGACTCCCGACCGGGGTGGGTGAGCCCCGTGTGCGCGAGATACCAGGCGTAGAGGGGCTCGTCGACCACCTCGGTGTCCGGCCGGTTCTCCCAGGCCCGCATGGTCGCGGTCGAGATGTTGCGTGGTCCGGACCAGCAGGCGAGCCGGATCGTCATGGGCCGGTGCGCGCGGCGACGTCACGCCGCACCAGGTCGGCGTACTGCTCCTGCAGCCGCGCCACCATCGGCCCTCGAGCGCCCGAGCCGATCGTCCGGCCGTCGACCGTGTGCACGGGTACGACGCCCGCGAACGTCCCGGTCACGAACGCCTCATCCGCCGAGTAGACCTCGGTGAGGCTGAAGAGCCGCTCCTGGCTGGGGATCCCGGCCTCCCGGCAGACGCGCAGCACGTTGCCACGCGTGATCCCGCCCAGGCAGTACGCCCCCGACGACGTCCACACCTCGCCTCGTCGTACGACGAAGAAGTGCGTGCTGTTGCAGGTGGCGACGAACCCCTGCGGGTCGAGCATCAGGGCCTCGTCCGCGCCGGCGGTGTAGGCCTGGATGCAGGCGGTGATGTCGTTCAGCTTCGAGTGCACGTTGAGCTTCGGGTCCAGCGTGTCCGGCGACGCACGTCGGACGTGCACCGTGAACAGCGCGAGGCCCTGCTCGACGGTCGCGGGCACCGGGTCCTTGTGCTCGGCGATGATCACCACCGTCGGCGGCCCGGAGGAGAACCGAGGGTCCTGGTACGGCGTCGACTTCGGCCCGCGCGTCACCATCAGCCGCACGTGCACCCCGTCGGTCATGGTGTTGGCGCGCAACGTCTCGTAGACGCGGGTCGTCAGCTCCGACCGGGTCAGCCCGATGTCCAGCGCGACCGCCGCCGCGCCCTCCCAGAGCCGGTCGAGGTGCTGCTCGAGGAACGCCGGATGCCCGTCGTGGACCCGGATCCCCTCCCACACGCCGTCGCCGAGCACGAACCCGGCGTCGAAGACCGAGACCACCGCCTCCGCCCGTGGCACCAGCGACCCGTTGACGTGGATCAGCACGTCGCGGTTGCGGGGGTCGTCCTCGAAGTCGTGGGCGCCGTGCGCGGTCGGCCTCGTCACCACGTCAGTGGAGATCCTCGGGGTGCTCCTTGAGCCGGGCGAACGACGCCTCGACCTCCTGCTCGGCGGCGGCCCGTCCCACCCAGTCGGCACCCTCGACGGACTTGCCGGGTTCGAGCTCCTTGTAGACGGTGAAGAAGTGCTCGATCTCGAGCCGGTCGAACTTCGGCATGTGGTTGATGTCGCGCATGTGCTCGAGCCGCGGGTCGGACACGGGCACGCACAGCACCTTGTCGTCGGCGCCCTTCTCGTCGGTCATCCGGTACATCCCGATGGCTCGGCACCGGATCAGACAGCCGGGGAAGGTGGGCTCGCCCAGCAGCAGCACGAGCGCGTCCAGCGGGTCCCCGTCCTGGCCGAGGGTCTCCTCGATGTAGCCGTAGTCGGCGGGATACTGGGTCGAGGTGAACAGCGTCCGGTCCAGCCGGATGCGGCCGCTCGCGTGGTCGACCTCGTACTTGTTGCGGCTGCCCTTGGGGATCTCCACCAGTACGTCGAACTCCAGCACCATGTCCTCCAGATCCTGCCGCTGCGGGTGACGGAGCCAGTCTCGCGCAGAATGAACCCGCGTGCCCAGCCGGGACGCGGGGCGAACGACGGGAGCGAGGCGAGCGTGGTACGACGAGCCGGGCGCCCCCGCCGCGCTCGTCGAGCACGCGCCCTGCTGCCGTGGCTGGCAGCGGTGCTGGTCCTGGCGCTGGCCGGCGGGGCCGCCGCGGCGTACGAGACCGGGCGGCTGCACTACTGGTTCGGCAGCGACGTCCCGTCACCGCTGGTGGCACCGGTGCCGGGCTTCACCGCCCCACCCGCACCGACGCCCCGTCCGATCGCCCGGTCCGCATCGTCGCCGCGTCCCACCGCCGGGGCTGTCCGCCGGGCGCTCGCGCCCGCGCTGCAGGACCCTCACCTCGGGAGCCTGCGCGCCGTGGTCGCGCCGCTCGTCGGACCACCGGTGTACGACGTGGGCCGTGGCGTCTCGATGCCGGCCTCGACCCTCAAGCTCCTGACCTCGGCCGCCGCGCTCGAGGCCCTCGGCCCGGATCGCCGGTTCGAGACGCGGGTCGTGGCCGCGCGCGGAAAGCGGATCGTCCTGGTCGGCGGCGGCGACCCGCTCCTGGCGAGCACGCAGCGGACCACCGGTCCGGCCCACGGTGACGCCAGCCTGCAGACGCTGGCACGCCTCACGGCCCGGGACCTGCACGCCCGCGGCCGGAGGTCCGTGCGGCTCTCCTACGACACCTCGCTGTTCTCCGGACCGCGCGTCGACCCCCACTGGCCGAAGACCTACCTGCCCGACGTCGTCAGCCCGATCACGGCGCTGTGGGCCGACGAGGGCCGGAGCCCGGCCGGGTACGGCCGCGTCCCCGACCCACCGGCGACCGCGGCCGCCCTGTTCGCGACGTACTTGCGCAAGGACGGCATCCGGGTACAGCCCACGATCGGCCAGGAGCACGCGCGTCCGCACGCCCGCGAGCTCGCGCACGTCTCGAGCCGGCCGCTCGCCGACATCGTCGAGCACGTGCTGCAGGTCAGCGACAACGAGGGTGCCGAGGTGCTCGCCCACCACGTCGGACTCGAGGTCGAGGGCGAGGGCTCGTACGCCGCCGGCGTGCGGGGCACGGTCGCGACCCTGACCGGTCTCGGTCTCGACCTGCGCCGCGCGACCCTCCAGGACGGCAGCGGGCTCTCGCGGCACGACCGACTCGACGCCGAGACCCTCGTGCGGGTGCTGCAGCTCGCCGCGTCGCCCGAGCACCCCGAGCTCCGCTCGGTGATCACCGGCCTGCCGGTCGCGGCGTACGACGGGTCCCTGGCCGACCGCTTCGGCCACGACTCCGGCCGGGGCGTGGTGCGGGCCAAGACCGGGACGCTGCGGGGCACCTCGGCCCTGGCCGGGCTCACCACCGACGCCCGCGGACGGGTGCTGGTCTTCGCGTTCGTCGGCAACCACGTCGGCAACACGCTGGACGCCGAGGCCGCCCTCGACCGACTGGCCTCGGCGCTGGCGTCCTGCCGCTGCTGACGCGGCCCGTAGGCTCACCACATGACGACGGAGATGGTCGACTGGGAGCTCGCGGTCTCGCTCGGGACGCGGATCGCCGGTGCCGGGCCCCAGGTGTCGGCCGACGAGGCCGCGGCCACGGTCGAGGAGCTGCGCCGGGGTGCCGACCGGTCCACGTCGTACGTCCGCGAGTTCACCGGCCTCGACGCCGGCGGGTTGACGGCGCCGGTCCTCGTCGTCGACCGGGCGGCGTGGGTGCAGGCCAACGCCGACGGCTTCGCCACCCTGCTCGGGCCGGTGATCGACAAGGTGGCGGAGAAGAAGGGCCCGCCCGGACCGGTCACCCAGGCGGTCGGCTCGCGCATCACCGGAGCCGAGCTCGGCGGCGTGCTCGGGTTCATGGCGAGCAAGGTGCTCGGCCAGTTCGACCCCTTCTACGCGCCCCACGAGTCACCGGCCGCACCGAGCCCGGTGGCAGGGCGTCTGCTGCTGGTCGCGCCCAACGTCGTCCATGTCGAGCGGGAGCTCGACGCCGACCCCCGCGACTTCCGGCTCTGGGTGTGCCTGCACGAGGAGACCCACCGCGTCCAGTTCACCGCGGTGCCGTGGATGCGCGAGCACCTCTTCACCCAGTTCACCGCGCTGGCCGAGAGCGTCGAGCCCCAGCGGTTCCTCGACGAGGGACTGCAGCGCATCACCGAGGCGATCAAGAACGGCAGCCGCGGCGGCAGCCTGCTGGACCTGCTGGGCTCTCCGGAGCAGAAGGAGATCCTCGACCGGGTGACCGGGGTGATGTCGCTGCTGGAAGGACACGCCGACTACGTCATGGACGGCGTCGGACCATCGGTGATCTCGAGCGTCGAGAGCATCCGCGGCAAGTTCAACGAGCGTCGCAAGGGTGCCGGAACCCTCGACCGACTGCTGCGCAGGCTCCTGGGCCTGGACGCCAAGATGGCGCAGTACCGCGACGGCGCCCGATTCGTGCGGGCCGTGGTCGACAAGGTCGGCATGGCCGACTTCAACGCCGTCTTCGCCACTCCCGAGAACCTGCCGACCCTGGCGGAGATCCACGACTCCGACGCCTGGGTCGCCCGCGTGCACCACGCGTAGCCGAAGGCCGAGGATGAGCCTGCATCCCTCGCTCGCGGCCGTGCGTCACGGCGTACGCCGAGCCTTGGCCGACCTCGACCCGGGCGCCCGGCTGGTCGTGGCGTGCAGCGGCGGCGCGGACTCCCTCGCGCTGGCCTCGGCGACGGTGCACGAGGGCCGCGAGCACGGCTGGTACGTCGTCGGGGCGACCGTCGACCATGCCCTGCAGGAGGGATCCGCGGAGCGGGCCGAACGCGTCGTCGCCCAGCTCGCCCTCCTCGGGGTGGACGAGACGGTCAGCGCCCGGGCGACTGTGGACGCGCCGGGGCTGGGGCCGGAGGCTGCCGCCCGCGCCGCGCGCTACGCCCTGCTCGACCAGATCCGCGAGCGCTTCGAGGCCGAGGCGGTACTGCTGGGCCACACCCGCGACGACCAGGCCGAGACCGTGCTGATGGGCCTGGCCCGCGGGTCCGGCGGTAGGTCGGTCGCCGGGATGCGCCGGGCCTTCGACCACTACCGCAGGCCGCTGCTGGACGTCTCGCGGGTCGACACGATCACCGCGTGCCAGGTGGAGGGTCTGGCCGTCTGGGATGACCCGCACAACAGCGACCCGGCGTTCACCCGGGCGCGGGTGCGCGGGCGCGTGCTCCCGGTGCTCGAGGACGAGCTCGGTCCCGGGGTGGCCGAGGCCCTGGCCCGCACCGCCGACCAGCTCCGCGGCGACATGGACCTGCTCGACGCGTACGCCGAGCAAGCGCTCGCCGACGCCTCCGTCGAGGCAGGGCTCTCGGTCGAGGTTCTGTCCGGCCTGGCGGCCCCGATCCGCTCCCGGGTGCTGCGCGCCGCCGCCGTCGCGGCCGGCGCCCCCTCCGGCGAGACGTTCCACCAGCACGTGGTCGCGATGGATGCTCTGGTCACCGACTGGCACGGACAGAAGTGGGTCGACCTGCCCGGACACCTGCGGGCGTCGCGGCGTGCCGGCGTCCTCCGGTTCGGCCACTCCGGCCCCACGCCCTAAGGTTCTGGTCATGGAGGCCTCCGACGTCGAGCACGAGCTGGTCAACGTCTTGTTCACCGAGAAGCAGATCCACGCGCGGCTCGACGAGCTCGCCGAGCAGATCGCCGCCGACTACGAGGGCAAGGACCTCCTGATCGTGGGAATCCTGCGCGGCGCGGCGATGGTGATGGTCGACCTGGCTCGCGCGCTGCCGCGCCACCTCGAGATGGACTGGATGGCGATCAGCTCCTACGGCTCCGGCACGAAGTCGAGCGGCGTCGTCCGGATCCTCAAGGACCTCGACACCGACATCACCGGGCGGCACGTGCTGATCGTCGACGAGATCATCGACACCGGGCTGACGCTGTCCTGGCTGGTCAACAGCCTCGGCAGCCGCAACGCCGCGAGCGTCGAGATCTGCACCCTGCTGCGCAAGCCCGAGGCGCTGACGATGCCGGTGGAGCCGAGGTACGTCGGCTGGGACATCCCCAACGAGTTCGTCGTGGGCTACGGCCTCGACTACCGGCAGCGCTACCGCAACCTGCGCGACATCGCCACCCTGTCTCCCGACGTCTACAGTTGACACCCGGCTGCGGACCAGCGGATGCGCCCACCGGGCCGGCACCGGCCGCCGCCAGACGGCGTCAGATGGGCTTGGCGAGTAGGACTTCGACCGGCCACAGGGGACAATGTGCATTGGGATTGACGTGTACCGTCATTCTTCTGCGAAATCAGTGTCACCCAGTGTTCCCCCGGCGCTAGGCCGGCGGGCAGCGTTCGTCGTCGAGAGAGTCCTGTGAAGCGTTATTTCCGAAGCCCCTGGCTGTGGATCGTGGTCGCGGCGGTCGGCGTGCTGTTCCTGCTGACCTACATCGCGCCCTCGGGTGGGGCTGACGAGATCACCACCGGACAGATGAACTCCTACATCACCTCCGGGCAGGTCAAGGAGATAACCCTCATCGACGGGGGCGACCAGACGATCAAGGCGACCCTGAAGGACGGCGTCCGCCCCGCCGGCAGCGAGGTCACCACCCACTGGCTGAACGGCACCGAGCAGCAGCTCTCCGACGAGATCCAGAAGGAGATCGACAAGGGCGACCTCCCGGCCGACGCCTCCAACGTCAAGATCAGCCACCCGAGCCTGATCGGCCAGATCGTCACGACGCTGCTGCCGTTCGTGCTGATCATCCTGTTGTTCCTGTTCTTGATGAACCAGGTTCAGGGCGGCGGCGGACGCGGCGTCATGCAGTTCGCGAAGTCCCGCGCCAAGCTGATCACCAAGGACATGCCGAAGACTACCTTCGGTGACGTCGCCGGCGCCGACGAGGCCGTCGAGGAGCTCGGCGAGATCAAGGAGTTCCTCCAGGAGCCGGCCAAGTTCCAGGCGGTCGGGGCCAAGATCCCCAAGGGCGTGCTGCTGTACGGCCCTCCGGGCACCGGCAAGACGCTGCTCGCCCGCGCCGTGGCGGGCGAGGCCGGCGTGCCCTTCTACTCCATCTCCGGCTCCGACTTCGTCGAGATGTTCGTCGGCGTCGGCGCGAGCCGCGTGCGCGACCTGTTCGAGCAGGCCAAGGAGAACGCGCCGGCGATC
>JAICHQ010000065.1 GCA_025924815.1 Nocardioides sp.
AGGCGCCCCACCAGGCGCCCCACCAGGCGCCCCACCAGGCGCCCCACCAGGCGCCCCACCAGGCGCCCCACCAGGCGCCCCACCAGGCGCCCCACCAGGCGCCCCGCCAGGCGCTCCGCCGAGGGCAGGCCTCTCGCCCCGCGGGTTGGGACAGCACCCGGTCGCGCACAGGTCCCAGCACGCCGGCTCCCCCCCGACCGCGACCCGGTCGACGGGGTCGCCGCGCTCGACGGCGGCCCGCTCGACGAGCAGCTCGCGCACCATCGACGCGAAGCGCGGGTCGGCGCCGGACGTGGGCACCCGGACGGCCTCCATCCCCAGTCGCTCGGCCGTAGCGAGGGCCTCGGTGTCGAGGTCGTGGACGACCTCCATGTGGTCGGAGACGAACCCCACCGGGACCAGCACGACCGACCGCACGCCGTCGCCGGCGAGCTTCTCGAGGTGGTCGTTGACGTCAGGCTCGAGCCACGGCATGCCGGGCGGCCCCGACCTGGAGCAGAACACCAGGTCGTGGACAGGCTCGTGTCCGGTCGCCTGCCCGACCCGGCCGGCGACGTACGCCGCGACGTTGCGGTGCTGGGCGAGGTAGGCACCCCCCCGGGGCCCGCTGCCGTCGTTCATCGACGTGGGGATCGAGTGCGTCACGAACACCAGCCGCGCCCCGGGCCGGGAGGCGACGGCGTCGGTCACGGCGTCCACGAGCGGGTCCACGAAGCCCGGGTGGTTGTAGTAGGAGCGCAACCGGTCCAGCCGCGGGGCGCCGTCGCCCGCGTCGGCGTACGCGTCCGCGAGGTTCTCGCGGTACTGCCGGCACGACGAGTACGACGAGTAGGCGCTGGTCACGAAGCAGGCGGCACGGGTGACGCCGTCGTCCCTCATCCGCCGCACGGCGTCGGTGAGGTAGGGATCCCAGTTGCGGTTGCCCCAGTAGACGGGAAGGTCGATCCGGTGGTCGGCGAGGTCGGCCCGCACCGCCTCGAGCAGGGCCCGGTTGAGATCGTTGATCGGGCTCCTACCGCCGCGCTGGAAGTAGTGCTCCCCGACCTCCTCGAGCCGCTCAGGCGGGATGCCGCGGCCGCGGGTGACGTTCTCCAGGAACGGCAGGACCTCCTCGGACCGCTCCGGCCCTCCGAACGACACCAGCAGCAGCGCGTCGTACGGCGAGACAGGGGACGGCGGCATGTCGCCATCGTGCCCTACGCTCCGAACAGCATGTTCACCCGCTACCGCACCGTGCTCGCGCACCCGGGAGCCCTGCGGTTCAGCGTCACCGCCCTGGTCGCCCGGCTGCCCATCTCGGTCTCGACCCTCGGCATCGTGCTCCTGGTGACCGGCCTGGGCCACTCCTACGGCCTGGCGGGCGTGCTCTCGGCGAGCTACACGATCGCCAACGGGCTGTCCTCGGTCGTGCAGGGACGTCTGCTCGACCGACTGGGCCAGTCGGTGGTGCTGCCCATCGTGACCGCGGCGTACGCCGTGGGGGTGGTCGGGCTCGTCACCGCGCTCGAGTCCGACTGGCCGCAGGCGCTCGCGTTCGCCTCGTCGTTCCTGGCCGGCACCGCTTACCCGCCGATCGGCTCCGCGGTGCGGGCGCGCTGGTCCCACGTGCTGGCCGGCCGGCCCGCCGAGGTCGAGACCGCCTACGCCCTGGAGTCGGTGATCGACGAGCTCATCTTCGTGATCGGCCCGACGCTGGCCACCGTGCTCGCGACCCAGTGGCACCCGTGGGCGGGGCTCGGCCTCGCCCTCCTCACCGGCGTCCCCGGCACCCTGCTGCTCGCCGCCCAGCGCGGCTCGCAGCCGATCCCTCGCCGCGCCCACCAGGTCGAGACGTCGCGGCCGGCCATGCCCTGGCGCCCGGTGCTCCTGTTGAGCGCCGTCTCGTTCGCGCTCGGCTCGTTGTTCGCCGCCGCAGAGGTGAGCACGGTCGCCGTCTCCGCCGAGCAGGACGCGAAGCCGTACGCCGGCGTCCTGCTCGCCAGCTGGGCCTTCGGGAGCATGCTCGCGGGCCTGATCACCGGCACCCGGCAGTGGCGGCGTCACCCGATCCAGCGGGTGCGGACGGGCTGCTTCCTGCTCGCCCTGGTCATGGTGCCGATGACCCTGGTCGGCTCCATGACCGCGATGGGGTTGGTGCTGTTCGTCTCCGGATTCGGGGTCGCACCGACCCTGATCGCGGTGCTGTCGTCGATCGAGCAGGGGGTGCCGGCCGGACGTCTCACCGAGGGCATCGCCATCGCCCACACCGGGCTCGCGGCCGGGCTGGCACCCGGCGCGGCCCTCGCCGGCCTGGTGATCGACGCCCACGGCGCCTCGCCGTCCTACCTCGTCGCCCTCGGCGGCGGAGTCCTCGCGGCGCTCGGCTCCCTGGCGCTGCCGCGCAGCTTCGGCCCACCCGGAGCAACCGACGCCGTGCCGGTCGGCGGCGACGAGCTCTCCGGGCTCTCCTAGCCTCGGCTCGCCATGTTCGTCCGCTATCGCCACGTCCTCAGCGTGCCGGGCGCCCTCCGGTTCAGCGCCTCCGCCCTGGTCGGTCGGCTGCCGATGGGGATGGTCACGATCGGCATCGTGCTGCTGGTGACGGGGGTCGGCCGGTCCTACGGGCTGGCCGGCGCGATGTCGGCGGCGTACCTCATCGCCACCGCGGCCCTCGCGATCCCGCAGGCGCGGCTCGTCGACCGGCTCGGCCAGGGCCCGGTGCTGACCGTGGCCGCGGCCGCGTTCGCCGTCGCGATGTGCGTGTTCGTGGTGATCGTGCAGTCCGACGGCCCCGAGTGGTCGGCCTTCGCCGCCGTCATGGTCGCCGGCTGTGCCTTCCCCCAGGTCGGCTCGTGCGTGCGCAGCCGCTGGTCGCACGTGCTGCGGCAGCGGGTGGACATCGACACGGCGTACGCGCTGGAGTCCGCCATCGACGAGGTCGTCTTCGTGAGCGGTCCGATCCTGGTCACTGTGCTCGCCACCGCCTGGGACCCGGTCGCCGGTCTGGCCACCGCGGTCGTGGCCGGCACCGGTGGCACGCTCTTCTTCGCCGCCCAGCGCTCCACGGCGCCGGTCCCGACGCCCCGGGTCCCCGGCATCCGGCCGGCGCGCCTGCCGCTGGCGGTGATGGGCCCCGTCTGCGTGGTCGGTCTCGCGCTCGGCACCCTCTTCGGCGCGGCCGAGGTGAGCACCGTGGCGTTCGCCTCCACGCGCGGCCTCGAGGGGTACGCCGGGCTGCTGCTCGCCCTGTGGGCCGCCGGCAGCCTGATCGCGGGCGTGGTCACCGGGGCCGTCGCGTGGCAGATCGGGCCCGCAGCCCGACTGCGTCGCGGCTCGTTGGCGATGTTCGTGGCGATGGTCCCGTTGAGCGTGATCGACTCGATGTGGGTGATGGGCGCCTGGCTGTTCGTGGCCGGGTTCGCCATCGCACCGACCCTGATCGCGACCCTGTCCCTGGTCGAGCAGGCCGTGCCGCGCAGCCGGCTGACCGAGGGCATGGCCGTCGTCGAGACCGCGCTGGTGGCCGGCGTGGCTCCGGGCGCCGCGCTGGCTGGATGGATCATCGACGGCCACGGCGCCTCGACGGCGTACCTGGTCTCGTTGGTGGCCGGGCTGGTCGCCGCCGTGACCGCGTTCGCCTGCCGCGACGAGGTCGCGACGTTCTCCGGCCGGAGCCCCCGCGCTCGACACTAGGCTCGGCGCCGTGGAGTGGCAGAACTGGTCGGGGTTGGAGTCCGCCGAGCCCCGCGAGGTCGCCTCGCCGGCGTCCGTCGAGGCCGTGGTGCGCGCGGTCGTGGCCGGACGCGAGTCGGGCTCGACGGTGAAGATGGTCGGCACCGGACACTCCTTCACCGGGATCGCCACCCCGGGCGACGTCATGCTGCGGCCCGAGGAGCTGACCGGCATCGTGTCGGTCGACCGCGACGCGATGACCGTCACGGCGTACGCCGGCACCCCGCTCCGGGTGCTCAACGCCGGGCTCGAGCGGCTCGGCCTCTCGTTGCACAACATGGGCGACATCGCCGAGCAGACCCTGGCCGGCGCGGTCTCGACCGGCACCCACGGCACGGGTGGCGTCGTGGCCGGTCTGGCGGCCCAGCTGGCGGGTTTCCAGCTCGTGACGGGGACGGGCGAGGTGGTCGACGCCTCCCCCACGGTCGACACGGACGTGTTCTCGCTCGGGCGGGTCGGGCTCGGCGCTCTCGGGATCCTCACCACCCTCACCTTCGCCGTCGAGCCGCTCTTCCTGCTCGAGGCCCACGAGCAACCGATGTCGTGGGACGAGGCGCTCGGCTCGTTCGACGAGATGGTGGCCGGGAGCCACCACTGCGACATGTACTGGTTCCCCCACACCGACCGGATGCTGACCAAGCGCAACACCCGGCTCGACGCCGAGATCGCCGAGGCCTCGCCGGTCGGGCGCGTCCGCGGCTGGGTCGACGACGAGCTCCTCGCCAACAGCGTCTTCGGCGTGCTGACCGCCGCCGCCAACCGGGCGCCCGCGGTGATCCCGCGCTTGAACGCCGTGGCCGCGCGCGCCCTGTCGGCCCGCACCTACAGCGACGTCGCCCACCGCGTGTTCACCTCCCCGCGGCGGGTGGTCTTCCGGGAGATGGAGTACGCCGTGCCGCGCGCGGCCGGGCTCGACACCCTCCGCGAGGCCCGACGGGTCGTCGAGGCCTCCGACTGGCGGATCAGCTTCCCGGTGGAGATCCGGGTGGCGCCGGCCGACGACGTGGCGCTGTCGACGGCGTACGAACGGGACTCCTTCTACCTGGCCTTCCACACCCACCACCGCTCCGACTGGGCCACCCATACGGCGTACCTGTCGGCGATGGAGGCCGTCCTGCGCGACCACGACGGCCGACCCCACTGGGGCAAGCTGCACACCCGTACGGCGGCCGACCTGGCGCCGGCGTACCCACGGTTCGGCGAGTTCCTGGCACTGCGCGACCGCCTCGACCCCGACCGGGTGTTCGCCAACGACCACCTGCGGCGCGTGCTGGGCGACTGAGCCCCGGAGGCATGGGCGGTCGTGCGTCGTGGCGCGCCGTGCGAGCAACGGGGTGGGAGAGGTCCGCTGGCGTAGGCTCGGCCGCACCGGAGCAGGACGGGCAGGCGCGAGGCGGGAGCGAAGGCGGCCATGGTTCACCTCAGGGTCATCGGGGTGGGCGAGGACGGCCGGAAGCTGAGGCTCGTGAGCGACGCCGGGGTGGAGTTCACCGTCGACGTCGACGACCGGCTCCGGGCTGCCCTGTCGGGTGAGGCGACCGGCGAGGGTGGCGACCAGGCACGGACCGGCCAGTTGGAGAGACAGATGGATTCCACGCTCCGCCCCCGCGACATCCAGGCGCGGATCCGAGCCGGGGAGACCCCCGAGTCCGTCGCCTCCGTGGCCGGGACGTCGGTGGAGAAGGTGATGCCGTATGCCGCGCCGGTCCTGGCCGAGCGCGCCCACGTCGCCGAGCGCGCCCAGCGCGCCTCGATCCGCCGCCGGCTCGTCGAGGGCGGAGCGACGCCTTCCGCCCGCACGCTGGGCGAGGCCGTGGACAGTCACCTGCGCTCGCGCAACGTCGACCCGGAGACCGTCTCGTGGGACGCCTGGCGTCGCGAGGACGGCCGTTGGACGCTGACGGCGTCGTACGCCGTCGAGCCCCGGGTCGGTGCCGGACACTTCTCCTTCGACGCGCCCGGCAACTACGTCGTCGCCGATGACGACGACGCCCACTGGCTGCTCGGCGAGCTGGCCGACGCGTCGGCGGACTCCGCCGCGTCCACCGAGCCGGCGGAGCCGACACGAGACGACCTCAGCGACGCCCGCCGGCGCCGGCTGTCCGCCGTACCCCCCGAGGAGCTCGCGCTGGGTGACGACGCGATCGAGCTGGTCAGCGACGACCCGGAGCCCGAGGTCGCCCACGACCGCGCGGAGGAGATTGCCGCGCTGGGGGCGGAGGCCCCCGTGGAGGCCTATCTCGACTCCCCCGGCGCGGACGAGCCGCGCGACGACCAGCCCACCCTCGACGAGGTGATGGAGGCCGAGCCGGAGGGTGCGGCGCCGGACGGCTCCGACGACGACCCGCGCCGCCACGAGCCGCCCTCCCGCAAGCCGGTCAAGAAGACCCGCGGCCGTGCCTCCGTCCCGAGCTGGGACGAGATCATGTTCGGCGGCCCGGGCGACGAGGGCCGCGCCTGACGGACCTTCGTCGCCGGCCGGTCGACGCCCGGCTGAGCCAGGTTACCTGCGGGTAGTCTCCCGGCATGTCGTACTTCGTCACCGGCGCGACCGGGTTTCTCGGGCGACATCTGGTCGGGGAGCTGCTCGACCACCGGGAGGGCACCGTCTTCGCGCTGGTCCGGGCGTCGTCACGGGCCCGCCTCGAGACGATGATCGAGGTCTGGGACACCGACCGCGTCGTCCCCGTGGTCGGCGACCTCGGTGCGGACCGGCTCGGGGTGTCGGCCAGATGGGTCCGCGACCACCGCGGCGACATCGACCACTTCTTCCACCTCGCGGCGATCTACGACCTGACCGCCGACGACCGGACCAACGAGGAGCTCAACGTCGGGGGCACGCGCCACGCCCTCCGGCTAGCGGAGGCACTTCAGGTCAGCTGCTTCCACCAGGTCAGCTCGGTCGCCGCCGCCGGGGAGCACGACGGACCCTTCGACGAGTCGATGTTCGACAAGGGGCAGGCCCTCACCTCGCCGTACCACCGCACGAAGTTCGAGTCCGAGCGGATCGTTCGTGAGGAGGCCAGCCACCCCTGGCGCGTCTACCGCCCGGCGATCGTGGTCGGCCACAGCGAGACCGGCGCCATGGACAAGGTCGACGGCCCCTACTACTTCTTCCCCCTGATCAAGGTCCCCCGCGACCGGCTGCCGGCATGGCTCCCGCTCGTCGGCGCCGACCTCGGCGACACCAATCTCGTCCCGGTCGACTACGTCGCCAAGGCGATGGACCACCTGGCCCACCTCGCGGGCCGGGACGGCGAGACGTTCCACCTGGTCAACCCCGAGCCGCAGCCGGTCTCGCAGGTGATCAACTCCTTCTGCGCGGCCGCCGGGGCACCGCGGTTCGCCACCCCGGTCGACCGGAGCACTGCGGGAGGACTGCTCGGGCACATCCCCGGCCCGCTCCGGCCGTTGCGGCTGGCCGGCGCCCTCATCCGCACCCGCCCGGTGCAGGCCGCGCTCGACCAGACCGTCGGCCGCCTCGGCATCCCGCCCGAGGTGCTCGCCCACTCGTCGTTCCGGCCGGTCTTCGACTCCCGCCGCACCGAGCAGGCGCTCGCCGGCTCGGGCATCGCCGTGCCCGACCTCGACTCCTACGCGCGCACGCTGTGGAGCTACTGGGAGGACCACCTCGACCGCTCGACCGCGCGCGACGCCGGCGTCCGCGAGGCGCTCACCGGCAAGTACGTCGTGATCACCGGGGCGTCCTCCGGCATCGGGCAGGTCACGGCGCTGAAGGTCGCCCAGGCCGGGGGGATCCCCGTGCTGGTCGCGCGCGGCAAGGACAAGCTCGAGGCGACCCGCGCAACCATCGAGAACCGTGGCGGCACCGCGCATGTCTACCCGTGCGACCTCTCCGACCTCGACGCCATCGACGCCTTGTGCGCCCAGCTCGGCCACGACCTGCCCGCCGTCGACCTCGTGGTCAACAACGCCGGCCGGTCCATCCGCCGATCGCTGCGGCTGAGCCAGGACCGCTTCCACGACTTCGAGCGCACGATGCAGCTGAACTACTTCGGGGCGATCCGCCTGGTGATGGGCCTGATCCCGATGATGCGCGAGAGTCACGGAGGCCACGTCGTGAACGTCTCCTCGATCGGCGTCCAGACCAACCCGCCTCGATTCTCGGCCTACGTCGCCTCCAAGGCCGCGCTCGACGCCTGGAGCAACGTGGTGGCCTCCGAGCTGGTGGGCGACGGCATCACGTTCACCAGCATCCACATGCCGCTGGTGCGGACGCCGATGATCGCGCCGACCAGGATCTACGACAGGTTCCCCGCCATCTCCCCCGCCCAGGCAGCAGACCTGGTGATCAAGGCGATGGTCGACCGGCCCCACGAGATCAACACGCTGCTGGGCAACGCAGGGGCGGTGGCGCACACCGTGGCGCCGAGGCTGGCCTTCCGGGTGCTCAACCTGGCCTACCACGTCTTCCCCGACTCCGCAGCCGCCAAGGGCGACGCGGCTCGGGGCACCCGCGAGTCGGAGCAGATCATGCTCGCGAAGGTCTTCAAGGGCGTGCACTGGTAGCCGGATTCCCCACCTCATGTGGTCCTCGACGACTAGAGGATCTGGTCCGAACGGTCGATTGTCGACCGAACACCGGTGCGCGCGCCGCAACGCCCCTACCGTCGTCCTGACTCTGAGCGGAGGGGTGCCCAGAGCCCGCAGACCCCGAGGAGCTCGACCGGCACGGGGAGGCCGAGCTCCTCGGATCGGGACCGTCCGCTCCCCACGGCGCCGGAGGCCATGGCCTCCGGCGCCGTGGCAGAATCGCCGCGCGATGGCTGAACTCCACTTCTTCACCGGGACGATGGACTCGGGCAAGAGCACGCTCGCCCTGCAGACCAACCACAACCACGCCTCCCGCGGCCGTGTCGGCCGGATCTTCACCACCCACGACCGGGCCGGCGAGGCCATCTTGTCCAGCCGCCTCGGACTCGCCCACGACGCCATCGAGGTAGGGGCCGACTTCGACTTCTGGCGATACGTCGTGGACTCGCTCACCGCGGGGGCCCGGGTCGACTACCTCATCTGCGACGAGGCCCAGTTCTACACGACGTACCAGATCGACCAGCTCGCGAAGGTCGTCGACGAGCTCCAGATCGACGTCTTCGCCTTCGGGATCCTCAGCGACTTCCGCACCCGGCTGTTCCCGGGGAGCGGCCGGCTCGTCGAGCTCGCCGACCGGATGAACGTCCTGCAGGTCGAGGCCCTGTGCTGGTGCGGCAAGCGGGCGACGCACAACGCCCGCACCGAGGACGGGGTGATGGTCGTCGAGGGCGAGGTGATCGTGGTCGGCGACGTAGACAGCGACGAGGGCCCGCCGGCCGAGGTCGCGTACGAGGTCCTCTGCCGCCAGCACCACCGTCGGCGGCTGACCTCGGCCCGGGCGCGTGCTGTGGCCCTGTCGCCCGAGCCCCTGCCCTTCGGGTCCTGAGGGCGGCCCCGGGCGACGGGGCCGCGCGGTTGGGGCCGGATGGATACTGGGCTTCGTGCTCCGCCCCGGTTTGCTGGTCGACGCCGACGCGGTCCCCGCGGACGCCGTGCTGCTGGACACCCGGCTCGCCCTGAGCGGCCCGTCGGGCCGGTCGCGCTACCAGGCCGGACACCTGCCCGGCGCCGCGTTCGTCGACGTCGACGACGACCTCGCCGGCACGCCCGGTGCCGGCGGACGTCACCCCCTTCCGGAGCCGCACGACTTCGTCGCGGCGATGCGGCGCGCCGGGGTGGGCCGCACCTCCACCGTGGTCGCGTACGACGACACGGCGGGCACGGCGGCGGCCCGGCTGTGGTGGCTGCTGCGTGACTACGGCCATGCCGACGTGATGCTGCTGGACGGCGGGGTCGCGGCCTGGCTCGCGTCCGGTCGTGCGCTCTCGACCGAGCCGGTCGCGCCCGCGCCGGGCGACTGGGACGGGTCGCCCGGCCGGCTGCCCGTGGTCGATGCGGACACCGCGGGCGGCCTGACCGACGGCGGCGTGCTGATCGACGTGCGCGCGGCCGAGCGGTTCCGCGGTGAGCACGAGCCGATCGACCCGGTCGCGGGCCACATCCCCGGCGCCGTCAACGCCCCGCTGACCGAGATCACGGACCGGAGCGGGTGCTTCCTGCCCGACGACCTGCTCCGGGGCCGATTCGTGGCGCTCGGGGTCGCCGACCGCGTCCCGGTGGCGGCGTACTGCGGCTCCGGCGTCACCGCGACCCAGACCCTGCTGGCCCTGCGGCTGGCGGGCTTCGACGACGCCGCCCTCTACCCGGGCAGCTGGAGCGGCTGGATCACCGACCCGTCGCGGCCGGTGGCGACCGGGTGACCGGTTGGCCCGACGCACCACGTGGGTCGGAGCCCCCAGCCGGCGATCGACGCTCGGCCGTCAGTCGAGGAGCATCGGGATGCGCATCTCCACCGGCGTCAGCGACCCGTGGAGCCCGACGAGGCGCAGCTCGTAGGGGAAGTCGACCGAGGAGAACATCCCCCAGTCGTCGCGCGCCGCGACGACGACGTCGCCCAGACGCGGCAGCACCGGCGGCGAGACCTCCCCGAACCATCCGTACCCGATCGCCTCGTCCCGGGTCACCACCAGCGCGGCGTCGCCGAGCAGGTCACGCCAGCAGGCCGCCACGTCGCCCACGGCACCGGCCGCGCAGTAGACGTGCCGGAACCGGGCCTCCCCACCGAGCAGCACCACTCCGTCGCGGTACGCCGAGTCGTCGTCGAGGTCGATCCGGTGGTCGGCCCGCGCCGCATCGACCATGCCGTGGTCGGCGACCACCAGGAGCCGCGCGTGGGAGGGCAGGGCGTCGCGCAGCTGCTCGGCCTCGGCGTCGATGATCGCCAGCTGCTGGAGCCACTGGGCCGACGCGATGCCGTAGCGGTGGCCGGTCCAGTCGAGATCGCCGTCGTACAGGTAGGTCAGCGAGGGTCGCACGGTGGCCGACGTCACCGCGCCCGCGATCCGCTCACCGACCCGGTCGGCGTTGACCCACTCGCCCCCGCGCTGGGCGGCGAGCGTGAGCCCGGAGGTCCGGAACTCGCGCTTGTTGACGGTGGTGACGTGCACGCCGGCGCCGGCCAGGGACTGGAAGCCGGTGGTGTGTGGCTGCCACTGAAGGGGGTCGACGTCCTTGTCCCAGAACAGCGCGTTGAGCAGCCGGTCGGAACCCGGCACGCGCGACGTGAAGCCGACCACGCCGTGTCCGCCGGGCGTGAGGCCGGTGCCGAGCGAGGTCAGACTGGTCGCGGTCGTGGACGGCACCCCCGCGGTGCCGGTCGACTCCGGGGTCAGCAGCGAGGCGAGGTACGGCGCGGCATGGCGGTGGGCGGCCAGCAGGTCGGACCCGAGCCCGTCGACCAGGAACACGACGTACGCCGGGGAGTCGGGCAGCGCCAACGAACGAGAGCCCTCCCACCCGGGGATCCGCGTCCCGAGAGCGGAAGCCACGGCGGGCAGGACGTCGGCCAGCGACCTGTCGCCGTAGGCGGGGTCGAGGAAGCCGGTCACCCCGGTCAGCTGTGGGTCCGAGCCGAGAGCGACTCCGCGAAGGCCAGGAGGGACGGCACGGCGTCGGGGCCGTCGGCGGCCGCCGACACGCGGATGGAGAAGTCGTCGGCCGAGAGCGTGCCGGTATAGCCGTGGTCGGCGTCGCACTCCGGGTCACCACAGGTCGCCGGCTCGAGGTCGACCCGCGAGACGCCGCCCCAGCCGATGGTGAGCACCGCCTCTGCCGGCGGAGAGAGCCCGTCGGTCGGGTTGGTGACCATCCGGGTCACGACCACGGACTTCACCGACCGCAGGGCGATCGCCTCCGTCGAGGTCGACGTGTAGGGCGCGGGCAGCATGTCGTCGCCCTCGTGCTCGTCGGTGTGGGCCAGGATCAGCCGGCTCGGCGTCAGCACCACGACGGTCAGGTGGCGCCGCACCTCGTCACGGTCGAAGGTCGGCTCGTGGTGGACGAAGAACGACACGACGTCCTCGTCGGCGACCGCGCGTACCACCCCGTCGGCGACGACCTCGGGGTAGTAGCCGGTGCGGTCGATCGCCTCCTTCAGACCCTGCATGGGATCGAGTCTCCCACGACCCCCTCAGCCGGGGATCGTGTCCTCCACCGCCGACGGCAGGCGGCGCACGAACCAGTCAGACCGCGGGTCGGCGACCGGGTCGAGCCGGCCGCGCGCGGTGAGCACCGAGCAGTGCTCGGCGCCGGCCAGCACCAACGACAGCTCCAGCGACGAGATCTGCGGCAGGTCGTGCTGGAGCTGGGCCACCCGGGAGATCAGCTCCTCCACCGGCTCGACGTCGACGACCTCCGAGCCGCGATAGCCGAAGAGCATCGGGGAGGCCTTGATCTCGCGGGTCATCGCAGCCGGGTCGCGGGCGCCGAGCGGCGGGATCCGGTACGAGCGGTCTTCGAGCAGCTCGGTGAGGGGCCCGGAGATGCCGAACGAGACCACGGGCCCGAACAGTGGGTCCTCGATGCTGCGGATGCTCAGCGGCACCCCCGGCGGAGCGTTCTTCTGCACCACGAAGCCGGCGGTCTCGGGGTCGTCGATCAGCTCCGCGAGGCTCTCCCAGGCGTCCTTCATCTCGGCCGGCCGGTCGATGTTGCGCCACACGTGCGCCAGGTCGGGCCGCTCGCGCAGCCGGTCGGTGGTCGCCTTGAGCACGACGTCCCAGCCGAGCTCCTTGCCCGCCTTGGTCGCCTGCCTCAACGACGTGACCCGACGCGCCTCCCACAGCGAGATGCCGTACGCCGTGAGCAGCGCGTGCAGGTCGTCGTCGGCGAGCTCGGTGCCGTCGGGGTGGTCGATCAGGAGCTGCTGCACCAGGGCCTTGGCGGCACCGGGCCTGATGTCCTCGGGCACCACATGGGGGCCGTTCGGGGTCCGCAACCACACGGCGTACTCGACGACCCGGGCGAGGGCGCGCACCGCGGCCTCGACCGCAGGGTACGACGGCACCGACCCGCGGCCGGCGGTCGAGCCGGCGACGTCGGGCACCCGCAGCAGCTCCGGCACGCCCTCGGAGCCGAGGAACGAGGAGACCAGCGGCTTGTCGGACTGCTCCCCCACCGCGGCCAGCACGTCGGCGACCTCGACCCCGGAGACGTCGATCGGTGGGATGTAGACCGCGACGACGGCGTCGACCTCCGGGTCGTCGATCGCCGCGTCGAGCGCGTCCTCGAAGTCTGGGCCGGTCGCGTCGGCTCCCAGGGCGACCGAGCGGCTGACCATCAGGCCCACGGACGCCGCCGCGTCCGCGGCCAGCAGCCCGAGCGCGTCGGAGTTGCCGACGATCGCCACGCGGCGGCCCCGCGGCAGGGGCTGGTGGGCGACCAGCTGCGCGACGTCGAACATCTCGTCGAGCGTGTCGACCTGGATGACCCCGGCCTGACGGAACATCGCGTCCACAGCCTGCGGCGGGGCGCCGATCTTGCGCACGGCGTGCCCCATCGGGACGCCCTGGGTGGTGCGGCCCGAGCGCATCGCGATGATGGGCTTGCCGAGCGACACCCGCCGCGCGATGCGGCTGAACTTGCGCGGG
This sequence comes from Nocardioides sp., assembly GCA_025924815.1. Taxonomy (GTDB): domain Bacteria; phylum Actinomycetota; class Actinomycetes; order Propionibacteriales; family Nocardioidaceae; genus Nocardioides. The sequence goes on from JAICHQ010000065.1 coordinate 13,254, forward strand.
TTGCCTATCGACTCGAGATAGAGCAGCACGACCTCGGTCGAGTCGTCCTCCTCCCAGTACTGGAGCAGGTCGTTGCCGGAGACGTCCGCCCGGTTGCCGGCGCTGACGAACGTCGAGAGCCCGAGTCCGCGGTTGGTCACCTTCTCCAGGATCGCCGTGCCGAGGGCACCGGACTGGCAGAAGAAGCCGGCCCGTCCGCGAGCGGGCTTCTGGGAGGACAGCGATGCGTTCAGGCTGACCGCGGGATCGGTGTTGACGATGCCCAGGCAGTTGGGGCCGATCACCCGCAGCCCGTAGGACCGCGAGAGGCCGACGAGCCGGCGCTGTCGCTGCCGCCCCTCCTCGCCGATCTCGGCGAACCCCGCCGAGATGATGATCAGCCCGTGCACGCCCTTGGCCGCACAGTCCAGGACGACGTCCTGCACCGACTCGGCGGGGACCGCCACGACGGCCACGTCGACGTCGCCGGGGATGTCGTTGACCGTCGAGTAGGCCGGGAGTCCGGACACCGCCTTCGCGGTCGGGTTCACGACGTACACCCGGCCCGTGTAGTCGCCGAGCACGAGGTTGCGCACGAGCGCCCGCCCGACCGTGTCCTGCCGTCGCGACGCGCCGATGACGGCGACCGAGCGCGGGTTGAAGAAGGCCTCGATGGACGCCGCCTCGGCCCGGTGCTCGCGACCGGCCATCACCCCGATCGCGGTGTCGGTCGGCTCGATCGGGAACTCGAGGGTGATCACGCCGTCCTCGAAGCCGCTGACCAGCCGGTAGCCGGCGTCACGGAACGTCTGGATCATCCGCTGGTTGTCCGGCAGCACCTCGGCGACGAAGCGGGTGATGCCGCGCTCGCGGCCCGCCTGGGCCAGGTGCTCGAGCAGGAGCTGGCCGATGCCCCGGCCCTGCTGGGCGTCCTCCACGAGGAAGGCAACCTCGGCGACCTCCGTCGTCCCCTGCCCAGCGTGGGTGCCAGCGTGGGTGCCAGCGTGGGTGCCAGCGTCACCGCCGTCGACGACGTAGCCCTCGTAGCTGCCCAGCGCGATCATCTTGTCCGAGAGCATCATCACGAACGCGACCCGGTGGACGTGGTCGACCTGGGTGAAGCGGGCGACGTCGCGCTCGGACAGCTGCGGCATCGGGGAGAAGAACCGGTAGTACTTCGACCGGTCCGAGACGCGCGTGTAGAAGTCGACCAGCAGCGCCGCGTCGTCGGGACGGATCGGCCGGATGTGGGCCGTCCGCCCGTCGCGCAGCAGCACGTCGGCCTCCCAGTGCCGGGGCGCGACGTTCTCGGCTGCCTGGCCCGGGGCGTTCGTGGCGGTCACGGTCGGAATCTACCGGCCCGGGTGCGAGCCCTCGCCGATCGAGCCGACCGAGGAGGCCCTCTGATCAACCTTGTGGTTGAGAACGAACGGGCGCGGTACGGCGTGCCACCGGGCTGACCGTCGGCCCCACCGGGGAGAATGCGCCCATGGCGCGTGGCACGACGAAGCAGGACCCTCCCGACGACTTCGAGGAGCACATCCTCGACACCGACATCAAGCAGGAGATGGAGGCGTCCTACCTCGAGTACGCCTACTCCGTCATCTACTCCCGCGCCCTGCCCGACGCCCGCGACGGACTCAAGCCGGTGCAGCGCCGGATCCTCTACACGATGAACGACATGGGCGTGCGCCCCGACCGCGGCCATGTCAAGAGCGCCCGCGTCGTGGGCGAGGTGATGGGCCGCCTCCACCCCCACGGCGACGGGGCGATCTACGACGCCCTCGTGCGCATGGCGCAGCCCTGGTCGATGCGACTCCCCACGGTCGACGGCCACGGCAACTTCGGGTCCCCCGGCGGCGACGACCCACCGGCCGCCATGCGCTACACGGAGTGCCGGATGACTGCGGCGGCGGCGGCGATGACGGCCTCCATCGACGAGGACACCGTCGACTTCAAGCCCAACTACGACAGCCGCGAGTTCGAGCCGGTCGTGCTCCCCGCGGCGATCCCCCATCTGGTCGTCAACGGAGCGACCGGCATCGCGGTCGGGATGGCCACCAACATGGCGCCGCACAACCTGGTCGAGGTCGTCCAGGCGCTCCGCCACCTGGTCACGCGGCCCGGGGCCAGCCTCGACGACCTGATGCGCTTCGTCCCGGGGCCCGACCTGCCCACCGGCGGCATGATCGTCGGCCTCGACGGCGTGCGCGATGCCTACGAGACCGGACGCGGCACCTTCAAGATGCGGGCGACCGCCCGCGTCGAGCCGGTCGGCCGCCGCAAGGGGATCGTGGTGACCGAGCTCCCCTACGGCATCGGCACCGAGAAGGTCTCCGAGCGGATCAAGAGCCTGGTCCAGGCCAAGAAGCTCCAGGGCATCGCCGACATCAAGGACCTCACCGACCGCGAGCACGGGCTGCGCCTGGTGATCGAGGTGAAGAACGGCTTCGTCCCCGAGGCGATCCTCGAGCAGCTCTACCGGCTGACCCCGATGGAGGACTCCTTCGGCATCAACGCCGTCGCCCTGGTCGACGGCCAGCCGCGCACCCTGGGCCTGAAGGAGATGCTCCAGGTCTTCCTCGACCACCGATTCGACGTCGTACGCCGGCGCTCGGAGTTCCGCCGCCGCAAGGCCGCCGACCGGCTGCACCTGGTGGAGGGACTGCTGGTCGCGATCCTCGACATCGACGAGGTCATCCAGCTGATCCGCTCCTCCGACAACGCCGCCGCCGCCAAGGAGCGGCTGATCGGTGTCTTCGACCTCTCCGAGACCCAGGCCGACTACATCCTCGACATGCCGCTGCGCCGGCTCACACGGTTCTCCAAGCTCGAGCTGGACAAGGAGAAGGACGAGCTGGAGCGCACCATCGAGTCGCTCGACGCGATCCTGGGTGACGACGCCCTGCTCCGCAAGGTCGTCTCCGACGAGCTCGGCGAGGTGGCCAAGACCTTCGGCACGCCGCGCCGGACCGTGCTGCTGGAGTCGGCCGGCGTCACCGTCTCGGCGGCGTCGGCGCCGCTCGAGGTGGCCGACGACCCCTGCTTCGCCTACCTCTCCTCCTCCGGCCTGCTCGCCCGATCGACGTCCGACGAGCCACCGAGCGACGCCGGGGCGCGCGCCAACCACGACGTGATCGTCTCCGTGGTGCGCACGACCGCGCGCGGCGAGGTCGGCGCGCTCACCTCCCACGGCCGCCTCGTCCGGCTCCAGGCGCTCGACCTCCCGGCTCTGCCCGGCTCCGCCAACCATCCCAACCTCCAAGGCGGCCTGCCCTTCGACCTGGTCCGCTCCCTGCAGCCCGGTGAGCGGGTGCTCGCTCTGTGCTCCCTGCGGACCGACGGCCCGGGCCTGGCCCTCGGCACGCGCCAAGGCGTGGTGAAGCGGGTCCACCCCGAGGTGCTCGGCAAGGACGAGTGGGACGTCATCGGGCTCAAGGACGGCGACGAGGTCGTCGGCGGGGTCGAGCTCCGCACCGGCGACGAGGAGCTGTGCTTCATCAGCTCCGACGCCCAGCTGCTGCACTTCGCGGCGTCCGGCGTCCGGCCGCAGGGTCGCAGCGGCGGCGGCATGGCCGGCCTCAAGCTGGCCGCCGGTCAGACGGTCGTGTGGTTCGGGGCGCTCGGCCCGGGCCCGTCGGTGGTCGTCTCCGCCAGCGGGTCCGCCACCGCCCTCCCGGGCACCGAGCCCGGGTCGGTCAAGGTCACGCCGTTCCAGGAATACCCCGCCAAGGGACGCGCCACCGGTGGTGTGCGCTGCCATCGCTTCCTGAAGGGCGAGGACGCCCTGATCTTCGCCTGGGCGGGCGCGGCTCCGGCCCGGGCCGCGGCGGCCAGTGGCTCCCCGGTCGACCTCCCGGAGCCGGTCGGCAGGCGCGACGGCAGCGGCGTTCCCGGCTCCCAGCCGATCGTCGCGTGTGCTGGTCCCGTGTCGGCACAGCTGTGACAGGCTGGCCCGCATGCCGCGCAGCCGACTCGTCCCGCTGCTCGTGATGGTCGCGCTCGCCGCGGCCGGCTGCGGCGGGACGTCCTCCTCCGGCCGCGCCGACCCGGCGTCGGCGTTGACGGCCGCCGGTCAGGAGCTGGCCGACACCAGCGGGGTCACGCTGAACCTGAGCACCGACGACCTCCCCGACGGCATGCAGGGCGTCAAGACGGCCTCGGGAACGGTGACCGACGCCCCGGCGTTCGACGGCACGCTCGGGGTGGTGACCGGGGTCGGCTCGTTCTCCGTGCCGGTCAAGGCGGTCGGCGGCAAGGTCTACGCCCAGATCCCGCTCACGCCGGGCTGGGCCGAGGTCGACCCCGCGGACTACGGCGCCCCGGACCCGGCCCAGCTGATCGACGCCACCAACGGCATCCCGGCGATCCTCGCAGCCACCACGGGCGCGAAGGCCGGTGACCAGGTCAGGGGTGGCACCGACAACAAGGAGGTGCTCGACACCTACAGCGGCTCGGTACCCGACACCGCGGTGAAGAATCTGATCCCAAGCGCCACCGGCCAGTTCGACGCGACGTACTCCCTGACGTCCGACGGTCAGCTGCGCGCCGCCCGGCTGACCGGCACGTTCGAGTCCGGGCAGCCCTCGATGACCTACACGCTGCTGCTGACCGACTACGGCACCACGAAGGACGTCACCGCCCCATGAGCCCGACGTGTCCGGGCTCCGCCGCGTGAGCGCAGGGCCCCGCCTGCTGCTCGGGCTCGCCGCGGTCGCCGTCGCGTTCGCCGCGGCCGACACCTATGTCGTCGTGCTCGCGCTCCCGGACATGATGGCGTCGGTCGGCATCCCGATCGACCAGCTCCAACGCGGGGCGCCCATCGTCTCGGGCTTCCTGCTCGGCTACGTCGCGATGCTCCCGCTGATCGGGCGGATGGCCGACCTGCGGGGCCGGGTGCCGGTGCTGGTCGGGGCACTCGTGCTGTTCGCGGTGGGCTCGCTGGTCACCACGGTGGCCTACGACCTGCCGAGCCTGGTGGCCGGCCGCTTCGTCCAAGGGATCGGCGGGGGCGGGCTGGTGCCCGCGACGCTGGCCCTGGTGGCGGACCTCTACCCTGCCGAGCGGCGCGGCGTCCCCCTCGGCGTCGTCTCCGCGGTCCAGGAGCTGGGCAGCGTGGTCGGACCGCTGTACGGCGCGCTGGTCCTGGCCGTCTCGGACTGGCGGGTGATCTTCGCGGTCAACCTGCTCGTCGGGCTCGCCCTGGCGGCGGTCCTGCACACCCTGCGGCGCGGTGCCGCACCACGGGCACGGGACGTACAGGGGGTGTCGCCCACCGACGACCCCGGCTCGGGGCGCAAGCGGCGGGCCGCCCCACCCGACCGTCCACGCCGCGGACCTACCACCGTCGACTGGGCCGGCATCGTGCTGCTGGTCATCGCCCTGGCCACCTCCGGCCTGGTCGCGACGCAGCCCACCCGGCTCGTCGCCGACGTCACCTGGGGCCGGCTGTTCATCCCGGTCAGCGGCTCCGGCCGCTGGCTGACCCCGCTCGGCCTCGTCGCGCTCGTCGCGGCCCTGTTGTTCCTGGTCCGCTGCTGGACCGCCCGGCGGCCCCTGGTCGACCTACGCGACTGGTGGACCGCCGCCCTCCAGGCCGACCTCCCGGGGGCCCTGTTCCTCGCAGCCGCGCTCGGCGGTGTGATCCTCGCCTTCGCCACCGCCGACCCCCGCGTCGAGGTGTTCGC
>JAICHQ010000066.1 GCA_025924815.1 Nocardioides sp.
CAGCCGGTGGGTGCCGATGACGACATCGACCGAGCCCTCGCGCAGCCCGTCGGCGACCTCGCGTGCCTCCTTGTCGGTCTGGAACCGGCTGAGCGAGCGGATCGTGACCGGGAACGCGCCCATCCGCTCGGCGAACGTCGTGTAGTGCTGCTGCACCAGCAGCGTCGTCGGGACGAGCACGGCGACCTGCTTGCCCTCCTGGACCGCCTTGAAGGCCGCCCGGACGGCGATCTCGGTCTTGCCGTAGCCGACGTCGCCGCACACCAGCCGGTCCATCGGGACGGTCTGGCGCATGTCGGCCTTCACCTCGTCGACGGTGGTCAGCTGGTCGGGCGTCTCGTGGAACGGGAACGCGTCCTCGAGCTCGCGCTGCCACGGCGTGTCGGGGCCGAACGCGAACCCCTGGGTGGCCTGGCGCGCGGCGTAGAGCTTGATCAGCTCGGCGGCGATCTCGCGCACCGCACGGCGGGCGCGGTTCTTCCGCTTGCCCCAGTCGGAGCCACCGAGGCGGTCGAGGCTGGGCTGCTCGCCGCCGACGTAGCGGGTGATCTGGTCGAGGGCGTCGGCCGGGACGTAGAGCATGTCGGCCGGCCCGCCACGCTTGCTGGCGCCGTACTCCATGACGAGGTACTCGCGTGTCGCACCCTGGACCGTGCGCTGCCGCATCTCGACGAACCGGCCGACGCCGTGCTGCTCGTGCACGACGTAGTCGCCCTTCGACAGCTCCAGCGGGTCGATCTGGCGCTTGCGGCGCGTGGGCATCCGGCTCTGGTCGCGGGTCGCGCCCCGCTGGCCGGCCAGATCCTCGCCGGTGACCAGCACGATCCCGAGTCCGTCGGCCACGAAGCCGTGGGCGAGGGTGCCGGTCGCGACCGTGACCACACCCGCCTCGGGGACGACCCGATCGGGCGCCTGCAGTCGCGCCGCGACGTCGTGCTCACCGAGCACCTCGACCATGCGCTGGGCCGGGCCGTGGGCCGGGTGGACGACCAGCACCCGGTAGCCGTCGGCGAGCCAGCCGCGCAGGTCGGCCACCGCACGCTCGACGTCACCGCGGTAACCGTCGATGGGGGTGGCGGCGACGACGAGGCCGGCCCGGTCATCGGCGGCGAGCAGCTCGGCGTCGAGGCCGAACGGGCTGACCGTCCACCAGGGGCGGCCGAGCTCGCGGGTATGGGCGGTCACGTCGTCGAGGTCGCGGTAGGACGCCGCCCCGAGATCGATCGGCGCGGTGCCGCCGCCGGCCGCCGCCGCCCAGGACGCGCCGAGGAACTCCTCGCTCGTCGCGACCAGGTCGGCGGCTCGGCTGCGCACCCGCTCCGGGTCGACCACGACCACGTGCGTCGTGTCGGGCATCGCGTCGACCAGCAGCTCGAGCTCGTCGACCAGGACCGGGGCCAGCGACTCCATGCCCTCGACCGCGATGCCGGCGGCGATCTTGTCGGTCATCTCGGCCAGCTGGGGGTGGGCCTGACCCAGCGCGGCCGCGCGACGGCGTACGTCGTCGGTGAGGAGCAGCTCGCGGCACGGCGGAGCCCAGAGCCGGTCGACGGCCTCGATCGTGCGCTGGTCGGCCACCGCGAACGAGCGGATCTCCTCGACCTCGTCGCCGAAGAACTCGACCCGGATCGGATGCTGCTCGGTGGGCGGGAAGACGTCGACCAGGCCACCGCGCACGGCGAACTCGCCACGCTTCTCCACCAGGTCGACCCGCGTGTACGCCGCGTCCGCCAGCCGCCGGGTGACGTCGTCGAGCTCGGCGGAGTCGCCGGGCTCGAGCTGCACCGGCTCGAGGTCACCGAGCCCGCGCACCTGCGGCTGGAGGATCGACCGCACCGGCGCCACCACGACCTTCAGCGGTCCGGTGGCGGCCGCGCCGCCGGGGTGACGCAGCCGGCGCAGGATCGCGAGCCGGCGACCGACGGTGTCGCTGCGCGGGCTCAGCCGCTCGTGCGGCAACGTCTCCCAGCTCGGGTAGTAGGCGACCGACGCCGGGTCGAGCAGCGTGGTCAGCTCCTCGGCCAGCTCCTCGGCATCTCGACCGGTCGCGGTGACGAGCAGGACAGTCCGCCCGGCGCGCACGAGGCCGTCGACCAGGAACGGCCGGACGCCGGCCGGAGCCGTGAGCTCGAGCCGGCCGACCGACGGCGCGTCGGCCAGGGCCTCGGCCAGAGCAGGCTCGGCGAGCACGGCATCGGAGACGACGGAGGAGAGCACGAGGAGGCCAATCATGAGGAGTCGGACAGCACGAGAGCCCCCTCCCGAGGTGGGGAGGGGGTGAGGTCTCGAGGATAGTCGGGCCCGCCGACAGCCCGTCCCCGCCGTCGACCTCACCGGCGGACCGGGAGCAATCCGCGCGGGAAGGCGCGCGGCTCAACCTCCGCTCAGGCCCGCCGCGTTGCGCAGCCCGAGCAGGGTCTCGGTGTCGTGGAAGCCCGCACGGCCCTGCGCCGCCACGATCTGCAGCAGGGTGACCAGGGCCCCCGAGTACGCCGTGGCCGCATGCTGCCGGGTGACCAGCGAGAAGTGCCAGGGCCGCACCGAGACCGCCTGACAGCTGCGATAGGCCCGCTCGACGGCCGGCAGCACCCGTCTGGCTCGGGGCGCCATCAGGTCCGCGAGATGCATCTGGCGACCGCTCTGCTCGGCGACCGGGCGGACGTAGTTGGTGGTCAGGCCCATCCAGTAGTCGGCGTGGTCGGAGGCGTGGCGCAGCTGCGACTCGCACCCGCGGACGGCCTGCGCCTCGTGGGAGCGCGCGCGCCCGTCGGCGTACAGGACGACCATGCCCGCGACGAGCGCGAGCACCACCACCGCCCACCATCCGCGATGACGACGAGCCTGACGCGGTGGCGTCGCGGCCCTGCGCGCGTCACGCTCCGACTCCCGCGGCAGCCGCACCGGCTCGTCGCCGAGGAGCTCGGGCTCGGGCTCCATCCGCACAGTGTGCGCCCACGGGGACGTCTGCGGAAGGGTGCGACGAGCCCGCGCGACGACTATCCGCCTCGGATCTCGCTCAATGTCCTGTGCCGTTGAGCAGAGCGCTCGCCGTACGCACCATGATCTTGACGTCGAGCCACAGCGACCAGTGCTCGATGTACCAGTTGTCGAAGTAGGCACGGTCCGCGATCGAGGTGTCCCCGCGCAGCCCCTCCACGGCCGCCAGCCCGGTCAGACCCACCATCACCCGATGCCGGTAGCAGTACGACGGGAACTCGTGGCCGAACTTGTCGACGTACTCCGGCCGCTCGGGGCGCGGGCCGACGAGGCTCATGTCGCCACGGATCACGTTCACCAGCTGCGGCAGCTCGTCGATGGAGTAGCGACGGATGAACGCGCCCACCCGCCCGGTCCGGTCGGCGTTGGCGGCCCACTCGCTCGACGTACCGACGGGCTGCGGTCGCATCGACCTCAGCTTCAGCAGCTGGAACTGCCGTCCGTTCAGGCCGACCCGCTCCTGCCGGTAGATCACTCCAGGACCCAGCTCCAGACGCACGGCCAGGGCCGCGATGCCGAGGAGCGGACCTACGAGGAACAGGGCCGCCGAGGCGATCGTCACGTCGGCGAACCGCTTGATCGCCATCCGCTCCCTCGAGCGCCGTTGTCTCAACCTCTCGAGCGGAACCCCCCAGACCTGGTCGACCGGCAGGGTGGAGAACTCCGGAAGGCGCGGCAGCACGAAGATCTCCGTCCGGACGGCGGAGCAGTGTCGCAGCGCCTCGAGGACGCGCCGCTCCTCCTCCGAGGACCCGTCCCCGATGATCACCGCGTCCACCTCGCCGGACGCGATCAGCCGCGGCAGGTCGGCCACGTCGCCGATGATCGCCGCACCCGGCAGCCGGTGGCTGTGAGCACCGAGCACGCCGCGCAGACGCAGACCCGTCTCCGGGTGCTGGGAGATCCTCGTGGCGAGGTCGGCCGCGCGCGAACCCCCGCCGATCAGGACGGCGTCCACGTGGAGGAGCCCGTGCCGGCGCCAGCTACGGAGAACGGCGTACCCGACCATGCGGCCGACGATGAGGAGCAGGCCGCCCAGCACGGCTGCGCGGAAGCCCTGCCGCAGATGGTCGAGGACCACGGACGTCGCCACGAGCCCGATGGCGGAGGCGAAGAGGATCGCGGGAACCTCGTCCAGTGCCGACAGCCGAAGCCGGCGCTCGTAGAGGCCGAGAGCCCCCAGGCTCGCCAGGACGACTGTTGCCCACAGGACGTGGGTCGTCAGGTCCGCGTGGACGACCGCGATCGTGAGCGCCAGGGCGACCACGTCCACGCCGAGGCGAATCCCGCTCTCCACCGACGCCGATCGCAGCCCGAAGACCGTTGCCCGCCATCCCTGGACGGCCGACTCAGGCGTCGTGCCGCCGCTGGCGACGTCGACCGTCACGTCACCGACCATGCCGCCGACGTCCACCCTCGGCAAGCGCAGCTCTACATGTGTGCTCATCCGGCGTCCCCCCAGAACGCTGTCAATCGCGCGATGTCGGTTGCCCGACGTCAGGGGCGTCCCGCCACCCTCGGTGCCGTCCCCCGCCCCTCATCCTTCTGCAAGGTCCAGGGCGTCGGCTTACCCAATTCTCGCGAAATGCGTGGCCCGCTTGGCGATCCGTGATAATGCAGGACGGCCATCGCCTGGCTTCGCCACGCGATACGGGAGGAGTTCGCCGCCCGCCCTGGGGGAAGGAAACGGGCGGCGAACCACTGCTCCCCCTAGGGAGTCCTGGGTGGCGGCTACGCCGTCCGCGGCGGTAGCAGATCTGCGGAACGCCGCATTGCGTCGACGGCGCCAGGAGCTCGGGGCGCGCGCCAGCGTGCGCGGTGCGCCAACCCGACGGCCGTCAGCTGAGAGCTGACCTGCAGCTTGCCCAGCACGGACTTCACCTGGGTGCGCACGGTCGACTCCGAGACGAAGCTGCGGCGAGCGATCTCGCTGACCTGCCGCCCGGCCATCAGCTCCCCCAGCACCTCCGCCTCGCGGGCGGTCAGCAGGTCGAACCGGGCCTTCACATCTCGATCGAACTCCTCCTCCTCGCGCCATCGCGCGAGCAGGTGTTCCCGCTCCTGCTTGGCCATCACCGGCAGCCCGTCGCGGACCCTCCTCAACGTGTGGAGGATCTGCTCGAGCGGCAAGGACTTCGAGATCACGGTGGCGGCACCCGCTGCGAGGGCCGCGCCGATCTGGACCGGGTCGGAGCTCCCGGTCACCACCACCACGTGGGAGCGGGACGTCAGTCGGGTGATCAGGTCCAGGCCGTGGCCCGCCTCGCCGAGGTCGAGATCCAGCAGCACGACGTCCGGGTTGCCCTCCAGCACCTGGGCCGTGAGCGTGGCGACCGTCGCCGCGTTCCCGGACGGAACGACACAGCGGGCGTCGTAGCCCACGTTGACCAGAGCCACGACCAGGGCCTCGGCGAAGAGCAGATGGTCGTCGACCACCGCCAGGCGACTGATGCTCATACGAGTCCACCCGCCAACCGACCCCACGGCAGCTTCATCTCGAACACGGCGCCCTGGTCCGGCTCTGGATCCTTCAGGTCGAGGCTTCCCCCGAGCTCGCGAGCGAGCACCTTGGCCACCGAGAGACCGATGCCGTCGCCACCGGTGGGCCCCTTCGTCCCGCGTTCGAAGATCGCCGGGCGCAGGTCCTCAGGTACGCCGGGCCCGTCGTCACTGACGATGATGCGCACCTGGTCGTTGTCCTGGCGGACGTCGATGTGGGTCGGCGACCCGGAGGCGTGGCGGGCCGCGTTGGTCAGCAGGATGTTGAGGATCTCCACGACCTCGTCCCGGCGCCCGTGCACGCGTTGGCCCGTGCGCTGCCACGAGATCTCCTGGCCTGCCAGGCGCCGCGCCACGACCACCGACTCCACGACCTCGTCGAGGTCGAGCTCCTCGGGCGGACAGGCGACCCCCGCGTTCGCCGGTGCGAGCAGTCGTTGCAGTCGCTCGACCTCCGCACGCAGCATCCGCTCGATCCGGAGCCTTTGCTCACTCCCGAATGCCAGCGCATCGCCCTCCAGCGCTTGGACGGCGCACGCGACGGCCGCCAGGCTCGCACGCAGCTCGTGCGTCTTGTTCTCGTAGTCGAAGACACCGCGGTCGACGATGGGCATGCCAATCGTCGTACGCTCGACGGCCAGCACCGCGTCGGTGCTTCCGTCTCCGTCGCGCCCCCCAATGCGTGTACCGAGCACGCTTCCACCCCGCAGACATTCCCCCATCCGACGGCCACGAGGGCCGAATACGCCACCCCCCTGATGACGCACGCCTAGGAGTTCCCCAACTCCGCCGGCCGGCCTCTACACCATACCCCGGGGCCGGGTCGAAGATCGACACGCCCTGGTCACCCCAGGTCCGAAAATCATCCGACCGGACTAGGGGGTCCCTGGGGTCGCCGATCGGGCTCCTCACGAGGGATCCGCCACTCGACCCACGAACAACGGCGTCCCGTGTGCGGTGTCGTGGATGACGAAGAGGAAGGGCCGGTCCAGGACCAGGGTGTGGCTCCGGGCCACGGCACTGTCGGCCATGCCGACCGCGGTCGCCGCGGCCGCCTCGGTGCCGTCCTCGTCCACCGCCACGAAGGTCTGGTGCACCACGAACGCGAGGTGCAGGCGCTCGTCGGCAGTCATCCGGGAGAAGTCCGCCCGCCCCGCGGCGAAGGCATCGGTCATGCCGAGCGCACCGAGGGCCTCCCCGAGATCGGTGGCCACGCGATAGCTCCAGCGCGGCATCGTGACCGAGACCGCCGGCTCGCCCGCTTCGGTGAGCGCATGCGGCCCGAGCAGCTCCGCGACCGCGGCGTCCTCACGCGCGGTCGACAGGGCGACGGTCATCGCGAGCCTGCCGCCGCGGTACGGGAGCCGAGCGCCGGTGAAGTGCCGGCCGGCGAGGTAGACGGCCGACCCCTCTGCATCCCCCCGCATCATCGGGACCTGCACGATGCTGCCGTCGGCTCGGTGGAACGCCGCGTCTCCGGTCGCGGACCTCTCGAACGGCGTGTCCCACGGCGCCCTGAAGTACAGGGCATTGACCAGCACCAGCCGCGTGGTCGCGTCTACGATCCCCTGCGGCAGGATGTCGGGGATGCGGGCGTGCGTCTGCCGAGCGGTCCAGTCGTTGACGAGCCGCCGCGCTCCCTCGGCATCGCCCTGGAAGTCGACGTCGAGCATCCCGGCGCCGTACTGCTTGGCGAGGACGGTGAGGAACGCCCGGTGCCAGGTCACGGAGCGGTCGCCGAACAGCTGGTCGGCCGTCGCAAGCGCGATCGCGCCGCGGTTGTCGTCGCGCAGCGTCACCGGGCCGGCCAGTGCCTGCAACTCCTGGGTCAGCGCCGCCATCCCGGTGTTGTGCGCCGCCAGCGAGTCGACGTGCAGTACCTCGAGCATCTGCCGGGCCGTCGCCGACGCGGCGCCGTTCGCGGTCATCGCCAGGGCGACCGCGATGGAGTAGGGCGACAGCGCGAGGTTCGCCTCCGATCCGCCGACCTGGCCCCAGAGGTCGGTCGCGAAGGACCGGACGGCGGCCACCACGCCGTCGACGGCGGCGGGCTGCCCGGCGCTACGCGCGACATCCGCCTTGACCAGCCGGATCGGGTGGTTGCCGGGATGGTCCGCGACCGAGTCGACGCCGGTGCACGCGTCGAGGCCGGGGGCCGCGATCCCGGCAGCGCCCAGGCCTCCCACGGCACGCACGACCTGGCGTCTGGTCAGCATGCGGGTCTGACGTCCGCGAGCGGCCTCCGGTTCCTGCACGTCGTACGTCGCTCGACCGGTGCCTCGGGAAGAGGAGAGGCGTGCGGCGGTCGCTACCGCTCAGTCGGTGCCGTGGCGGCGTACGAACTCCAGGATCTGCGCGGACAGCTCCGGCCGGCACACCACCAGGTCGGGAAGGGAGACGTCTTCCTGGTTGTATCGCAGCTCCGAGCCGTCCACGCGCGAGCAGAACAGCCCAGCGGCCCGAGCGACGGCCACGGGTGCGGCGTTGTCCCACTCGAACTGTCCACCCGCGTGCACATACGCGTCCGTGACGTCACGCACCACGGAGATCACCTTGACCCCGGCCGACCCCATCGGCACCAGATCGGCGTCGATCTCGCGCGCCAGCGCCTCCACGAAGGCCGGTGGCCGGGTGCGGGAGACCGCGATCCGGGGACGCGTCGAGGAGCGCTCGGGCACGAGGGAGGGTCGCGCGGTGGAGTAGGTCTCGTGCAGAGCCGGCTGAGCCACCGCGCCCGCGGTCAGGTCGCCGTCCTCCCAGAGGGCGACGTGGACCGCCCAGTCGTCACGCGGGGGTTCGGAGAACTCCCGCGTGCCGTCGAGCGGATCCACGATCCAGACCCTGGAGGCGCTCAGCCGCCGCTTGTCGTCGGCGCCCTCCTCGGAGAGCACCGCGTCGCCCGGCCGGTGGCGAGCCAACAGCTCCACCAACAGCTCGTGGGCGGCCCTGTCACCGGCGTCCTTCAGCTCGCGTCCGGTCACCCCGGACTCGCGGACCTCGAGCAGCCGCTCGCCCGCCGTGGTGGCGAGCCAGGCGGCCAGCTCGTGGTCGTCGGAGTCCAGGGGACGTTCGGTCGCGGTCACGGGCCCGACAGTAACGTCCCCTGGTCAGCCGGCTATGAGCAGTTGGAGGCGGGGTCCCACGGGTCGGCGTCCTTCGGGTCGCACTTGCACGGGGCGAAGGAGCCGAAGTCGACCGTCGTGGTGACGGTCTGCCCGTCGACCTGGTAGGTGACCGAGGCGTAGCGCTGCGAGCTCGTCGTGCTCTGCACGATGAACAGCTTCGTCGAGTCCTCCACCGGCACCGTGAACGAGGTCGGGCTGAAGTCGGTCGTGGTGGCACCGCTGATCGTGAAGCCCATCACGATGATCGGCTGGGCCGTGCCGCTCGTGTTGTGGAACGTCAGGACCATGCGGTAGCCCTTGTAGACGTCCGTGCTGTTGCCGGGCAGCTTGCACGCGGCGCCGACGCCGTCGATGGTGACGGGTGGCGGCGTGCCGGTGCCGGCGAAAGCCGGAGCGGAAGCGGCGACCGCGACGGCGGGCACCGCCCACACGCCGGTGCGGACGACTGCGCGTCTGCTGGGCTTGTTCATCTGTCTGTCTCCTGTTCCCTGTGTGCCTCGGACCGAGCGGTCAGCGGCAGGTTTGGGCGGGAGTGACGTCCCTCGTCCGACCGGCGGCTGGAGAGCCGCCGGTCGGGCGCGGAACGCAAGGAACGGCGATCGGCCGTACGACGATCGCGCGGTCGCACCACGTCGGTGCGGCCGTTGCCGAACGAGTCCTCGACATGCGCGAGGAGACGAGCTCCACGATCTATCCCCCATCGGGACCCCTCGGTCCCGTCCCGTGGCCGAACGCATTGTCGCCGAGTCCCCCGACTCGATATTCGACCGATCCCATTCTGGCGACCCGACCCCCGAAGCGCCAGTCCACGACGCGCTTCTCTGTGTAAATTCCTCGTGGCTCGTCCGGGCCAGGGGGCGAGGACCCGTGCGGGCCAGGCGTCTCGCGCGGACCGCCGGTCAGGAGTTGAAGCGGGCCTGGGTGCGGTCGAGGCCGTCGACCAGGAGCGACTCGACGGCATCCGCGGCGGTGCCGACCAGCAGCGGCAGCGAACGGCGCTCGGCCGTCGAGAAGTCCGACAGCACGAAGTCGGCGACGTCCTGCCGCCCGGGCGGACGGCCGATCCCGACGCGGACCCGGTAGAAGTCGCCGGTGCCCAGTGCTGCCCGCAGGGAGCGAAGGCCGTTGTGCCCGTTGTCACCTCCGCCGAGCTTGACCCGAAGGGTGTCGAACGGGATGTCCAGCTCGTCGTGGATCGCGACGATGCGCTCGGGGGGGACCTTGTAGAAGGTGGCGAGCTGCTTGAGAGCGCCTCCCGACTCGTTCATGTAGGCCCGGGATCGCGCCAGGACCACGCGCGGACCGGGCGACCCCGGCGGGCTCAGGCGTCCCTCGACCACCTCGGCCCGACCCGACTTGTGGGCGCGGAAGCGCGCGCCCAACCGGTCGGCGAGCTCCGCGGTGACCAGGTAGCCGACGTTGTGCCGGTGGCCGGCGTACGACGGCCCGGGGTTCCCCAGCCCGGCCACGAGCCAGACCTCTCCTGGCTCGCCCGCCATGTCACCCACCTCTCCCTCTCCGGTGCGGGAGGACGCACCTGCCCGGGCCGAGCCGCGTCGCAGCCGGCCCAGGAGGTGGCGGAGCCTCACTCGGCGGAGTCGCCCTCGCCGGACTCGTCCGCGGCCTGGGCGGCCTCGCCGTCGGCGGACTCGCCCTCGGCAGCGGCAGCGGCCTCGTCGCCCTCCTCGTGCACGATGCCGGCGTCGGCCTCGGCCTCGGCCAACTCGGACTCGAGCTGCTCGGCGGTCTGCTGCTGGGTCACGTTGACGATCAGCGCGTCGGCGTCGGTGAGCAACGTCGTACCGTCCGGGAGCTGCAGGTCGGAGGCGTGGATCTGCGTGCCGACGGCCGCGCCCTCGATCGAGACCTCGATGTTCTCCGGGATGTGCGTGGCCTCGGCCTCGACCTGGATCGTGCTCTCGGCCACCACGAGGGTCTCCGAGGCCGCGTCGCCGACCAGGTGGATCCGGACGTCGACGGTGACCTTCTCGCCGCGGCGCACGGCCACGAAGTCGATGTGCTCGAGGACGCGGCGGATCGGGTCGACCTGCACCTGCTTGGTCAGGGCCAGCTGGGTGTCGCCCTCGATGTCGAGCTCGAGCAGGGCGTTCGAGCCGCCGTGCTTGAGCGCCATCATCGTGTCGTGACCGGGCAGGCTCAGGTGGATCGGGTCGTTCCCGTGTCCGTAGACGACGGCAGGGATCTTGTGCTCACGCCGGATGCGGCGGGCGGCGCCCTTGCCGAACTCGGTGCGCTTCTCGGCGGTGATCTTCTCGGCCATCAGGTCTCTCCTCGTACGTCGTGCTCGTGGTCTCGGGCCCGGACGAGGACCGCCGCGCGACCGGTCGCACGGCGGGGACCGCCGGGCCCAGTCGATCACGGACACCCGCAACGGGTCCCTCGCCGAGGCAACCGTCGAAGTCTAGACACCCGCGCCCCGCACGCCGAATCGGCAGACCACCGTGGTGTCCTGGACGGTCGAAACGTGGCCCGTGGTCGCGCGGCACGGCGGTCGCCTAGGGTGCATTGACGTGTCCCTCACCTACGACGAAGCCCGCGCTCGGGCCGCCCAGGTCTCCCAGGTCTCCTACCGGATCGACCTGGACCTGACCCCCCGGGAGACCTTCGGCTGCCGGACCGTCATCACGTTCTCGCTGGCCGACCCGCGCGCCACCACGTTCCTCGAGCTGGCCAGGGCCGAGCAGCTGCGGGTCACGGTGAACGATGCGCCGGTCGAGGCGCCGGCGTACGACGGTCTGCGGATCACCCTGCACGACCTCGAGCCCCGCAACGAGGTGGTCGTCGAGGCGCGCATCCCCTACGTCAACGACGGAGACGGCATGCACGTGTTCGTCGACCCGGCCGACGACGAGAGGTACGTGTCGGCCCTGCTCGGCATGGACGTCGCCCACCGCGTCTTCCCCTGCTTCGACCAGCCCGACCTCAAGGCGCCGATCACCCTCGGGGTGACGGCCCCGAAGGACTGGACCGTGGTGGCCAACGGCCGCGAGTCAGCCCGCGAGGGCACGGTCCGCACGTTCACGACCACGCCGCCGATCTCGACGTACCTGTTCGTGGTCTGCGCCGGCCCCTGGCACTCCCGCACGTGGGAGCACGCGGGCCTGCCCTTCGGCTGGCACATCCGTCGTTCGCTGGGCGCCGAGCTCGACCGCGACTTCGAGGACATGCGGCGGGTCACCGAGTCCTGCTTCGACTTCTACACCGACGCCTTCGACGAGCCCTACCCGTTCGACTCCTACGACCAGGTGATGCAGCCCGGCCACAACTGGGGAGCGCTCGAGACGCCCGGCTGCGTGACCTTCCGCGACGAGTACGTGCCGCGCAACGACCCGGACGCCGGCGAGATCGTCGACCGCTCGACGGTGATCGCCCACGAGATGGCGCACATGTGGTTCGGCGACCTGGTGACCATGAAGTGGTGGCAGGACACCTGGCTGAACGAGTCGTTCGCCGACTTCATGGGCTACCACGTGGCCCACGAGGCGGGGGTCCTGGGCTCGTGGCCCGACTTCACGCTCAACCGCAAGCCCACGGGGTACGCCGCCGACCACCGTCGCTCGACCCATCCCATCGCCGAGGACGCCGAGCACCTGGTCGACGTCGACACGGCGTTCACCAACTTCGACATGATCACCTACGCCAAGGGCGCCTCGGTGCTGCACCAGCTGGTCACCTGGCTGGGCTGGGACACCTTCGTGGCGGGCACGAACGTCTACCTGACCCGCCACCGCTTCGGCAACGCCGACCTGGCCGACTACCTCGAGGCCCTCGACTCGGTCACCGATCGGGACGTCCGGAGCTGGGCCGAGGCCTACCTGCGCACCACCGGCTTCGACACCGTCCGGGTGACCCGTGACGGCGACGTGCCGGTGCTGGAGCGCGACGGCTCCCGGCCGCACCGGTTCACGGTCGCGGCGCTCGAGGGCGCCACCGTCCGCGACAGCCGGCTGGTCGACCTCGGCGCGACGCCCGTCCGGCTGCCCGAGTACGCCGGGGCGCCGGTCATCCCCAACGCACACGACGAGGCGTACGCCGCCGTACTCCTCGACGACCTGTCGTGGCGGGCCGCCGTCGACGACCTCGGCCTCCTGCCCGACCCGCTGCTGCGGGCCGTGACCTGGACCAACGCGATCACCCGGCTCCGCAACGGCCTCGTCCCGGTGCGCGAGTACCTCGACGTGGCCGAGCGTCATCTCGGCCAGGAGACCGATCCCGTGGTCTTCGACTCGGTGTCGCGGCGGCTGGTCCGCCAGGTGCTGGCGCAGTGGACGGCGCCGGAGGCCCTCGCGGCCGCCGAGCGCTCGGTGTCCTCGGTGGCCCAGGAGGCGCTGGACGCGGGCGACGAGGGCCGCGGGCTGGCGGCGATGCGGCGGATCGCCGCGACCACCCACGACGTCGACCTGCTCCGCCGCTGGCTCGCATCCGGGCAGGCCCGCCCCGGCCTGGCCGTCGATCGCGACACCCGGTGGATGGTCGTACGGCGGCTGGTCGTGCTCGGCGCGGCGGACGACGGCCTCGTCGACCGCGAGTCGGCCGACGACCGCTCGGCCAACGGGCGCGAGTCGGCGCTCGCCGCCCGGGCGAGCCGTCCGGACGCGGCGGCCAAGGCCGATGCCTGGGCCAAGCTGCACGACCCCGGCATCTCCAACCGGGACTTCGGCGCCCTGGTCTTCGGGCTGTGGACTCCCGGGCAGGAGGACCTCACCGCGCCGTACCTGGACCGGTACCTCGAGGAGGCACCGGCGATCGCCGGCCGGGGCCAGGCGTTCTCCCTGGACGTCGGCCAGGCGACCCCGCGCTTCCCGATGGCGCTGCCCCGGCTCGAGTCCTACCGCGAGGCGCTCGCCCGGGCGGCCGCGACCCTCGACAACACGGTGCTCCGCCGCTCGTGGGACGACACCTTCGACGACCTGGGCGTGACGTTGCGCGTGCGGCGAGCCGGCTGAGGCCGTCGTCGGTCGGGCTCGTCGAGACCTCAGGCCTGTCCGTCGAACATCTTGGTCACCGAGCCGTCCTCGAAGACCTCCTTGATGGCCCGCGACAGCAAGGGTGCGATCGACAGACAGGTCAGCTTGTCGAACCGCTTCTCGTCGGGGATCGGCAGCGTGTTGCTGACCACGATCTCGGTGACGGCGCTGTTCTTGAGGCGGTCGACGGCGTCTCCGGAGAGGATCGGGTGGGTCGCGGCGATCACCACGCCGGCAGCGCCCTCGCGGGTGAGCGCCTCGGCGGCGTTGAGGATCGTGCCGCCGGTGTCGATCATGTCGTCGACCAGCACGCAGATGCGGCCACTGACCTCACCGACGACCCGGTTGGCCACCGTCTCGTTCGGACGGTCGGTGCGGTGTGTCTTGTGGATGAAGGCCAGCGGCGCACGCAACCGGGAGGACCAGCGCTCCGCCACCTTGATCCGGCCGGCGTCCGGGCTGACCACGGCGAGGTCCTGGTCGCCGTACCTCTCCTTGACGTACGTCGCGAGGATCGGCTGGGCGAACAGGTGGTCGACCGGTCCGTCGAAGAACCCCTGGATCTGGTCGGCGTGCAGGTCGACGGTGATCAGCCGGTGGGCGCCGGCGGTCTTGAACATGTCGGCCACCAGGCGCGCCGAGATCGGCTCGCGGCCGCGGTGCTTCTTGTCCTGGCGCGCGTAGCCGTAGAACGGCATCACGACGGTGATCCGCTTGGCGCTGGCGCGCTTGAGGGCGTCGACCATGATCAAGTGCTCCATCAGCCACTCGTTGATGGGAGCGGTGTGGCTCTGGATCACGAAGGCGTCGGAGCCGCGCACCGACTCCTCGTAGCGGACGTAAGTCTCGGAGTTGGCGAACTCGTAGGCCTGGGTCGGCACCAGCTCGATGTCGAGACCGGCCGCGACCTCCAGGGCCAGCTCGGGATGAGCCCGCCCGGAGAAGACCATCAGGTGCTTCTTGGTGGTCCGCTTGGTCTTCGAGCTCACCCTCCGGATTCTCCCTCATCCGCGGCCGGTTCCCCCATCGAGGTCGACCCGGACTCCCGCGGGGTGCGTCGGTCGAGGTTGCGCTGGGGACCACCGGACACCGCCAGGTTGCCCGGCGGCACGTCACGGCGTACGACGGTCCCGCCGCCGGTCATCGCCCCGTCGCCGATGGTGACGGGGGCCACGAAGGTGTTGTTGGCGCCGGTCTTGGCGCCCTTCCCGACGGTGGTGTGGTGCTTGGCGACGCCGTCGTAGTTGGCGAAGATCGTGCCGGCGCCGATGTTGGTGCCCTCGCCGATGTCCGCGTCGCCGACGTACGACAGGTGCGGCACCTTGGCGCCCGCCCCGATCCGGGCGTTCTTGGTCTCCACGAAGGCGCCGATCTTGCCGCTGCTGCCGAGCTCGGTACCCGGGCGCAGATAGGCGTACGGGCCGACGAGGGCGCCGTCGCCGACGACGGCGAGCTCTGCATGCGACCTCACGACGCGGGCCCCGACGCCGACCTCGCAGTCCTTCAGGCTCGTGTCCGGACCGATCACGGCGTCCTCTCCCACGACGGTCGCGCCGAGCAGGTGCGTGTGCGGGAGCAGGATCACGTCGGGGGCGAGCCTGACGTCGGCCTCGACCCAGGTCGTCGCCGGATCCATGACCGTGACGCCCTCACGCATCCACTGCTCGACGATCCGCCGGTTGAGCTCGCGGCCGAGGTGGGCCAGCTGGACCCTGTCGTTGGCGCCCTCGGTCTGCATCCAGTCGTCGATGGGGAACGCGCCGACCGTCAGCCCGGCGTCGCGGGCGAGGCCGACGGTGTCGGTGAGGTAGTACTCACCCTTGGCGTTGTCGTTGCCGATCCGGGGCAGCGCCTCGCTGAGGAACTCCGCGTCGAAGGCCAGAATCCCCGAGCTGATCTCGTGGATGTCGCGCTGGTCGACGGTGGCGTCCTTCTCCTCGACGATCGCCTCGACGTCCCCCTCGTCGTTGCGGACGATCCGGCCGTAGCCGAACGGCTCGTCGACCACACCGCTGAGCACACTGACCGCGCACTGCGCCGCCTCGTGCTCCTGGGCGAAGTCGCGCAGGCTCTCCCCACGCAGCAGGGGGGTATCGCCGGCGGCCACCAGCACCGTGCCGGACGTCGTACCGGCCGCGTCGACGGCGATCCGTACCGCGTCCCCGGTGCCCTGCTGGTCGTCCTGCACGGCGAGCACGACGGTGGGGAGCAGGGACTGGATGTGCGGACCCACCTGATCGCGCTGATGACCGACGACGGCCACGACGCGGGTGGGCTCGAGGGCTGCCACCGCGGCCAGCACATGGCCGACCATGCTGCGCCCGCCGATCTCGTGGAGGACCTTGGCCGTCTTCGATCTCATCCGGGTGCCGCCACCCGCCGCCAGCACGATCACGGTCAGGTCGGTCGCCATGCGGACCAACGTATCCCTCGTCACGGGGGGTGCTGCCATCGTCCGGGAGGTTGATCCTCCCCGGCCGCTCCGCAACCCCTCCTCGCGGCGCCGCGGCGGAGTGCTCCGATGGGGGTAGACATGTCCGGTGACCACCGAGTCGCCGCTCCTGCTGGCTCTGGACCTGGGCGGAACCTTCGCCTTCGCCCTGAACGGCGCGCTGTCCGCGATCCGGGTCGCTAGGCTCGATGTCGTCGGGGTGCTCACGCTGGGCATGGTCACCGCCCTGGGCGGCGGGATCATCCGTGACGTCTTCATCGACGCGCTGCCGCCGGCGACCTTCAGCGACTGGCGCTACCTGGTGGTCGCGGCCGCCGGAAGCCTGATCGCGTTCGTCTTCGGGTGGCGGCTCACCCGGTTGTCGCGCCCGATCCTCGTGCTGGACGCCGCCGGGCTGAGCCTGTTCGCCGTCACCGGCGCCAGCAAGGCGCTCGACTTCGGGGTCGGCACCGGCCAGGCCGTGATCCTCGGCGCCATCACCGCGGTCGGTGGCGGCACCCTGCGCGACGTATTGACCGGACGCGTGCCGGTGGTGCTGCGCAGCGAGCTGTACGCGATCCCGGCCCTGCTCGCGGCCACGGTCGTGGTCGTCGCTGACCGGACGGGTGTGTACGGCCTGCCCGCCGCACTAGCGGCGGCCCTGCTCTGCTTCGGGATCCGCATGCTGGGGGTCCGCTACCACCTCGACGCTCCCAGGCCACCCGGGGAGCGCCACGACTGGGACGAACCATGAGGGGTGCGCCCCGCGGAACGGAGGGACGCCGATGACCAGTGACGACGTGACACGGGTCCTGGACAACCTGGCCTCGGTCAGGTCCTGGCAGGAGGAGCTCTACCGCGACCTGCACGCCCATCCGGAGCTGTCGCACCAGGAGGTCCGGACGGCAGGCGAGGTGGCCTCCCGGTTGCGTGAGGCAGGCTGCGAGGTCCACGAGCACGTGGGCGGCACCGGCGTGGTCGGCGTGCTCCACCGCGGCGTCGGGCCGACGGTGCTGATGCGTGCCGACATGGACGCGCTCCCGGTCCGGGAGGCGAGCGGCGTGCCGTATGCGAGCACCGTCACCGCGACCGACGCGGACGGGGCCGAGGTGCCGGTCATGCACGCCTGCGGTCACGACGTACACGTCACGTGTCTGCTCGGAGCCGTCGCGCTGCTGGCCGGGGCGCCCGACTCCTGGAGCGGCACCGTGGTCGCGGTCTTCCAGCCCGCAGAGGAGGTCGCGGACGGTGCCCAGGGGATGCTCGCCGACGGTCTCGCCGCGATGGTCGGCACGCCGGCGGCGGCGCTGTGCCAGCACGTGCTGCCGTTCCCGGCCGGTCGGGTCGCCACCCGGGTCGGGCCCACCTTGTCCGCGGCCGACAGCATGCGCATCGTCGTCCACGGCCGCGGTGCGCACGGGTCGATGCCGCAGGCTGCCGTCGACCCCGTGGTGCTGGCCGCGATGATCGTGGTCCGCCTCCAGACCGTCGTGTCGCGTGAACTCCAGCCCGGCGAGCCCGCCGTCCTGACGGTCGGCAGCGTCCAGGCGGGCACCAAGAGCAACGTCATCCCGGACCACGCCGTGATCGCGCTGAACGTGCGCAGCTATCACGAGCAGACGCGGACGGCGATCCTGGGGGCCATCCGGCGCATCGTGACCGCCGAGTGCGAAGCCTCGGGCAGCCCCCGACCACCCGAGTTCGAGCTGTTCGACCGCTTCCCCCTCACCGAGAACGATCCCGCGGTGACCGAGCAGGTTGCCACCGCGTTCGCCCGGCACTTCGGCGACGACGCTCAGGAGCTGCCGCTCCAGACCGCGAGTGAGGACTTCTCCGACATCCCCCGCGCGCTCGGGATCCCCTACACCTACTGGGGGATCGGCGGGATCGACCCCGACACCTACGAGCGTGCCCGCGCCGCCGGGCGCGTCGCCCAGGACATCCCGGTCAACCACTCCGCCACGTTCGCACCCGTCCTGCAGCCGACCCTCGACACCGGCACCAGTGCCCTGGTCGTCGCCGCCCTCGCCTGGCTCGCCCACGACTCGTCGGGGAACTCGCCTCGTTGACGGCTGCCGGGCCGGACGTGCCGCCCCGCCAGGCGGACCCTTACGCTTTCCAGGCCTTCCCCGGTTGGTCTGCCGGGCCGGACGTGCCGCCCCGCCAGGCGGGCCCTTACGCTTTCCAGGCATTCCCCGGTTGGTCTGCCGGGCCGGACGTGCCGCCCCGCCAGGCGGGCCCTTACGCTTTCCAGGCATTCCCCGGTTGGTCTGCCGGGCCGGACGTGCCGCCCCGCCAGGCGGGCCCTTACGCTTTCCAGGCATTCC
>JAICHQ010000067.1 GCA_025924815.1 Nocardioides sp.
AACTGCACGGCCTCGAGGTTCTCGTTGCCGCCGTACTTGTTCGGGCTCCACTCGCCCGCGGGTCGCGCGTAGTCCAGGTAGAGCATCGAGGCGACCCCGTCGACCCGCAGGCCGTCGGCGTGGAACTCCTCGAGCCAGTACAGGGCGTTGGCGTACAGGAAGTTGCGCACCTCCCGGCGTCCGAAGTTGAAGATGTGGGAGCCCCACTCCTTGTGCCAGCCGCGTTGTGGGTTCGGGTCCTCGTAGAGCGGTGTGCCGTCGAAGCGGGCCAGCGCCCAGCCGTCGGTGGCGAAGTGTCCCGGCACCCAGTCGAGCAGGACCCCGATCCCGGCCTGGTGGAAGGCGTCGACGAGTCTGCGGAACCCGTCCGGGTCGCCGAAGCGCGCGTCGGGGGCGAAGTACGAGGTCACGTGATAGCCCCACGAGCCGCCGAACGGGTGCTGCATGACCGGCATCAGCTCGACATGGCTGAAGCCGAGGTCGGCGACGTAGGGCACCAGCTCGTCGACCAGCTGGTCCCAGGTCAACACGCTTCCGTGTCGTTTGCGCCACGACCCGAGGTGGACCTCGTAGGCCGACATCGGCCTCGAGACCGGCTGTCGGTCGGGGCGCGCTCGCATCCACGCGTCGTCTGCCCACTGATGGCTCGACTCGAAGACGCGACTCGACGTCGCCGGCGGAGACTCCGCCCAGGAGGCCATCGGGTCGGCCTTCTCGCGCCAGTCGCCGTCGGCGCCGAGCACGACGTACTTGTAGCCGGCGCCGTTCCCGACGCCCGGCACGAAGAGCTCCCACACGCCGGACTCGCCGAGCTGGCGCATCGGGTGCTCGCGCCCGTCCCAGCGGTTGAAGTCGCCCTCGAGCCGTACGCCGCGTGCGCTGGGCGCCCACACGGCGAACGAGGTGCCCGACACGTCCCCGGTCGCGGACGCGTAGTGGTGGACGCGCGCACCGAGGACGGTCCACAACAGCTCGTGCCGGCCCTCGTTGACCAGGTGCAGGTCCATCTCGCCCAGGGTCGGGAGGAAGCGGTAGGGGTCGTCGACGGTGATCGCGCCCTCGCCGTAGTCCACCTCGAGCCGGTAGTCCGGCACGTCCGCCGAGCCGTCACCGGCCAGTACGCCCACCCACACGCCCTCGTGCTCGTGCTCCAGCGGCACCCGGACGCCCTCGTGGGTCACCACCGTCACCGTCCGCGCGAGGGGCTTGAACGCCCGGAACGTCACGGTCTCGGCGTCCGGGTGCGGTCCCAGCACCGCGTGGGGCTGCCCGTGCTCGCCGGCGGTCAGCTGCTCGATCTCGGCCCTGGGGACCTGCCTCATCGTGCTCCCTCCGCGTCGGCGGTCGACGTCCTCGGAGGCGAGGACCCCGCGGCCTCGCTGCGCAGGGCCGCCATCGGGATCGGCAGCCAGCTGGGCCGGTTGCGCGCCTCGTAGACGCATTCGTAGACGGCCTTGTCGGCGACGTACGCCGCCAGCAGGGTGTGCTCGTCGGAGGTCAGGTCGCGGCCGGCGTACGCCTCGAGGAACGCCGCCTGGTTGCGCGCCGACCATTCCGCCGCGCGGTAGGCGCGCTGCTCGACGCCCTCGTCTCCGGTCGTGGCTGCGGTCATGGCGGCTACCCGCGGGGCGTAGTCGAAGGACCTCAGCATCCCGGCGACGTCGCGCCAGGGCGAGTCGGGGAGGACGCGCTCCTGCAGTGGCTTGACCGGCTCACCTTCGAAGTCGACGATCTTCCAGCCCTTCGCCGTCCGCAGGGTCTGGCCGAGGTGGAGGTCGCCGTGCACCCGCTGCACTCTTGCCGAGCCGACCGATCCCACGGCTGCGAACAGGTCACGAAGCGCCGGCGCGTGGTCGGCCAGCTCCGGGACCACCTCGATCGCCGCCTCGAGCCGCCGGGTCATCGCGGCTCCGAGCTCGCCCTGCTGGGAGGCGGTGCGCTCGGACGTCGGGAAGTGCTCGGCGAGCAGGGCGTGGATGCGACCCACGGCCTCGCCGAGTCGCTGGGCCTCGCCGGCGAAGTCGCCGCCGACCTCGTCGGCGTACAGGTCTGCCTCGGCCAGGAGGTTGCGGACACTGGCCTGAGCCAGCTCCCACCCGTCGCTGGCCGTCCGCAGGAACTGCTGCAGCATCGCCAGCTGGAGCGGCCCCCCGGCGTCGTCGGCCGAGCCCGCGCCCCCTGTCCCCTCGCACTCGATCCACCCGAACAGCGCCGCGACGTTGTCGGACCCGGCCCGGGTCAGCACGTCGTGGATCTCGATGTCGGGGTTGATGCCGGGCGTGATCCGCCGGAAGGCCTTGAGCAGGGCGTCCTCGCCGAACATCACCGAGGAGTTGGACTGCTCGGCACTCAGTGGGGTCGACGGCGCCTCCGGGTCGAGCTGCACCCCGGGTCGGGTCCGGAAGGCGAGCGGCCCGTCCGGAGGGAACGCGAAGGCACGCAGGTACGCCGCCATCGCCTCGCGGTCGTGAACGGCGTCGTATGCGTGGACCCAGCCCGCGTCGGGGTCCTCCCACCAGCCCACGAACGCGTGGTCGAGCCGGTGCTCGGAGTCGGTGTAGAGCGCCAACGGCAGCTGGTACAGGTCGGTCTCGGCGTTGTCGTAGACCACCTCGACCAGGTCGACGACCACGCGCGGGCGCTCGTCGGCGATGACGCCGAGGCGGCGCACCCCGGCGACCTGCACGCCCCGGCCCTTGCCGCCGAACCACCGGGCACCCTCGAGGTACTCGCCGAGCTGTCGCAGGGCATCGTCCGTCGCGGTCGCCGGCTCGGAGGGCTCGGCGGATCCGAGCGGCTGGGCGTGGGTCTGGTCGGTCACGGGGCGGTGGCCTCCTGAGGTGGGGTGGTCAGCCGGAACCAGTAGAACCCGTACCCACCCAGGGTGAGGAGATACGGGAGCTCGCCGATCGCCGGGAAGGGGACGGCGCCGAGCAGCTCGACCGGCACGTATCCCTCCCATCGACGCAGGTCCAGCTCGACCGGCTGGGCGAAGCGCGAGAGGTTGTTCACGCACACGATCGTGTCGTTGCCGCCGTCGGGGGAGATGTGCTCGCGGGCGTAGGACAGGACCGACGGGTTGGTGCCGCCGAGGTCGAGGAAGTCGCCGAGCCCGAACGCCGGGTGGCCACGGCGGGCGTGGATCATCCGGCGCGTCCACTGCAGCAGCGACGAGGAGTCCTCGAGCTGCGCCTCGACGTTGACGCTCTGGTAGCCGTAGACCGGATCCTGGATCGTCGGCAGGTGGAGCCTGCCGGGCGTTGCCGACGAGAAGCCGGCGTTGCGGTCGGGCGTCCACTGCATGGGCGTGCGGACCCCGTCGCGGTCGCCGAGCCAGATGTTGTCGCCCATCCCGATCTCGTCGCCGTAGTAGAGCACCGGGCTGCCGGGCAGGGAGAGCAGCAGCGCGGTGAAGAGCTCCATCTGGTTCACGTCGTTGTCGAGCAACGGAGCCAGCCGTCTGCGGATGCCGATGTTGGCCTTCATGCGGGGGTCCTTGGCGTACTCGTCCCACATGTAGTCGCGGTCCTCGTCGGCGACCATCTCGAGGGTGAGCTCGTCGTGGTTGCGCAAGAAGATGCCCCACTGGCAGTTGTCGGGGATCGGCGGCGTCTGCTCCATGATCTCCGAGACCGGGAAGCGCGACTCGCGCCGCACCGCCATGAAGATGCGCGGCATCACCGGGAAGTGGAAGCACATGTGGCACTCGTCGCCGTCGCCGACGAACTCGCCCGTCGTCTCGTCGCGCTTGCCGCCGAAGTAGTCGACGACGTCCGACGGCCACTGGTTGGCCTCGGCCAGCAGGACCCGGCCGGGGTAGTTCTCGTCGATGAACCGGCGCACCAGCCGCAGGAACTCGTGTGTCTCGGGCAGGTTCTCGCCGTTGGTGCCGGGACGCTCGTAGAGATAGGGCACGGCGTCCAGTCGGAAGCCGTCCAGGCCCATGTCGAGCCAGAACGACATCGCCTCGAGCATCGCCTGGTGGACCTTCGGGTTGTCGAAGTTGAGGTCGGGCTGATGTGAGAAGAACCGGTGCCAGAAGTACTGCTGCCGAACCGGGTCCCACGTCCAGTTGGAGGGCTCGGTGTCGACGAAGATGATCCGCGCGTCGGCGTACTCCTCGTCGGTGTCGGACCAGACGTAGAAGTCACCGAAGGGCCCGTCCGGGTCGCTGCGCGAGGCCTGGAACCACGGGTGGGCGTCGCTCGTGTGGTTCATGACGAAGTCGATGATCACCCGCATGCCGCGCTCGTGCGCCGCGGCGACGAAGTCGCGGAAGTCGTCGACCGTGCCGCACTCGGGGAGGATCGAGGTGTAGTCGGCCACGTCGTAGCCGCCGTCGCGCAGCGGGGAGGTGTAGAACGGCGGCACCCACAGGCAGTCGACCCCGAGCCACTTGAGGTAGTCGAGCTTCTCGATGACGCCGCGGAAGTCGCCGACGCCGTCGCCGTTCGAGTCACGGAAGGACCGCACCAGCACCTCGTAGAAGACCGCGGTCCTGTACCAGTCGGGCGGCCCCTCGATCGGCGCCAGCACCCTCGTCTCGGCCCCGGTCGACCCCTCGTCGGTCGAGCCCGTCGGGACCACGCGCTCCGCGCCGCCGCTCATGCGGTCCTCCGCACGGTCAGCAGATGGGCCGGCTCGGTGCCCGGGTCGAGCCGGACGTAGTTGTGCTGGCCCCAGTGCCAGTCCTGCCCGGTGACCTCGTCGTGGACGGCGAGGCTGTCGTGCCAGTCGAGGCCCAACGCGGGCAGATCGAGGTGGACCAGGGTCTCGCGCGCGGCATGGGGGTCGAGGTTGATCACCACGATCACGAGGTCGTCACCCGCGCCGCCGTCGGTCGAGCCCGCCGGGACGACCGGACCGGCCTGCTTGCTGAACACCAGCACGTTCTCGTCGTCGCTGGAGTGGACCACCAGGTGGCGCAGCTGCTGCAGCGCCGGGTGGGCGCGGCGTACCTCGTTGAGCATGGTGAGGTACGGCGCGAGGGTGCGCTCCTCCTTCTCGGCACCGGCCCAGTCGCGCACGCGGATCTGGTACTTCTCCGAGTCGAGGTACTCCTCGCTGCCCGGCCGCACCGCGACGTGCTCGAACAGCTCGTACCCGGCGTACACGCCCCAGCTCGGCGACCCGGTCGCCGCCAGCATCGCACGGATCTTAAAGGCCGCCGGGCCGCCGTACTGCAGCGACGCGTGCAGGATGTCGGGAGTGTTGACGAAGAAGTTGGGCCGCATGAGGTGGTCGGTCCTGCTCGAGACCTCGCGGAGGTACTCCTCGATCTCCCAGCGAGCGGTGCGCCAGGTGAAGTAGGTGTAGCTCTGGTGGAAGCCGATCGCGCCCAGGCCGGCCATCATCGCCGGGCGCGTGAAGGCCTCCGCCAGGAACAGCACGTCGGGGTCGGTACGCCGGATCTCGCGCAGCAGCCACTCCCAGAACGCGAGCGGCTTGGTGTGGGGGTTGTCGACCCGGAAGATCCGTACGCCGTGCGACATCCACAGTCGGACGATCCGCAGCACCTCTTTGCAGATGCCCTTGGGGTCGTTGTCGAAGTTCAGCGGGTAGATGTCCTGGTACTTCTTCGGCGGGTTCTCGGCGAAGGCGATCGTGCCGTCGGCCTGGGTGGTGAACCACTCCGGGTGCTCGGTGACCCACGGATGGTCGGGCGCGCACTGGAGGGCGAGGTCGAGCGCGACCTCCAGGCCGAGGGAGTGTGCGCGCTCGACGAACGCGTCGAGGTCGGCGAACGAACCGAGGTCGGGGTGGATCGCGTCGTGACCGCCGTCCTTGCTGCCGATGGCCCAGGGGGAGCCGGGGTCGTCGGGGCCGGGGTCGAGGGTGTTGTTGGGTCCCTTGCGGTTGACCTCGCCGATCGGGTGGATGGGCGGCAGGTAGATCACGTCGAACCCCATGCCGGCCACGGCCTCGAGCCGCTCGGCCGCGGTCTGCAAGGTGCCGCTGACCACTCGGCCGGTCTCCTCGTCGTACGTCGCGCCCTCGGACCGCGGGAAGAACTCGTACCAGCTGCTGAACAGGGCCCGGGGGCGGTCGGCGTACAGCGGGTAGGGGCCCTCGACCGTGACCAGCCGGCGGATCGGGTGCTCGGCGAGCACCGCCACCAGCTCGGGGGCCTGTAGCGCCGCGAGCCGCGCCTCGACGGGTCGCGAGGTGTCGCGCGCTGCCGCGGCCGCACCGGCGACCACGTCCTGCTCGTGCTGGTCGAGACCGCCGGCGGCGGCCACCTCGTCGAGCAGCAGACGGCCCTCGCTGAACATCAGCTCCACGTCGACACCGGCGGGGATCTTCAGGCCGGCGTCGTGCTCCCAGGTCGCGATCGGGTCGGACCAGGCGTGCACCTCGAAGGTCCATGCACCCTCGACGTCGGGCGTCACCCAGGCCCGGTAGCGGTCGGGGACCTCGGCGTACCCCGTCATCCGGACCGGTGCGCGCCGGGTGCCGTCGGGGGCGACCAGCACGACCTCCGCGCCGAGCTTGTCGTGACCCTCGCGGAACACCGTCGCCGTGACGGGCAGGGACTCGCCCGCGGTCGCCTTCGCCGGGAGCCGGCCCAGGTCGACCACGGGCATGACGTCCATGACGGGGATGCGACCGACCATGCTTGCCACCCTTCCGTTCCTGATCGCGGCATGCAAGCCGCGCCCTCCGGCGGTCGCGCGGGTCGACCGGCCCGCCGGTGGAGCCTGCCCGGACCCTCCGTCGGGCGAGCCCTGGAGGGCAAGGACCCGCGGCGGCACACCCGTCGTACCCAATAATTGGAACGATCAAGTCAACCTCGGCTACCGTCAGCGGGTGCGTGCGATCCGTCGATTCACCGTCCGTCCCGTCCTGCCGCCGGCGCTGTCCGCGCTCGGCGATCTCGCCGGCAACCTGCGGTGGTCCTGGCACCCGCCGACCCAGGACGTGTTCGCCGAGGTCGACCCGGCGATCTGGGCGTCGACCAAACACGACCCGGTCAAGCTCCTGGGTGCGGTCGACCCCGAGCGGCTCGAGCAGCTGGCCGCCGACCAGGGCTTCCTGGACCGCCTCGGCGCGGTGAAGGTCGACCTCGACGCCTACCTCGGCGGCGAGCGCTGGTACGGCCGCAAGGCCGGCGACGAGGCGCCGACGCGCATCGCCTACTTCTCGCCGGAGTTCGGTATCACCGCCGTCCTGCCGCAGTACAGCGGCGGCCTCGGGATCCTGGCCGGCGACCACCTCAAGGCCGCCAGCGACCTCGGCGTACCGCTGGTCGGCGTGGGCCTGCTCTATCACGCCGGCTACTTCAAGCAGTCGCTCTCACGTGAGGGCTGGCAGCTGGAGACCTATCCCGTGCTGGACCCCGACGAGCTGCCGATCTCGGTGCTCCGCGACGAGAACGGCGCCCGGGTGACGATCTCGATCGCCCTGCCGGACGGCCCCGAGCTGCTGGCGAAGATCTGGGTCGCCCAGGTCGGCCGGGTCCCCCTGCTGCTCCTCGACTCGGACGTCGAGGGCAACCCGGACCACTACCGCGAGGTCACCGACCGGCTCTACGGCGGCACCTCCGAGCATCGCCTGCGCCAGGAGATCCTCCTGGGCATCGGCGGCGTCCGGGCCCTGCGCGTCCACGCGCAGATCACCGGTGCCCCGGAGCCCGAGGTGTTCCACACCAACGAGGGCCACGCGGGGTTCCTGGGCCTCGAGCGCATCCGCGAGCTGACGGTCGAGGAGGGCGGGCCCCAGCTGGACTTCGCCACCGCCCTCGAGGTGTCGCGCGCGTCGACGGTGTTCACGACGCACACTCCGGTGCCGGCCGGCATCGACCGCTTCTCGCGTGAGCTGATCGAGCAGTACTTCGGTACGGCGGGCCCGCTGGCCGGCGTACCCCTCGAGCGGGTCCTGGCCCTGGGTGCGGAGGACTATGCCGGGGGAGATCCGACGGTCTTCAACATGGCAGTGATGGGCTTCCGGCTGGCCCAGCGCGCCAACGGAGTCTCCCGGCTGCACGGTCACGTCAGCCGCGAGATGTTCCACGGCCTCTGGCCGGCGTTCGACGAGGCCGAGGTGCCGATCACGTCGATCACCAACGGCGTGCACGCACCCACCTGGGTCGGGCGCGAGGTGTTCGACCTCGCCGCGCGTCACGGTGCGAACGGCGACGCCGACGCGGTCGACTCCTTCTGGGACGCGGTCGACCAGACGCCGTCAGCCGACATCTGGGCGGTCAAGCGCATGCTGCGCGAGCGGCTCGTGCAGGACGCGCGGCAGCGGC
Organism: Nocardioides sp.; assembly: GCA_025924815.1. GTDB lineage: Bacteria > Actinomycetota > Actinomycetes > Propionibacteriales > Nocardioidaceae > Nocardioides. Next base: position 8,249 of record JAICHQ010000067.1, read on the forward strand.
TGATGAAGTCGAGTCTCAAGCGCGGCTACCCGGCCGCCGAGTGCACCTGGGTCGAGGAGGCGCTCGACCCAGACGTGCTGACGATCGGCTTCGCGCGTCGCGTCCCGTCGTACAAGCGGCTGACGCTGATGCTGCGCGACCCCGAACGGCTCAAGCGGCTGCTGCTCCACCCGGAGCGGCCGGTGCAGCTGATCATCGCCGGCAAGTCGCACCCCGCCGATGACGGTGGCAAGCGGCTCATCCAGGAGCTCGTGCGGTTCGCCGACGACCCCGAGGTGCGCCACCGCATCGTGTTCCTGCCCAACTACGACATTGCGATGGCCCAGCCGCTGTACCCCGGCTGCGACGTCTGGCTGAACAACCCCCTGCGGCCCTACGAGGCCTGCGGCACGTCGGGGATGAAGGCGGCGCTCAACGGCGGCCTCAACCTGTCGATCCTCGACGGCTGGTGGGACGAGTGGTACGACGGCTCCAACGGCTGGGCGATCCCGTCCGCCGACGGCGTCGACGACGTCGACCGTCGCGACGACCTCGAGGCCAACGCCCTCTACGACCTGATCGAGAAGGACGTGGCGCCGCGCTTCTACGACGTCGACCACGACGGCGTGCCCGCGCGCTGGATCGAGATGGTGCGTCACACCCTGAAGTCGCTCGGCCCGAAGGTGCTCGCCACCCGGATGGTCCGCGACTACGTCCGCCAGCTCTACACCCCGGCCGCCGTGACCGGTCGGGCGCTGAACTCCGACTACAAGGGCGCCACCGAGCTCGCCTCCTGGAAGAGGCAGGTGCGCGCCGGCTGGGGCGACGTACGCGTCGAGCACGTCGAGAGCCACGGTGTCGGCGACAACCCCGAGGTCGGGTCCGTGCTGACGGTCCGCGCGTTCGTCGCACTCGGGTCGCTGACGCCCGACGACGTGGCGGTCGAGGTGTTGCACGGCGTCATCGACGGCGAGGACGACCTGGTGAACTCCTCCGTCACCCGCCTCGAGCTGACCAACAGCTACGACGGGGGTCGGTACCGCTTCGACGGCGAGGTCCAGCTCAAGCGCGGTGGGGCGTTCGGCTACACCGTGCGCATCGTCCCCCGCCACAGCGTCCTCTCCTCCGTCTCCGAGATGGGCCTGGTCGCCCTCCCCTGACGCCCACGTGGGCGGGTCAGGCACCGCGTACGACGACCACGGTGCGACCGTCCAGGGTCATGGACTCGCCGGGGGAGACGCCGGTCCCGGGCGGGTGCTCGGGACAGGTCGAGATGACGACCTCCCCGTCGCGGACGGAGTCGTCGGTGGGCATCGTCACCTTCACCGGGTCGGCCTCGGCGTTCAGCCAGATCAGGAACGAGCTGTCCCACTGCTGCTCGCCCCGCGGCCCCGGCGAGCGCAGGGGCGAGCCGGTCACCAGCATCCCGACGACGCTCAGCTCGTTGTCGGCCCAGTCGTCACCGGTCATCTCCCGACCCTCGGGGTGCACCCACATGAGGTCCTTGCGGCCGCCCTCGATCGTCGGTCGCCCCTCGAACCAGTGCCGCTGCCGCAGCGCCGGGTGCTCGCGCCGGAGCCGCAGCGCGGCCTTGGCGAGCTCGTAGACGTCGAGCCACGCGTCGTCGGGCCGCCAGTCGACCCACGAGACCTCGTTGTCCTGGACGTACGGGTTGTTGTTGCCGCCCTGGGTGCGCCCCCGCTCGTCACCGGCGGTGATCATCGGGACGCCGTTGGACAGGCAGAGGGTCACCAGCAGGTTCGCCGCCGTACGCCGCCGCAGGGCCACGACGGCCGGGTCATCGGTCTCTCCCTCGACGCCGAAGTTCTGCGACCGGTTGTCGTCGGTCCCGTCGCGGTTGCCCTCACCGTTGGCTTCGTTGTGCTTGGTCTCGAAGGACACCAGGTCCCGTAGCGTGAAGCCGTCGTGTGCGGTCACGAAGTTCACCGAGGCGTACGGCGATCGCCCGTCGTCGGCGTACAGGTCCGACGAGCCGGCGAGCCGCGTCGCGACCGTCCGGATCCCACTGGAGCGTCCGCGCCAGAAGTCCCGCACGGTGTCGCGGTACTGGTCGTTCCACTCCACCCAGCCCGGCGGGAACTCACCGATCCGGTAGCCGTCCGCCGAGGTGTCCCACGGCTCGGCGATCAGCTTGGCGTGCCGCAGCGTCGGGTCCTGCCCGATGGCGGTCATCAGCGGCGAGGCCATGTCGACCTCGCGCCCGGTGCGCGCCAGCGCCGAAGCGAGGTCGAAGCGGAAGCCGTCGACGTGCATCCGTGAGCTCCAGTAGCGCAGGGAGTCGAGCACCAGCCGCAGGGCGAACGGGTCCGAGGCGTCCACGGTGTTGCCGCACCCGGTCACGTCCCAGTAGGAGTCGTCGAAGCTCGTCCCCGGCCGGCGGTCGCCACGGTGGTAGAAGCTGCGATCGTCGAAGCCGCGGAACGACAGGGTCGGGCCGTCCGTCCACCCCTCCGCGGTGTGGTTGTAGACCACGTCGAGGATCACCTCGAGCCCGGCCTGGTGGAACGCGCGCACCATCTCCTTGAACTCGCGCACCTGCCCGCCCCGGTCCCCGCTCGAGGAGTACCCGTTGTGCGGTGCGAAGAAGCCGATCGTGTTGTACCCCCAGTAGTTCTCCCGGCCGCTCGCCATCACGCGCGGCTCGCTCACGAACTGCTGCACCGGGAGCAGCTCGACGGCGGTGACGCCGAGGTCGAGCAGGTAGTCGATCACCGCGGGCGTGGCGAGGCCGGCGTACGTCCCGCGCAGGTGCTGCGGCACGCGGTCGTGGAGCGCCGTCATCCCCTTGACGTGCAGCTCGTAGATGACCGTGTCACGCCAGCGGGTGTAGGGCCGTCGGTCGTCGCCCCGGTCGACGTCCGTGTCCTGCTGCACCACGCCCTTCGGGACGTAGGCCGCGGAGTCGCCGGGGCCACGGCGCGACGGCGACCGCACGTCGTACCCGAAGATCGAGGGGTGGTTGCGCAGCCGACCGCTGATGGCCCGGGCGTAGGGATCGAGCAACAGCTTGTCCGGGTTGAACCGCAGTCCCAGGTCCGGCTCCCACGGCCCGTCCACGCGATAGCCGTAGCGCGTGCCGGCCGCCACGCCGGGGATCGCGCCGTGCCAGATGCCCAACGAGACCTCGGTCAGCTCGTGGCGCGTCTCGCGGTCCTCTTCGTCGAAGAGGCAGACCCACACACGTGTGGCCTCGGGCGCCCGCACCGCGAAGTTCGTCGCCTCCGCGTCGTACGTCGCACCCAGCGGCCAGGTGCGCCCGGGCCACACCGGCGCGCTCTCGCCGGGCCGTCGCCAGGTACCAGGGGTCACTCGCGACATCGTTCCAGAGCCTCGGCAGAATGCAGGCGAAACCCGAACCGTCGTCGGTCGTCGCCTGGCGCGACCACGACCAGAGAGGACACGTGATGGCGGAGTTCGTGCGGCTCGAGGTCGAGGACGGCGTCGGCACCATCCGGCTCGACCGGCCTAAGATGAACGCCCTCAACGTGCAGGTCCAGGAGGAGATCCGCGAGGCCGCGACCGAGGCCGGGGAGCGCGACGACGTCAGGGCGGTGGTCGTCTACGGCGGCGAGCGGGTCTTCGCGGCCGGAGCCGACATCAAGGAGATGGCCGACATGTCGTACGTCGACATGGTCCGGCGCTCCGGCAAGCTCCAGTCGGCCTTCACCGCGGTCGCGCGGATCCCGAAGCCGGTCGTGGCGGCGATCACCGGCTACGCGCTCGGCGGCGGGTGCGAGCTCGCCCTGTGCGCCGACGTGCGCTTCGCCGCCGATGACGCGACCCTCGGCCAGCCCGAGATCCTGCTCGGCATCATCCCGGGCGCCGGCGGCACCCAGCGGCTGACCCGTCTGGTAGGGCCGAGCCGGGCCAAGGACATCATCTTCAGCGGTCGGTTCGTCAAGGCCGACGAGGCGCTGGCGATCGGGATGGTCGACCGCGTGCTGCCCGCCGACCAGGTGTACGCCGAGGCGGTGGCGTGGTCGCGGCGGTTCAGCGCGGCCGCGGCGTACGCCCTGCGGGCAGCCAAGGAGTCGATCGACCAGGGTCTGGAGGTCGACCTCGACAGCGGCCTGGCCATCGAGCGTCAGCAGTTCGCGGCGCTGTTCGCCACCGAGGACCGACGGATCGGGATGGCGTCGTTCGTCGACAACGGGCCCGGCAAGGCACAGTTCCAGGGTCGCTGAGCGTCGCCACAACCTCCTGCGCGACGGCGCCCTGCTGTGCCATCCTCGGGCCATGACGCGCAGGGCTCCCCGGGCCGACGAGTCCGGAGAAGAGGTCGAGGAGACGAAGGTCGACCGCACCGCGCAGGCCAAGGCTGCAGCCAACCTGGTCCGGACCCGGGTGGCCCAGGTGGTGTGGATCGTGTGTGCCCTGGCCGCGTTGGTGCTCGCCGTGGGCGCCCTCTGCATCGCGCTCAAGGCCAATCCCGACAACGGTCTGGTGAAGTTCTGCGTCGACACCGCCGACAGGCTCGACTTCGGCGCCTTCTCGCGCACCGACGGGGTCGCGCACTGGCAGGGACACTCGCACGAGGCGCTGACCAAGAACGCGCTGGTCAACTGGGGTCTGGCGGCCGTGGTCTGGCTGGTCGGCGGGAAGATCGTCGAGCGCATCGTCCGCCCGTGAGCGGACCGTTCTCGAGGCTCCGCGCAAATCACAGCGACAACTGGTCCTGAGACCCTGGTATTTGGCCTAGGCGTGTGATGGGGTGCTCAGGCGCGGGGCCGGGGAGAGCGCTCCGCACGATCTCGATCCCCTGGGAGGGCAACACCCATGACTGTTCGTTCCAAGCACATGAAGGCTGTCGGCGTCACCAGCGCCGCGCTGCTCACGATCGGCGCCCTTGCGTCGCCGGCGGCGGCGGTCTCGAAGAACTTCGACTACAACTGCCCGGCCTTCGGGGCGGCCGGCCCGGGTGAGGACTCTGTCAACGCCGACCTCAATCCCGGCTCCTTCCCGGCGACGATGGTCGCCGGCCAGACCGTGACCAACGCCGGCGCATCGATGAGCGTCAACCTCGACCAGGCGCAGACCTTCTTCGCCCAGAGCGTCGGAACGAGTGTCAGCGGCAAGGTCGTGGCCACGGGCGCCGGCAACTCGTTCCCCTTCACCATGACCATCCCGACCACGCCCATCCCGCAGACTGTGGGCGCCACCATGCAGGTCCCCGCGTCGGGTCCGGCCAAGATCCGGCCGCTCAAGGCCGGCACCTGGACCGTCAAGGCCGGTCCCATGACGGCGAACCTCACGGTCAGCGGTGGTGCCGGCGGTACTCAGAGTCTGGCCGTCGCCTGCACCGCCCCGACCGACGGCAGCGCCACCTACGGAACGATCAAGGTCAGCAAGGACAAGACCACGACCGCGGCGACTGCTGGCTACAACGCCAAGAAGGACGTCGCCAAGGGCAAGGCCAAGGTCCGGTCCCACTTCGGCCTGAGGGCTACCGGCAAGGTGGTGTTCATCTTGAAGAAGGGCACCAAGAGGATCGCGAAGGCGAGCGACACCCTGAACAAGAAGGGCATCGCCACCCACGCGTTCAAGCACGTGAAGAAGCACGGCAAGTACTCGATCACCGCCAAGTACGTCGGCAACAGCAACCTGAAGGGCTCGTCCGGCAAGGACACCTTCCGGGTCCGCTGATCCTCGGCACCATCCAGCTCGACGTCACTTCGAACGGCTCCGGCGCCTCGCGCCGGAGCCGTTCGGCCGTTCCCGGGAAGTGTCAGTCAGATGACGGACGCGGGCACCCGGTCAGGGTTTGCTTGACATGCCCGGCCCCTGCTGTAAACATTCCCGGCAGTGTTCGCGTCCCTGGGGGGGAGGCCGCAAGGTCTAGACGCGCGGACGCTTCGTCCCCTCCTGGATCAACGGTCTCGGAGAATGGACAACCCTCATGCACATCTCGAAGCTCGGCCGGATCCTCGGCTCGGCCTGTCTGGCCGGGACCTTCGTCCTGGCCGCATCCGGAGCGGCCTCGGCCGCCAAGCCTGCAGGCTGGACCATGACGGCCGTGCCCACGCCCAGCGTGGTCCACAACGGAGCCAATGCCGGCTATGTGGTCACGATCTCCAACAGCGGTCCCAGCAACATCTCCGCGCTGTACCTCGACACCGCCGACTCGCCCACCTACGTGAGCGGTCCCGCAGGTGCGTGCAGCACCCCAGGTGTCCCGCTCCACTGCAGCTTCGGCGCCCTCACGGCGGGCTCGTCGGTGACCGTCACCGTGGCCTACGCGACGCCGTCCTCAGGCACGAAGTTCAGCGAGCAGTTCCTGTCCAACACCACCGGCGCCACCACCAGCGACCAGGGCGGCGACAGTCACGGTGACAACAAGACCGCGACCGGTTCGACGACGCTCACCACCGACAAGAACTTCGCCGGCGGCTTCGCCATCGACCGGGAGTCCGTGGGCACCGACACCTCACTGGGGAACAAGAACGTCCAGGCGACGTCGGTCACGCCCCCCGAGTCGGGTGTGGTGGCGACCGTCCAGGACGGATCGGGTGCCGGGACCTTCACCTGCACCGGCTGCACGAAGACCCTGTTCGGTGAGTGGTCCAAGGTCACGGTGAACGGTGGCCTGCCCTCGACCACGCTGTTCCCGGTGACCCTGCTGGTCTACGGCAAGTCCCTGCCGAAGGATGCGACCGTCGACACCATCGACCTGGTGCACGTGCTCGACAACGGCACCACGGAGATCCTCTCCACGCGCTGCGGCACCGACCCGTCTCCCAACTGCGTGACGGTCACCCCTGTCGGGTCCAACTTCCGGATCACCGGCTGGGTCTACCAGAACGGCGGCTTCAAGGGCATGGGCTGAGGCCTGCGCCCGTACGCGTCAGTCGGCCGCCCGGGTCAGCTCGTCGAGACGACGAGCGGCCCGGGCGGCCGACGTCGCATCCGACTTGAGGTCGTACAGCGCTCGGGCCGCCGTGAGCGCCTCCACCGCCTCGTCGCGACGGCCCGCGGTGAGGTGCACCTCGCCGAGGTCGCTCCAGGCGTCCCCGCGGAGCGCGAGGTCGGCCGTCGTCTCTGCGAAGTCGACGGCGCCCTGAGCCAGCTCGAGGGCCCGGCCCGGAGCCGACGCGGCCAGGAGGCGGGCCCGGGCCGAGCGCCACAGCACCTGGCTCCACGCGTCGTCGGACTCCGAGAGGGCCTCGGCCAGTACGACGAAGGCCTCGGCCTCGACCGGGTTCTCGCGCAGGAGCAGGACGCGCCCGAGCATCCCGGCCACCGTCGACCGGAAGTACCGCTCCCCGAGCTCGGCCAGGAGCTCGTCGTCGCTGCGCAGCTGGGCCTCCGCGGTCGCCAGGTCCCCGGCGAGGATCTCCACCCGAGCCGACTCGATCGAGGTGGACGCCGACTCCCGGCTCACCCCCAGGTCGGCCAGGAGCGCCACCTCCTGGCGGTACATCGTGCGGGCCGCGTCGAAGTCGCCCTGCATCGCGCGTAGCTGGGCGATAGCACCGCACACGATCGCCTCGGCCCGGCGGTCGCCCTCGACCTCGCCGAGGATGCGCTCGCAGGTGCCGAGCGCCTCCGGCACCGGCGTGGTACCGAGCAGGGAGGCGACGGCGTACCCGGTGGCGCCCTGCCGCACCAGGCGCTCCTCCCCGGACTTGATGCCCTCCTCGATCAGGTGCTCCGCGGCGTCGGCGATGTCGTCGTAGTGTCCGGCGTTGGCGTGGATCAGCGAGAGCACCCGCCACGCGCGGGCTGCCCCGCCGTGATCACCGAGGTCGACCAGGGACGCCAGGACGGCCTCCGCCTCGGCGACCGCCGGGGCGGCATCGGTGTCGCCGCCCACCAGGTCGAGCGTGAGCTGGCGCAGGCGGATGCGTCCCGCCAGCCGGCGGTCGCCGAGGTCCTGGGCGGCCTCGAGCGCCGACGTCAGCAGGGCGGCCGCCTCATCGAACCGGGACAGCACCATCAACGCTTCGCCCAGCTCGGGCACCAGCTCGAGTCGAGCCGGGTCACGCGACTCGAGGAGGTCGACCGACCTCTGGAGCAGGTTGGCCGCGGCGGGCATGTCGGAACGGTCCAGGGCGCGCATCCCGGCTCCCGAGAGGCGGGTGGCCGCGCGTCGGGCGAGGTCGCGGCCGTGGTCGTCCAAGGGGCCGAGCTCACGGCGGTAGCGGACGGCCTGCTCGAGGTGGTAACCCAGGATCTCCTCGAACTCCGTCTCGCGTCCGCGTTCGGCGTTCACACGCTCGGCCCAGGCCACGAACCGCTCGTGGAGGGTCGCCCGGGCACGCTTCAGCAGGCTCCCGTACGTCGCGTCGCGTACCAGGACGTGGTGGAAGCGGTAGGCGTCCTCCTCGCCCGAGACCACCGTCGGGTCGATGAGCTGCTTGACCCGCAGCGTGCCCAGGTGGGAGTCGACCGACGGCCGCACGGGATCCGGGACGAGCTCCTGCACGGCGGCGCCCGCGAACTGCACCCCGATCACCGAGGCGGGCTCGATCACCGCGCGCTCGGATTCGGACAGCGCGTCGAGCCGGGCGCTGAGCAGGGCGGCGATCGTCGGCGGCACCACCACCTCGCCGGACAGCGGCCGGTCACGGAGCATCGAGACCAGCTGCTCGACGTACAAGGGGTTGCCCTCGGAGGCGGTGACCACACGCTGGCGCGTCTCGGGGGAGAGGCTGGCGTGGCCGAGGAGCTGGTTGATGATCGACTCGACGGCGTCGGCGTCGAGAGGCCCCAGCTCGATGCGCGAGCCGCCCGTGCCCTCCCACCACTCCGCATGTGCGGTGGCCACCTCGGGTCGGGCCGTGCACAGCACCAGGACGGGTCTCGGGGTGGGCGACTCGACCAGGTGCGTGAGCAGGTCGAGGAACGTGGTCTCGGCCGAGTGGATGTCGTCGATGACCACGACGAGGGGCCGGCCGGTGGCCTGGGCCTCGAGCAGCTTGCGGGCACCCCAGAAGATCTCGGTGACCGGGAAGTCGCGGCCGGACAGCCCGATGGCGGAGACGACCCGGTCGACGACGGCGTCGCGGTCGGGGTCGCCGGCCGGGAGGAGGTCGCCGATCTTGGCGCGGGCTGCCTCGGTCGAGTCGTCCTCGGCGATCGCGGCGGCGCTGCGGACGACCTCGACCAGCGGCCAGAACGTGATGCCCTCGCCGTAGGCCAGGCAGCGCCCGTGCAGCACGCGGGCCTCCGCGGAGACATCCGACACGAAGTCCGAGATCAGGCGGGTCTTGCCCAGTCCCGCCTCGCCCGCGACCGTGAGCAGCCGCGGACGGCTCTCGGCGACCACCGCGTCGTAGGTCTCCCGGAGGCGGCGTACCTCGCGGTCACGACCCAGCAGGGGTGTCGCGGCGTACGCGGGGGAGGCGAACTCGTGCACGTCGACCAGCTGGTACGCCGGCACGGGCTCGGGCTTGCCCTTGAGCGTGAGCATCACCCGCTCGACCTCGACGTGGTGCTGGACGAGTTCGTAGGTGAGCTCGCCGATCAGCACCTCGCCGGCCGGTGCGTTCTGCTCCAGCCGGGCCGCGACGTTGACGGCGTCGCCGGTGGCGAGGTTCTGGTCGGCGGTGGGGTCGGTGTTGGCGACGATCTCGCCGGTGTTCACGCCTGTACGGACGGTGATCTGCACGCCGTAGAAGCGTTGGAACTCCTCGTTGAGCTCGGCGAGCACCGCCTGCATGCCGTGAGCGGCGCGGACGGCTCGCAGGGCGTCGTCCTCGTTGGCCCGGATGCGGCCGAAGACGGCCATGATGGCGTCGCCGACGTTCTTCTCGACCTCGCCGCCGTGCCGGCGGATCTGGGTCGCCATCGCCGAGAAGTAGCGAGCCTTGATCTCGTTCATCGCCTCGGCGTCGATCGAGCCGGTGAGCGCGGTGGAGTCCTTCAGGTCCGTGAACAGCAGGGTCACCGTCTTGCGGATCTCGCGCGCGGGCAGGCGTGTCTGCACGGCGACGGCCGCCGCTGCGGGCGCCGCCGGGGCATCACCTTCCCCCTGGGCGAGGGGTGTCCCGCAGTATCCGCACAGGCGGAACTTCGCAGGGTTCTCCTCGCCGCAGGACGGGCACAGGACCACGTCCACGTTGCGGAGACTATCGGGGCCCGTC
>JAICHQ010000068.1 GCA_025924815.1 Nocardioides sp.
AAGGCGGCCGCCCGGCGCCCCAGCGCCCCCGGCAGGACTCGAACCTGCGACCTCGAGATTAGAAGGCTCTTGCTCTATCCAGCTGAGCTACGGGGGCGGGGGATCGCAGCTCCAGTCGAACAAACCTAGGATCAACAGGGCTGTGGTTCATCCAGGCTGGTGCGTCGATCTCCGAGCGCTGATTATGCCAAGCGTTGCGCCGCGTGACGGTCCGCCACACATCATCGGCGACAAGTGGGTGGACGGTGGCGCGGAACAATGCGGTTCGCGAGGACCGACAGGTCGCTAACCTGCTGCCACGCGTCGACGCGGACGTCGACCGTCTGCGCGAGGTCGGTCAACTGGTCGAGGGTGCCTTGGTGACCGGGCCAACCCGCCGCACCAGCCGCCTCTGCCAGATGCAGGGCGAGGACGATGTCGTTGAGGTACGCCCTGCTCGGACTGCTGAGCGAGCATCCCCAGAGCGGCTGGGACCTGAGCCGGAAGTTCTCTGAGACTCTCGGCGCGGTGTGGCCGGCCGGCCAGGTCCAGATCCACGGCGAGCTCCGCAGGCGGTACGCCGCTGAGCTGCTCTCGGTCAGGAGACCGGCCCTCGGGGACGAACCGTCTGCTCGGTGACTCCGGCCGGCAAGACCGAATTGACCATGGCTGACCGACGACGCCGTCGATCACACCATGCGACTCGAACCGATCCCGCGGTCGTGTTCTCCTGGCTCCTGCCGGCCGACAAGCTCCTCGAGCACCTGAACGCTGAAGCGGCGCACTGGCGAAGCACGGCCGACCAGAATCGCCAGCTCGCCGAGGCCAAGGACCGGGGCGACTACGGCGGCGGTGAACTGACCCGTTCGCTGCGCATCGCCGCCGAGGCCACCATCCGCATCGATCAAGCACTCGCCGACTGGACGGAGTGAGCCAGGGACTCGGTCCAGCCCACGACGTCATGACCCGGACCGAGACCCGCGGCTTGTGCGTGCGCAGTAATAGTGACGTTCGGTACTCGGGACATTCGACCGGCCGGGACACCTGATGGTTGCCCGGCCGGTCGAATGGTTTGGCGGACGGGCGTCAGCAGCCGCTGGCAACGTCTGCGAAGTTGTTCAGATAGGTGTAGTAGCCCTGCGCGGCGCGGGATGGCGACTCGCGGGCGAACCAGGAGTAGTGCACCTCGTCCTCGGGGTGGTAGGTGATCCCGTTGGCCATCGGGATCTTGAACCCGTAGCCGACCATCGGGTCGCCGGTCTCGAGGTCTGTCGTGCACCCGTACTGCGGTGCCGTCGGGGTGAGCCACGGGTTGACCTCGTTGTTGACGAACGGGTCGTCGTACCACTCCTGCACCTCATGCGAGAGGCCGTGGATATCGGCGATGTACGACTCGGTGTCACCCGCGTTGGGCGCGAACACACCCTGCACGCTGTAGGAGGCAAACATGTAGGTGTTCACCTGCTGCCGGCCGTTGCCGTTCAGCGAATCCAGTGCGCCGTGGTAGCCCAGGACGCAGCAGTTGTCGGTAGTCCCGATGTACAAGAACGTGTCGTTGACCAGGAAGATCGGCAGCACGTGCGGGCTGATGTTCCGGGTGTTGATCAGGTTCTTCAGCTTCGAGCTGAACCACGAGTAGCTCATCAGCCCGATCGTCGCGTGGCTGCTGCTGCCGACCACGGTGAAGCCCTGGTTCTTGGGCACGTCGATGGTCGCCGCCCGCTGAACCGTGGGCTGTCCGAGCAGGCTGTGCCAACCTGATCCGGTCTTGTTGAACTGGGCGCGGTAGATGGCGTCCCCGAGCTGGGTGACGTCACTGGGTTCATTGACCGTGCGGCCAGGAGCGGAGATCGGGGGACCTGGAGGAGCGCTGGCACTGGCGTTGGCTGCGGCTCCGATGTTGGCGCTTTGGAACACCGGCGACTGCATGGTGGCCTGCACCTTGTCGCTCCCGTTCAGGCTGACGCCGGTTGCACGGAAGTTGAAGTTCATCGGGATGATCACGGTCGGCACCGTCGTGGAGACGTCGCCCTTGGTGGGATCCGAGCCCACCATCGTGTAGTGGTAGGTCTTGCCGTTGGTGGGATCGGTGAACGACGAACCCCAGTGTGGGATCGTGATCGCGTTCGCCGAGACCACTCCGGTGGCCGACGGCTGGTCCTCGAACTTCGGCGTACCGAGGTGGTCGCCCTTGGCCGCGGGTGCGGCCTGTGAAGTGGCGCTCGCTGCCACCAGGGTCCCGGCAGCGATGATGGCTGCTACGGACCCCCAGATGGCGGATCGCTTGCTGGTGTGCATGCGGAATCCTCCGAGAGGTGATACCGGGCTCCGAGTGAGCCACGGCCATTGGCCAGTCTCGTGTCAGGTCATGCGTTTGCCAACCCCCCAATGGGCGAGTGACGCCGCCGCCCGCCCCATACAGCCAACTCCACATGAGCGCCGCACCGCCACCGGAAATTCTCCGAGACCACAATCGCGCTCAACTGCCGATGAGGGTAGGTCTGGACCTTGCGGTTGGGGTGTTGATCGTGACCCATCACGCCTCCCGAACAGACTCACACCGGTGGCGGGAGTTCTTCCCGAGCCCATCGGGTGTGCATCCCCTGTGCAGGGTCGTGCCCACCGGCGAGAGTGGCGCCGTCATGGCCGCCACGGGTCACGCCCGAGGTAGCCGCACCAGCGGCCGGCGACACATCGGCCTCGGCCCAAAGCACTGATCAGATCGGGAGAACCCATGACCACGTTTAGCACCACCATCACCCGCATCGCCGCCCTCGCCGGCGCGGTCGCCTGCCTCGGCGCGTTCGCCAACCCGGCCCATGCGGCCGCGGAAACGTTCCACGAGCACGACTCGTTCGACCCGACCGGCTCGGTGTTCACCTGCAGCCCGACCGATCTCACCGTGACCGGCGGAATCGTCAGGGAAAGCCTGGAAGGCTCAGTCGACGCCCGAGGCATCGGCCACTTCACCGGGACCGTCGTCCCGCAGAACGTCACCCTGACCGACGGCACCAACACCTACTACCTCAGCGGAGCGAGTTGGTTCGGAGCGACCGGGACCGACACCCCCACAGTCAGCACCAGCACCGACCACTTCGTCATTCGCACCGCCTCCGGCGGGGTCTACGCCAAGGTGTCCGTGGTCGAGCACATCTCGCCCAACGGCAGCTCCTTCGTCAAGGACACCGGGACCTGCGAGGCGCCCGCCGACTGACCCGCAAGGCTCGCAGGTGGGTGGGAGCCGCGGCACCGAACTCCCGCCCCACCGCCGGCGATCCAGTCGTCCGGACACCGGACCACTCGTTCCCGTGGACGACATGCGTGCCGTGGCGGGGGTCAGCGATCCACTCACTGCCGCGATCCGCTCGGGTCGATCGGCGTCTCTTCGGCCGATGAGTGGGACGTGGCTTGACACATGCTGATATCGGCATATCTTGGCGGTATGGCTCGCGCAGCGACCACGTCGGACGTCTTCAACGCGGTGGCAGACCTTCACCGTCGACGGATTCTGGACGCCCTGATCTCGGGCGAGAAGGCGGTGGGGGCGCTGGTCGGGGACCTCGCAATGTCGCAACCACGGGTCTCAAAGCACCTCCGGGTCCTGAGCGAGGTGGGACTGGTCAGATGCAGGGCGGAAGGTCGGCACCGTGTCTACCGCCTGGCACCGGAGAACCTTCACCCCCTGCACGCGTGGCTCGGCAAGTACGAATGGGCGATCAACGACCGCCTTGACCGAATCGACGACTACCTCCAGCACCTCCAAGGACAAGGAGACGGCAGTGACACCTGATCGGCATGGGTCCGCAGTCATCACCTTCCCCGATGACCTCGACGTGGTGGTTACCCGGAAGTTCGATGCGCCGATGGCCCTGGTCTTCGAGGTGTTGACCAAACCGGAGCACGTGCGCCGCTGGGGCGCAACGCCCCCCGACGAGATGACCGAGTGTTCGATCGACTTACGCGTCGGAGGCACCTACCGCTCCTCCTTCGTGACAGGGGACGGAACCGTGTTCGCCTTCCACGGCACCTACCTGGAGGTCGAGCCACCGACCCGCACGGTCCAGACGTGGCACTTCAACTGCTGGCCGGACGTCGAGGCCGTGGAGACCATGGAACTTCACGAAGCCGAGGCGGTGACCACCTTCACCTGGAGCCTGGCGTTCGCCGACCAGGCTGGCCGGGACCACATGACGGGATTCGACGGAAAGCAGGACAGCCTCGACGCGATCGAGAACATCCTCAGGTCACTCATCGACCCGAACCGTGCCTGACCGGCCGCACACATGCCGCTGACATAGCGCGGATCCGCCGATGACAGATGGTGACTTGCGGCAGCGCAACGTGCCCTTGGCTGGGCTTGCCGATCCTGAGTAGCACATGGCTGTCGCTCCATGTGGTGGAGGAAGGCTACGGTCGCTGAGCATGGATGAGGTGGTGATCTGCCGCAGTGCTGACGGTGAGACCGTGGCCGAGGTGGATCTGGACGAAACATCGCTGTCGTTGAGTGAAATGCTTGATGCTGCGCGAGCAGCGAACGCGGCTCTGGTCTGGGCCTACTCCGCGAACCAGCCCACTCCGGACTTCACCGAGTCGTCCGGATACACAGTGCTACGGACCGAGGGCATCGCAGGCACCCACGCCCCGCTGCCGCGGGTCGATGCTGACGTGTACGGACCGTTGTTGGCCGAGGCCTACCGAGGGCAGTGGGGCCACAAGTGGGTCGAGCAGCCTCAGCCCTTGCCCCTTGACGGCTCCATCGTGCTGGCTCTGACCGTGGAGGTCGGCAACGTGGGGCTCTGTCGGGTATGGCCTGAGTCCCGGCGTGCGGACGCCCCCGGTCTGGTGCGCTCCCACCGGAGCCCTGACCGCAGCGTGCGGCTCCTGCACGGTGCCAGCACGCTCTTGGGCCCGGGTGCCTGGGAGGTGGAGTGCTGGGGTGAGGATCCCGAGACCCTCCGGGCTTACCAAGACCACCTTGGCTTGACGATCACTCACCAACTACGGGGGTGGGAGCTGCGACTCCATGTCGGTACCAGGTGACCGCGGCCACTGTGAGGGATCGCTCATGCCGCTGACATGGACGGTCTTGCGATGAGCGGTCCGTGTACACCTCGGCCAGAGCCGTCTGGACGGTCACAACCCACTCGGCGGGTGAGTGCTGACTGCGTTCGGAGTGGCTGTGGTCGGCGGTGCGGGCTTCGTCTGGAGGGAGGCTTGCTCCTCCGAGCCTTTTGTCGCCGTGGGGGCTGTACGCCAACCCGAGGTTCACCTCGGGGAGCCTGGCCGGCCTGGTGCAGAAGTTCGCCTACTACGGCATCCTCTTCCTACGCAGCCTGTACCTGCAGGACCTGCGTGGGAACTCAGGGCTGATCACCGGCCTGACCTTCCTGCTGATGCGCCTCGCGGCGTTGACGGCTAACCTGCTCGGCAGCCAAGCCACCGCCCGCGGTCTCGCCGTCTCGCCGTTGACTGTCAACACGTCGTCCTCAGCGCCCGTGACGCCACCACCGTCGAAGGAGCCGCAGAACGGCTCACTCGCGAGGGCTTCGAGGCGTCGGCCCTCCGGCTCGACGTCACCGACGAGACCAGCGTGCGAGCCGCGGCGGAGGAGGTGGATCGGCGGTTCGGTCACCTCGACGTACTGGTCAACAACGGATGGGGTCCCTCACCGACCAGACCGACCCGCAGGCGCCCTAACTACGGCATGGTCGTGCCGGCATACCGGGCATCCAAGGCCGCCTTGAACAACGTGACGATCGCGCTCGCGAAGGGACTCGCGGACACCTCGATCAAGGTCACGTCGGTGTGCCCGGGATTCGTCCAGACCGACCTGACCCCGGCCAACCGGACCCGGGCACCCCTGGCCGCCACCGAAGTGGCAGAGGTCTTGCATCGCGCGGCGACCCTGCCCGACACCGCCGCGTCCGGAACGTTCATCGACGCAGCCGGTGTCGTGCTGTGGTGGCCGCACCCTCAGGAGACCGGATCGTGACTGAGCCGGTTGGTTCGCAACGGCTGGTCGGTGGGCAGGCCCACCCCGACCGGCCCACCCCGACAGGCCCACCCCGACAGGCGCACCCCGACAGGCGCACCCCGACAGGCGCACCCCGACAGGCCCACCCCGACAGGCCCACCCCGACAGGCCCACCCCGACCGGCAATGTGAACTGATCCCTCCTGTGACGAGAATGCGGTCCCTGCTGCCCTGACGCGGCGACCCCGGCGCAGTCCGGTGCGGCCGCCAGTGACCTGGGTCCCCCCACTTCCTGGACAGGTCCCGGGCGGTCGGTCCGCGGACGACACGCGAGGGCCACGAGCCCTGTGGGGCGGCGGCACGCACGTGCCCCACACAGCGTCTCCTGGCAACGTTCGACCTCGACGCGAACGGGGTTGTCGTCGATGACCTGCCACCGAGCGGGCGACTCGCCGACCGGTCCGCGGCGGACCACAGTGGGTCGCCGAAAACCGAACGCGACGTGATCCCTCTCGCGGTGCGGGCCGTCTCGACCGGCTGACGACGAGAGTCTGAACGGAGGAGCCGAACCGCGGCCCCGTTGTCCTGCCGGTCGCTGGGTGGCGCGTAACCGCAGTTCACATGGCCATCAGCAGCGCGACGACCGCGACGACCAGAGCGATGACCGCGATCACGAATGTCGCCTTGACGAGGGTGGGCTGGTCCTCAGCTGACATGAGAGTCCTCTTCTGTTCGTGGTAGCTGATGGTGTGGATCTCGGACCGGGACCGTCTTCACCGAGTCGTGTGGCCGGCGCCCGGAACGCCGCCGCGGACCTCGCCTCGTGAGGGGATAGGACACGAGTAGGAGCACCATTGCGAGGCCCGGACGCTCGTAGGCTACCGCCGAGTTCGTCCCCCGCAGGCCTCTCCAGAGGCTCCTCCCGACGGTCTTCGAGATGCCGGCGCCCTTCATGCATCGGAGTGCGCGGGGTACGGCCCGGGGATGACGTCCTTCGGCTACACCCTGATGACCGAGCAGTCGGGCCCGCGCGAGCTCGTCGGGAATGCCGCGGCCGGGGAGCGGGCCGGCTTCGACTTCGAGGTGATCAGCGACCACTACTTCCCGTGGCTCGACGCGATGGGCCACGCGCCGTACGCCTGGAGCGTGCTGGGTGCGGTCACCCAGGTGACCGAGCGAGTCGAGCTGATGACCTACGTGACCTGCCCGATCATGCGCTACCACCCGGCCGTCGTAGCGCAGAAGGCCGCGACCGTCGACCTGCTCAGCAACGGCCGGTTCATCCTCGGGCTGGGCGCCGGAGAGAACCTCAACGAGCACGTCGTGGGTCAGGGGTGGCCGGGCGTCAACGTGCGCCACGAGATGCTCACCGAAGCGCTGACGATCATCCGGTCGCTGCTGGCGGGTGGGTACGTCGACTTCGTGGGCGACCACTACCGGGTCGACTCCGCGAAGCTCTGGGACCTGCCCACCAGCCCGATCCCGATCGGGGTAGCCGTCTCGGGCGAGCAGTCCGTCCAGGCCTTCGCCAGCATGGCTGAGCACCTGATCGCCGTGGAGCCCGATGCCGAGCTGGTGCGCTCCTGGGAAGGGGTGCACGAGGGGCGCAGGCCTCGCTCGATCGGCCAGCTGCCGGTCTGCTGGGGCCGCGACCGAGACGCATGCCTCGACCGTGCGCACGAACTGTTCCGCTGGTTCGGCGGCGGCTGGAAGGTCAACGCCGAGCTGCCCGGTACGGCGGGCTTCGCCGGCGCCTCGCAGTTCGTGACCAAGGATGACGTGGCCGGGTCGATCCCGTGCGGCCCCGACATCGACGCCATCGTCCAAGCCGTGGGTGAGTTCGAGGACGCCGGATTCAGCGACGTCGCGCTTGTACAGATCGGTGACGAGTCGCAGTGCGACTTCCTGGCGATGGCCGAGAACGAGCTGCTCCCTGCGCTGCGCGGCTGATGCTCAGCGACGCGTGGACGACATCCACTCCTCGACGTCGGACGAGGTGCGCGGCAGGGACGCGGACAGGTTCTGCGAGCCGGTGGCGGTGACCAGGATGTCGTCCTCGATCCGGATGCCGATGCCCCGCATCTCCTCGGGCACCAGCAGGTCGTTGGGCTGGAAGTAGAGCCCGGGCTCGACGGTGAGCACCATCCCCTCGGCGAGCTCGCCCTTGCTGTAGGTCTCCGGCGAGGCCTGGCCGCAGTCGTGCACGTCCAGACCGAGCATGTGGCTGACGCCGTGCAGGGTCCAGCGGCTGTAGACCTTCGAGTCGGGGTCCAGGGCCTCCTCCACCGATCCGGGCAGCAGCTTCAGGTCCGCAAGACCGTGCGCGAGCACGACCATCGCGGCCTCGTGCGAGTCAGCGAACCTCGCGCCGGGCCGAACAGCGCGGATGCCGGCCTCCTGGGCGGCGTACACCAGGTCGTAGAGCTCGCGCTGGAGCGTGGTGAAGGTGCCGTCGACGGGCAGCGTGCGGGTCACGTCGGCGGTGTAGAGGTTGTGCCCCTCGACGCCCATGTCGAGCAGCACCATCTCACCGGGCGTGATCTTGCCGGTGTTATCGGTCCAGTGCAGCGTGGTGGCGTGCGAGCCGCAGCCGACGATCGAGTCGTAGCCGATTTCGTTGCCCATCGCGCGCGCGCGGCGGAAGAACGTGCCCTCGATCCAGCGCTCGCCGAGCTCGATCGCGCGGTCCCACTCGGCGACGGAGTCGGTGAAGCCCAGCGCCGTGACGTCGCACGCCTCCTGGAGCTCGCCGATCTCCCAGTCGTCCTTGATCAGCCGCATCTCCGAGATCACGCGCGCGAAGTCGGTGTCGCGGGTCTCGTCGTCGGCGACGAGCCGGTCGACGCTCGCCGAGACACCGCGGTGGACGCGGGTCTTGCCGGACTTCGCGAGCACGCCCTCCAGCTCGTCGAGGTGGCGCACGTCGAGCCCGAGCGAGTCTGAGATCTCCTGCAGCGACGGACGGCGGCCGACACAGAGCTCGCCGTACTGCCGGTCGCGGAAGAACTCGTCGGTGTCGCGCGTGGAGCTGGGCCGCGCGTAGAGCACCGACTCGCCGTCGTCGACGACGAGCACGGCGTCGCTGGTGAGGTTGCCGCTGAAGTAGGCGTGGGCGGTGTCGCTGCGGAAGCGGTAGTCGGTGTCGTAGGAGCGCACCTTGAATCCGCCGGCCGGGAGCACGAGCCGCTCGCCGGGGAACGCCTCGACGAGCCGCTGACGACGGGCCGCGGCGTACGGTGCGACCGGGTGGCGCGGCAGGGTGACCTCGCGGTCGCCCCACCCCTGTCGCATGAACGCCGACCAGGCCGCGGGGACCTTCGGGTCGTGGGCCTCGGTGTGGAGGTCGGTGGCCGCAGGGCTCGTCTCCGGGCTGATCTGGGTCTCGTCGGTCACGCTCGCCAGCCTACGCCCGCGCGGCGGGAGAGCCGAAGCCCGAGGGCCCGGTGTCGGTAGGCTCTCCGCATGGCCGGAGCCCCCCGCGGCAACGCCGCCTTCACGGTCGTGGTGACGGTGTTGGTGCTCCTGTGCGCGGTGCCGATGACCCTCGTGGTGAGCGCCTCGGGGGCCCCGCGCGTGACCGTCCTGGCGGCCCTGCTGGCCGCCGTACCGGTCGGTCCGCTGATCGGGTGCCTGCTCTGGCTCGACCGCTACGAGCCGGAGCCGCGCCGCCTGCTCGCGGGCGGCCTGCTGTGGGGCGTCTTCGTCGCGACCGCCATCGCGTTGCTGCTCGAGGGGGTCGGCGGCTTCGTCAGCGGGCTGTCGGACAAGCTCATGCTCGAGGTCGGCGCGCCGGTCGCCGAGGAGGCGAGCAAGGGGCTGTTCCTCCTGCTCCTGCTGTGGTGGCGCCGCGCCGAGCTCGACGGCGTCCTCGACGGCATCGTGTACGCGGGCATGGTGGGCGTCGGCTTCGCGTTCACCGAGAACATCCTCTACCTGGCCAGCGCCTACGACGGCTCCGGCGGCGTCGGCCCCGGAGGCGTCCACGCCCTCACCGGCACCTTCGTGCTCCGCTGCCTGGTGAGTCCCTTCGCCCACCCGCTGTTCGCGGCCTGTACGGGCATCGGGGTCGGGATCGCGGTGGGGTCCCGGAAGCGGTCGACGCGCATCCTCGCCCCCCTGCTCGGGTACGGCTGCGCCGTGCTCGCCCATGCCGTCTGGAACACCTCCACCGTCTACGGACCCGGGAACTTCGTGACGATCTACCTGATCCTGATGGCCCCTCTGTTCCTTGCTGCGGTCGCCCTGGCGATCTGGGTACGCCGGTCCGAGGGGCGGATGCTGACCGGGTCCCTCGTCGACGCGGCCCACCGCGGTCTGCTCCCGGCGACCGACATCGCCTGGGTGGTCGACCTCACTGCTCGGCGGCACAGCCGGGCGTACGCCCGCAGCACCGGTGGTGAGGCGGCGGAGCGGGCGATGCGTGACTACCAGCAGGCGGTGATCGAGCTGGGGTTCCTGCACAGCCGCTACCTGCGCGGCGTGCCCCCACCCGACTTCGCCGCCCGCGGTCGCGACTACGTTGCCCGCATAAGTGCGCTCCGACCCTCGATCGCGTTCCCCGGACAGGTGGTACCCACCCGATGACCGTCACCACCGCGGGCTCCCAGATGGTCACGGCGCTCGTGCGCCTCCGCGCGGCGCTCATGGGCGTCGCGCTCCCGCTGGAGCTGCCGGGCGTGGACGAGCACCGGGCGACGCGCGACGAGATGGTCGACCAGCTCGAGGACTACGTCATCCCGCGCATCGTCACGCTCGAGGCTCCGCTGCTGGCGGTCGTCGGTGGCTCGACCGGCGCCGGCAAGTCGACGCTGGTGAACTCCCTGGTCGGGTCGGTCGTGACGGAGTCCGGGGTGCTCCGGCCGACCACGCGGTCGCCGGTCCTGGTGCACAATCCGCTCGACGCCGACTGGTTCGGCGCCGACCGGCTGCTGCCCGAGCTCGAGCGGGTCCACCACCCGACCCACGACCCGCACGCGCTCCAGCTCGTCGCCCTCGACGTCGTCCCCCAGGGCCTGGCGATCCTCGACGCCCCCGACATCGACTCGGTCGAGGAGAGCAACCGACAGCTGGCCGCGCAGCTGCTCGCCGCCGCCGACCTGTGGCTGTTCGTCACCTCCGCCGCGCGGTACGCCGACCAGGTGCCGTGGGACTTCCTGCGTCAGGCCGCCGAGCGCTCCGCAGCCGTCGCCATCGTGCTCGACCGGACGCCACCGGACGCCGTCGAGGCCGTGGCGGGCCATCTCGCCCGGATGCTTGCCGCGCGTGGGCTCAAGGACTCCCCGCTGTTCACCGTGAGCGAAGCGCCGCTCAACGACGACGGGCTCCTGGCTCCCCGCTACGTCGCCGAGATCCGCAGCTGGCTCTCGGAGCTGGGCGGCGACGCCGGGGCCCGGGCGGCGATGATCAAGCAGACACTGGAGGGCGCGGTCCGGTCGCTGACCCGCAAGGCGCACACGGTCGCCGACGCGTGCGTCGAGCAGTCCGAGGCCATCGAGCGGCTGCGCGCCGCCGCCGACGCGGCGTACGACGAGGAGATCCGCAAGCTCCTCGACGCCACCGCCGACGGCACGCTGTTGCGCGGCGAGGTGCTGTTGCGCTGGCAGGAGTTCGTCGGCACCGGTGAGCTGCTGCGGACCCTGGAGCAGAAGGTCGGGCGGCTGCGCGACCGGCTGGTCAACGCGATCAAGGGCAAGCCCCAGCAGGCCGAGCGGGTCACGGTCGCGGTGGAGTCGAGCCTGGAGACGCTGATCGTGGAGCACGCAGAGGCGGCGGCCGAGCGTGCCGAGGCCTCCTGGCAGAGCCTGGCGCCGGGGCAGGAGCTGCTCTCCGACGTCGGCGAGGACCTCGGCCGGGCCTCGCGAGGTCTGCGCCGCCGGGCCGAGCGCGCCGTGCGCGACTGGCAGCAGGACGTGCTCCAGATGGTGCGCACCGAGGGCGCGGACAAGCGCTCCACCGCCCGCTTCCTGGCCTACGGCGTCAACGGGCTGTCGGTCGCTCTGATGGTCGTGGTCTTCGCCAACACGGCCGGGCTGACCGGCGCCGAGGTCGGCATCGCCGGCGGCAGTGCCCTGCTGGGGCAGAAGCTGCTCGAGGCCGTCTTCGGCGACCAGGCGCTCCGCACTCTGGCGGAGCGTGCGCGACGCACGCTCGAGGTGCGGATCCGGGCACTGCTCGACGAGGAGCGCCATCGCTACCTCGACCTGCTCGCCAGCCTCGGCCTCGAGCCGGATGCGGCCGACTCTCTGCGCAACGCGGCGCGCGCGGTCGACGACCTGCGCTACGCGGGGGAAGAACGGTCCGGCTCCCACTCCCATTAGGCTCAGGAGCGACCGTGTCCGCGCATCTCACGAGGGAGCAGAGTGACCTCCTTGTTGGACGGGGCCAAGCGACTGATGTCTCGTGGCTCGGATCTGGGTGACCGGATCGAGGCTCTCGGGCGGGCCGGCGAGGCTGCTCGAGGTCGTCTCGACGACCGGGTCGTCGACGACGCCGAGGCGACCGTCGACCGGGTCGCGCGCCGCCTGGGCCTGGCCGCCGACCACACCGTGGTCGCCATCGCCGGTGCGACCGGGTCCGGCAAGTCGTCGACGTTCAACGCGCTCGCTGGCATCGAGCTCTCCTCGGTCGGCGTACGCCGGCCCACGACGTCGTGGGCGACCGCCTGCGTGTGGGGCAAGGCCGGCGCCGACGAGCTGCTGGACTACCTCGTCATCCCGCCCCGCCACCAGATCATGCGCGAGTCGCTGCTCGACCTCGGCAAGGAGGACCAGGCGCTGCAGGGCGTCGTCCTGCTCGACCTCCCCGACCACGACTCCACCGAGGTCTCTCACCATCTCGAGGTCGACCGGCTGATCGAGCTCACCGACCTGATGGTGTGGGTGCTCGATCCGCAGAAGTACGCCGACGCCGCGATCCACGACCGCTACCTGGCCCCGTTCTCGGCCTACCAGGACGTCATGCTGGTAGTGCTCAACCACATCGACGAGGTGCCCGACGACCGTCGCCGGGCCATGCTCGACGACGTACGCCGCCTCCTCGACGCCGACGGCCTCGCCCGCGTCCCGCTGCTGGCGACCAGCGCCCGCACCGGCGAGGGCATCGACGAGCTCCGCTCGGCCGTCGCCGAGCGCGTCAAGGCCAAGGCGGTCACCCGCTCGCGCCTCGAGGCCGATGTGCAGGCGGCCGCCGGTCGCCTCCGGGATGCGTCCGGGACGAGCGGCCACCCGGAGCTGTCCAAGCAGCGGATCGCCGCCCTCGAGGACGCGTTCGCCGATGCCGCCGGGGTGCCGACGGTGGTCGCGGCCGTCGAGTCCGCGACCCGGATGCGAGGCCGCCGAGCCACGGGCTGGCCGGTGACCTCGTGGCTGTCCCGGCTGCGGCCCGATCCGCTCAAGCGGCTCCATCTCGACCTCGGCAAGGACGCGTCGCTGCTGACCGGCCGGGCGCGCACCTCGGTGCCCGCCCAGACCCAGGTGCAGCGGGCCCGGGTCGACGCGGAGGTGCGGGCGGTCGCCGACGAGGTGTCGACGCCCCTGGCGCGTCCCTGGGCCGAGTCCGTACGCCGCGCGTCGGTCACCCGGCTTTCCGACCTCAACGACCGGCTCGACGTCGCCCTGTCGGCGACCGAGCTGAACGTCGACCGGATGCCGCTCTGGGCCGGGCTCGTCCGGGTGCTGCAGTGGCTGCTGCTGCTCGCCGCCCTCGCCGGTCTGTTGTGGTCGGCGCTGCTGCTCGCCGACCCGTGGCTCGGCGTTGACCGGCCGCACACCCCCGACGTCGGTGGCTTCCCGGTGCCGGTGCTCCTACTGTTGGGCGGCGTGGTGCTGGGGCTGCTGCTGGCCCTGCTCTGCCGGCTCCTGGTGGGTGCGACCGCGCGGTCGCGGGCCCGGGTCGCCGACCGACGGCTCCGCTCGGCGATCTCCGTGGTCGCGGAGGAGCTCGTGGTCGTGCCGGTGCGGGCCGAGCTCATGGCGTACGACACGGTGCGCGAAGGCCTCGCCCGGGCTCTGGCGTAGCCCGCTCTCCCCCAACAGGCGGCGCTCGCGCGGGCCCTCTTCACAGCACGGCGCGCGCGTGCCGGCCGCTGTCGGCACCCCTGCCGAGGCTCGGTCCCACGTGACCCTCACTGACCAGGAGACGACCGATGAACGAGACCTATGTGACCCTGTCCGGCTGGCTGGGCGGCGACGTGACCCTCCGCAACGCCGGCGGGGTGCCGGTGGCGAGCTTCCGGTTGGCGAGCACCCCGCGTCGCTACGTGCGCAAGACCGACACCTGGGAGAACGGCGACACCCAGTGGTACGCGGTGACCGCCTGGCGCGCCCTCGCGGAGAACTGCGGCCGGTCGCTGCGTCGCGGCGACCCCGTGGTGGTCCACGGCAAGCTCAGTGCGCGCGTGTGGACCAACAGGTCCGGGGTGGAGGTGACCACGCTCGAGGTGGAGGCGGCGTGCCTGGGCCACGACCTCACCTTCGGCACCAGCGAGTTCCAGCGACGCAGAACGCCGGCGGTCGCCGCCGACGCCGCCTGAGGCGACCCTCCCGATCGGGCGATCCGGGCGGATGCGCCGTAGGGTTGACGATCATGGCTGAATACGTCTTCACCCTGCGTAACGTGCGCAAGGCGCACGGCGACAAGGTGGTCCTCGACAACGTCACCTTGTCCTTCCTGCACGGCGCCAAGATCGGGGTCGTCGGTCCCAACGGCACCGGCAAGTCGACCCTGCTCAAGATCATGGCCGGGCTCGAGCACGCCAACAACGGCGACGCGATCCTCGACCCCGAGGCGACCGTCGGCATGCTCCAGCAGGAGCCGCCGCTGACGGAGGGCGCCACCGTCCTGGCCAACGTCGAGGAGGCCGTCCAGGAGATCAAGGCGAAGCTGAAGCGCCTCGAGGACGCCTACATGGAGATGGCCGAGCCCGACGCCGACCAGGACGCCCTGATGAAGGAGACCGGCGA
Source organism: Nocardioides sp. (assembly GCA_025924815.1). Classification (GTDB taxonomy): domain Bacteria; phylum Actinomycetota; class Actinomycetes; order Propionibacteriales; family Nocardioidaceae; genus Nocardioides. Next base: position 14,913 of record JAICHQ010000068.1, read on the forward strand.
GCTGCAGACCGAGCTCGAGCACGCCGGCGCGTGGGACGTCGACAGCCGGCTCGAGCAGGCGATGGACGCCTTGCGCTGCCCGCCGTCCGACGCCCTGGTCGACCACCTGTCGGGTGGTGAGCGTCGCCGGGTCGCGCTGTGCAAGCTGCTGCTCCAGCAGCCCGACCTACTGCTGCTCGACGAGCCCACCAACCACCTCGACGCCGAGTCGGTGCAGTGGCTCGAGGGCCATCTGGCGTCCTATCCCGGCTGCGTGCTGGCGGTCACCCACGACCGATACTTCCTCGACAACGTCGCACAGTGGATCCTCGAGCTCGACCGTGGCCGGGCCCACCCCTACGAGGGCAACTACTCGACCTACCTGGAGACCAAGCAGGAGCGCCTCAAGGTCGAGGGTGCCAAGGACGCGAAGCGCGCGAAGATGCTCGAGCGCGAGCTGGAGTGGGTGCGGTCCAACCCCAAGGCCCGCCAGGCCAAGAGCAAGGCACGCCTGGGCCGCTACGAGGAGATGGCGGCCGAGGCCGACCGCAACCGCAAGATCGACACCGCCGAGATCAACATCCCGGCCGGCCCCCGGCTGGGCGACGTCGTGCTCGAGGCCAAGGGCCTGACGAAGGGCTTCGACGGCCGCACGCTGATGCACGACCTTTCGTTCACCCTGCCGCGGGCCGGCATCGTGGGCGTGATCGGTCCCAACGGTGTCGGCAAGACGACGCTGTTCAAGATGGTCATCGGCGAGGAGAAGCCCGACGACGGCGAGCTCGTGGTCGGCAAGACGGTCAAGATCTCCTACGTCGACCAGAGCCGTGGTGGCCTCGACCCCCAGAAGAACGTCTGGGAGGTCGTCTCCGACGGCCTCGACTTCATCAAGGTCGCCAACTTCGAGATGCCGTCCCGAGCCTACGTCGCGTCGTTCGGCTTCAAGGGTCCCGACCAGCAGAAGCGGGCGGGCGTCCTGTCCGGCGGTGAGCGCAACCGGCTCAACCTCGCGCTGACGCTGAAGATGGGCGGCAACCTGCTGATGCTCGACGAGCCGACCAACGACCTCGATGTCGAGACGCTGCAGTCGCTGGAGGACGCGTTGTTGGAGTTCCCCGGCTGTGCCGTGGTCACCTCTCACGACCGGTGGTTCCTCGACCGGGTCGCGACCCACATCCTGGCGTGGGAGGGCGACGACGAGGACGAGGCGAAGTGGTTCTGGTTCGAAGGCAACTTCGCGGCCTACGAGGACAACAAGGTGGAGCGGCTCGGCACCGAGGCCGCGCGCCCGCACCGGGTCACCCACCGGCGGCTCACCCGCGACTGATCACGGTCGCAGGTCCGCCTCCGGGTGGCACTCGATCAGCCGGTCGGTCACCGCGTTCATGACCCGGCCCAGCGCGGCGAAGTCCTCGCGCGCACTCAGGTCGACCAGGTAGTCGCGCACCCCAGCAACGTGCACCGGCGCGGCCTCGACGAGAAGGTCGTGACCACGCCGGGTGAGCGTGCACACGATGCCGCGGCCGTCCTCGGGCGAGACCGACCGGTCGACCAGGCCGGCCCGCTGCATCCGCGCCACCGTGTGGGTCACCCGGCTGCGGCTGTGGGCCAGGGCGTCGGCCAGCTGGGCCATGCGCAGCGAGCGCTCGGGGCTCTCGGAGAGCCGGACCAGGATCTCGTACTCGGTCAGCGATAGGTCGAAGGCGCGTTGCAGGTCTTCGTCGAGACGATCCAGCAGCAGGGTCACGCCCACTGCGAACGCTCGCCACGACGCCTGTTGGTCGGCGTCCAACCAGCGCGTCCCCCGTGCCTCGGACATGACCCCAGGGTATCGGTCAACCCAGTCGTTCCAGGATCAACGCCATGCCCTGTCCGCCCCCGACGCACATCGTGATGAGTCCGAGCGACTTGTCGTGCCAGTCCAGCGAGTTCAGCATCGTGGCCTGCAGCCTGGCGCCGGTCATCCCGAACGGGTGTCCGACGGCGATCGCCCCGCCGTTGACGTTGAGCCGGTCGAGGTCGATGCCGAGGTCGCGGTACGACGGGACGACCTGCGCGGCGAACGCCTCGTTGATCTCCACCAGGTCGATGTCGCCGATGGTCATGCCGGCGTGGGCGAGCGCCCGGCGGGACGCCTCGACCGGCCCCAGCCCCATGATCTCGGGGGACAGGGCGCTGACTCCGGTCGCGACGACCCGGGCCAGAGCAGTGATGCCGAGCTCGGCCGCCCGGGTGTCCGACATGACCACGACCGCGGCGGCGCCGTCGTTGAGCGGGCAGCAGTTGCCGGCGGTCACGACGCCGTCGGGCCGGAAGACCGGCTTGAGCCCGGACACCGCCTCGAGGGTGACCCCTGGGCGCGGCCCGTCGTCACCGGCCACCACGGTGCCGTCGGGGGTCGTGACCGGGGTGATCTCGCGCTGCCAGAAACCGTCGGCGAGAGCCTTCTCGGCCAGGTTCTGCGACCGCACCCCGAACTCGTCGAGCTCGCGCCGGCTCAGGCCGCGCAGGGTCGCGACGTTCTCTGCGGTCTGCCCCATCGCGATGTAGGCGTCGGGTAGGACGCCGTCCTCGCGCGGATCGTGCCACGCCGTACCGTCCGACCCGTGCTCGGCGCGGTCGGCCGTGCGGGCCGTCGCCTCGTCGAAGGTCGGGTTGCGCGTGTCCGGCCAGGAGTCGGAGCTGCCGTTGACGAAGCGGGAGACGGTCTCGACGCCGGCGGAGACGAACACGTCACCCTCACCGGCCTTGATCGCGTGGAACGCCATCCGCGTGGTCTGCACCGACGACGCGCAGTAGCGGGTGATCGTGGCCCCCGGCACGTCGTCCATCCCGTTCATCACGTTGACGACGCGGGCCATGTTGAAGCCGCTCTCACCGCCGGGGAGACCACAGCCGAGGTACACGTCGTCGACCTCGTGCCGGTCGAGGGCGGGCACCTGGTCGAGTGCCGTCCGGATCATCTGCGCCACCAGGTCGTCGGGGCGGACGTCCTTCAGCGAACCCTTGACGGCCCGGCCGATGGGGGAGCGGGCGGCGGCGACGAGGACGGCTTCGGGCACGGGGACTCCGATCATCGAGGGCACTGGGCGGCGACGCCAGCCTAGTCCGCGGGGTGCTGGCAGGATCGGGGCCGTGCGTCACGTGTACGAGTGCCAGATGCGGCGGGCCGACCTGCACGGCGAGATCATCAGCAACGTCGCCGTCGTCGACTATCTCCAGGAGGCG
>JAICHQ010000069.1 GCA_025924815.1 Nocardioides sp.
CAACAGCTGGCCCGACAACGCGGGGCTCGACAAGGCGCGGCGCCTGCTGTGGCCGGTCAAGCAGAAGTACGGCAAGAAGATCTCGTGGGCCGACCTCCTGGTGTACGCCGGGAACTGCGCCCTGGAGTCGATGGGGTTCCAGACCTTCGGCTTCGGCTTCGGCCGGGAGGACATCTGGGAGCCCGACGAGATCTTCTGGGGCCCGGAGGACACCTGGCTCGGCGACGAGCGCTACACCGGTGATCGCGAGCTCACCGGGCCGTTCGGCGCGGTCCAGATGGGTCTGATCTACGTCAACCCGGAGGGACCCAACGGCAAGCCGGACCCGATCGCCGCGGCCCGCGACATCCGCGAGACGTTCCGTCGGATGGCGATGAACGACGAGGAGACGTTCGCGCTGATCGCCGGGGGTCACACCTTCGGCAAGACCCACGGGGCGGCTCCGGCCGAGGGCCACCTGGGTCCCGAGCCCGAGGCCGCACCCCTGGAGGATCAGGGCCTCGGCTGGAAGAGCACCTACGGGTCCGGCAGCGGCGCCGACGCGATCGTCAGCGGCCTCGAGGTGACGTGGACCCCCACGCCGACCGAGTGGGACAACTCCTTCCTGGAGACGCTGTTCGGCTACGAGTGGGAGCTGGTCAAGAGCCCCGCGGGCGCCTGGCAGTGGCAGGCGAAGGACGGCGCCGGAGCCGGCACCTTCCCCCCTCCCGACCAGGGCGGCGCCAGGCGCGGACCGACCATGCTCACCACCGACCTTTCCCTGCGGATGGATCCCGTCTACGAAAAGATCGCGCGCCGCTTCCTGAAGCACCCCGACGAGTTCGCCGAGGCGTTCGCCAAGTCCTGGTACAAGCTGCTCCACCGCGACATGGGCCCGGTCTCGCGCTTCCTCGGCCCCTGGGTGGCCGAGCCGCAGCTGTGGCAGGACCCCGTCCCGGCGGTCGACCACGACCTGGTCGGCGACGACGACGTCGCCTCGCTCAAGGCCGCGCTGCTCGGATCCGGGCCGTCGATCCCGCAGCTGGTGGGCACCGCCTGGGCGTCGGCGGCCAGCTTCCGCGGCACCGACAAGCGCGGCGGGGCGAACGGCGCCAGACTCCGGCTGGCACCGCAGAAGGACTGGGAGGTCAACAACCCGGCCGAGCTGGCCCGCGTGCTCCCGGTCCTCGAGCGGGTCCGGCAGGAGTTCAACGACGCCCAGACCGGTGACACGAAGGTGTCGTTGGCGGACCTGATCGTCCTCGGTGGCTGCGCGGCGGTCGAGCAGGCCGCTCGCAACGCCGGACACGAGATCACGGTGCCCTTCCACCCCGGCCGCACCGACGCCGCCCAGGAGGAGACCGACGTCGAGGCGTTCGAGGTGCTCGAGCCGCGGGCCGACGGGTTCCGCAACTATGTCCGCGACGGCGAGAAGCTGCCGCCCGAGACGCTGTTGCTGGACCGGGCCAACCTGCTGGGCCTGACGACCGTGGAGATGACGGCGCTCGTCGGTGGGATGCGCGCCCTCGACGCCAACGTGGGCCGGACCCGGCACGGTGTGCTCACCGACCGTGCGGAGACGTTGACCAACGACTTCTTCGTCTCCCTGCTCGACATGGGTACCGAGTGGAAGGTGTCGACGTCGCAGGAGAACGTCTACGAGGGCCGTGACCGGTCCGCGGGCGACGGCGACCCGCGATGGACCGCCACCGCGGTCGACCTGGTCTTCGGCGCCAACTCCCAGCTCCGAGCCCTGGCCGAGCTCTACGCCTCCGAGGGCGGCGAGGAGCGGCTCGTGCACGACTTCGTCGACGCGTGGGTCAAGGTGATGGAGCTCGACCGGTTCGACCTGCGCTGATCCCCCGGAGTACGTCTCACAACGTCATACGGACGGTGTCATCGATGGCACCGTCCGTATGACGTCACGCAGCCGGCCGGCGGACGCGCGTGGTGCGAGCGGTCATAGTGGTTCCATGACGGATCGCGTGGCGCTGGTGACCGGCGGCTCGAGCGGGATCGGGGAGCGGACGGCGGCCCGGCTCCACGAGGCCGGCTTCACGACGTACGCTGTCGCGCGCCGGGTCGAGCGGATGAAGGCGTTGGCCGACGCCGGCGTGACGACGTTCGCGATGGACGTCACCGACGACTCCTCCATGACAGCCGGCGTCGAGCGGGTCCTGGCCGACCACGGCCGGGTCGACGTGCTGGTCAACAACGCCGGCTACGGGTCGTACGGCGCCGTCGAGACGGTGCCGATCGACGAGGCGCGACGGCAGTTCGAGGTCAACCTCTTCGGGCTGGCCCGGCTCACCCAGCTGGTCACGCCGGGCATGCGCGAGTGCGGCAGCGGCCGCATCGTCAACGTCGGCAGCGTGGGCGGGAAGTTCTACGAGCCGCTGGGCGCGTGGTACCACGCGACGAAGTTCGCCGTGGAGGGCTTCAGCGACAGCCTGCGGCTCGAGCTCGCGCCGTACGGGATCCGGGTCGTGATCGTCGAGCCCGGGCCCATCCGCACCGAGTGGAACGAGCTCGCCCGCGCGCACCTGGTCGCCAGCAGCGCGGGCACGGCGTACGAACGCCAGGCGGAGGCGGTGCGGGCGCGGATGGAGTCCGGTGACGGGCCGATGATGAGCGGCCCCGACGTGGTCGGGCGGACGATCGTCCGGGCGGCCACGGCCCGCCGTCCGCGGACCCGCTGTCCCGTCGGCCGAGGCGCACGCTCCGTGGTCACCGCACGGCGGCTCCTCCCCGACCGGGCGCTGGATCTGGTGATCGGCAGGCTCTACTCCTGACGATTGCGCGGTGTCTCAGCCGGTGAGATGCTCCGGGACAGTGCCCACCAGGGCCGAGGGAGCCACATGTCCACCACGCCGGCCGCCACCGACCACCATCAGCCGGCCTGTGACGCGCTCGAGCGCAGCATCCCGATGCTGGCCGAGGCGATCCGGCGGGCGCCCGGCGACGTCCGGCCGGCGAAGATGCGATGGACCAACGCCGAGATCGCGGCGCACCTCTACGTCTCGGCGGTCGAGGCGCACAAGCTCGCCCGCGGCGTCCCCTCGCTGTACGACGGCACCGGGCCGACGGCCGAGCTCGACGAGAAGATGGTCGCGAGCGTCGACGACCGCGACACCACCGTGCTCGCCGATCTCGTCGAGCATGCCTCCGCCCGGTTCCTCGGCACGGTGCGCGCCTTGGACGGCGCCGATCCCGTCGCCATCCCTCGCGGCACGATCTCGGTGCTCGTCGGCCTGGCCGCGGCCGACCACCACCTGCACGGCGGCCAGCTCGCCGAGACGGCCGCCACCCGTTGGCCGGGTCTCGTCGCCGACCTCCACGCACCCCTGAGCGCCGTCCTGCCCTACGCCTTCGACCCCGACGGTGCTTGCGGCTTCACCGGCTCCTTCACCCTGCGACTGGCCGGCGTGGCCCCGATCCGCTACGCGGTCGCCGACGGCGAGCTGCTCACCGACGTCCCCGACCGCACCGACTGCACGGTCTGGGTCGACCCGCAGACCTTCCTACGGCTGGGCATCGGCGTCGTCTCCCCGCTCCGCGCCGTCGCGACGCTCAAGCTCCGGGCCGGCGGCCGCAAGCCCTGGCTCGCCACCCGCCTCAACCGGCTCTTCCCCCCGATCCCCCATGGCGGGGTGCTGTAGTCCGGCGGACCCTCACACCCCCGCAGCCCGCTCCAGGGCGCGGAGCTCGGCGTCGAGGTGGGTGAGCAGGCGCTGGAGGTGGGGGACCGTACGCCGACAGCCGGTGAGCCCGAACGCCATGTCGTCGGCGTAGGAGTTACAGGTGATGTTGAGGGCCATCCCGTCGATGGGGATCGACAGCGGGTAGGTGCCGAGCAGCCTCATCCCGTTGAAGTACTGCGTCGTGCGCGGGCCCGGGACGTTGCTGATGATCAGGTTGTACGGCGGCCGCATGACACCCCCCATCCGCAGCATCGGCCCCAGGATCGCCGGCGCCTGCCCCAGCGCGCTCATCGCCAGGATCTGTACCGGCGTCATCTCGGCCAGCCCGCGCTTGCCGGCGACCATCGACTCGTGGACCGCCTTGAGCCGGTCGGCCGGGTCGGCGAGGTCGGTGCCGAGCTTGACCATCACCGAGCCGAGCGCGTTCCCGCCCAACGGCGATGCCAGCTGCGACTCCTTGGCCTTCAGCCCGACCGGCACCATCGAGACCAACGTGGTCTCCGGCAGGGCGTCGAGCTCGAGGAGGTAGGTTCGCATCGCCCCGCTGCACATCGCCAGGACGACGTCGTTCAGGGTCGTGCCGGTGGCCTTCCCGATGCCGCGCAGGCGCTCGATGGGCCAGTCCTGGGCGGCGAACCGGCGTGCCGCCGTGATCGGCTGGTTGAGGATGGTCCGCGGCGCGTACAGCGAGAGGGCGGAGGTCTCGTTGCGTACCGACTTCTGCAGCGTCTTGAGCAGCGCGCCGGGCAGGCCCGCCGCCTCGGCGCTGATGCCGAGGGCGGCCCGCATCGCCTGCAGTGGTACGTCGGACAGCGACTTCTCGGCGCTCTCCCGCGCCTCCCGCATCTTCGCGGTGGACGGCTTGTTCTCCCAGGGTGCCGGCATGCCGGTGCGGTCCGGGTCGGTGGTGAGGATGCTCTGCAACAGCCGCATCGCGGAGATGCCGTCGACCAGGGAGTGGTGCAGCTTGGCGTACATCGCGACCCGCCCGTCGCGCAGCCCCTCGATCAGGTGCCACTCCCACAGCGGCCGCTCGGTGGCCAGGCGCGTCGAGTGCAGCCGCGAGCAGAGCTCGAGCAGCTCGCGGACCCGTCCGGGCTTGGGCAGCGCGCTGTGCCGCACGTGGTACTCGATGTCGAACTCGTCGTCCTCGCGCCAGACGTACTGCCCGCCGGTGCGCACCGACCGCACCGGGTGCTTGAGGAACAACGGCGCGATGTCGTCGGAGTCCAGGAACCCGTCGTACAGGTCCTTGACGTAGCTGCGTCCGGCGCCCTCGGGCTTGCGGAACAGCTGCAGCCCACCGACGTGCATCGGCATCCGGCGGTTCTCCGCCATCAAGAAGGCGGCGGCCGTCGGGTCGAGGGGTTGAACCATGCCGTCGATCCTTGTCGTTGAGCGGGGCGTCGACAAGCGGATGGAATGATCGAGCGCATGCAGGCCCACCCGTTCGAGGTCACGTGGGACCGTGGCCGGACGTCGCTGTCGACGCGGGTCGACCGGTGGCGGTCGCGTGGGTGGGCGATCGGTCAGTGCGCGGTCGCCGCCGGCGTCGCGTGGTGGTTCGCGGCGAGCGTGGTGGGTCACCCGCAGCCGTTCTTCGCGCCGGTTGCGGCCGTGGTGTCGCTCGGTACGTCGTACGGTCAGCGCCTGCGCCGGGTCGCGGAGGTGACCGTCGGGGTGGCGCTCGGGGTGTTCGGCGGCGACCTGCTGGTGCAGCTCATCGGCACGCACCCGTGGTCGATCGCCCTCATCGTGGGACTGGCGATGTCGGCGGCGGCGCTGCTGTACGGCGGGCAGGTGTTCACCATCCAGGCGGCCGTGCAGTCGATCGTGGTGGCGACGCTGCTCCCCGACCCGGGAGCGGCGTTCACCCGGTGGACCGATGCCCTGATCGGCGGCGGCGTCGCGCTCGTCGCGGCCACGGTCGTGCCGGCGGCGCCGCTGCGCAGACCGCGCCAGCAGGCGGCGAAGGTGGCTCGCAAGGTCCGCGACCTGCTGCAGGCCGCCGCCGACGTGATGACCACCGGGGACGTCGAGCCGGCCAGGGACCTCCTTGCCGAGGCACGGGCCACCGACCACCTGATCCGCGAGCTCCAGGACGCCGCCGACGAAGGGCTGGACGTCGTCGCGTCGTCGCCGTTCCGGATCCGGCACGCGTCGGGGCTGCGCAAGATGGCCGAGCTCGTCGAGCCGCTCGACCGGGCCCTGCGCAGCACGCGGGTCCTGGTGCGCCACTGCGCGGTGGCGGCGTACCGCCGTCAGCCCGTTCCGGCCTCCTACGCCGCGATCACCTCCGAGCTCGCGGCTGCGACCGAGGTGATCGCGACCGAGCTCGACGCGCACCGGATGCCGGTGGCCGCCCGGCCCGCGCTGATCGCGGTCGCGCGGGCCACCGGCGACGTCGACCGCAGCTCCGACCTGACCAGCGAGGTGATCCTCGCGCAGATCCGGTCGGTGATCGCGGACCTGTTGCTGCTCAGCGGGATGGGCCCGCTCGAGGCCACCGACGCCCTCCCTCCGGCCAGGCAGTGATGACCGGGGAGCTGCCGGAGGCACGACCGTCCGCCTGGGTGCTGCACGTCGATCTCGACCAGTTCATCGCCGCCGTCGAGATGCTGCGGCGGCCCGAGCTCGTGGGCCGGCCGGTGGTCGTCGGCGGGCGCGGCGACCCGACCGAGCGAGGGGTGGTCGCGACCGCGTCGTACGCCGCCCGCGAGCACGGCGTCGGGTCGGGCATGCCCCTGCGGATCGCTGCGCGGAAGCTGCCCGACGACGCGGTCTTCCTGCCGGTCGACAAGCCGGCGTACGACGAGGCGTCGGCGCGGGTGATGGAGACGCTGCGGTCGCTCTCGTGGGGAGGTGTGCCGGTCGTGGTGGAGGTGCTCGGCTGGGACGAGGCGTTCCTCGGGCCGGGGCCCGGCCACGGCGAGCTCGGCGACCCTCGGGTCTTCGCCCAGCACGTCCGGGTGTCCGTGCACGAGGCGACCGACCTCACCTGTGGCGTCGGCATCGGCGACAACAAGCTGCGGGCGAAGATCGCCACGGCGTTCGGCAAGCAGGGCGAGGGCGACGGGACGGGCGTCGGCTACCTGACCGGGGCCGAGTGGTTCGACGTGATGGGCGACCGGCCGACCACGGCCCTGTGGGGGATCGGCTCGAGGATCGGTCGACGCCTGGCGGCGCTGGGGATCGAGACCGTCCGTGAGCTCGCCGAGTCCGACACCGCGATGCTGGCCGCCGCGATCGGACCGACGATGGGGCCCTGGTACCACCGGCTGGGTCGCGGCGCCGACACCAGCCCGGTCGACGCGACGCCGTGGACGCCGCGGGCGCACGGCCGCGAGGAGACCTACCAGACCGACCTGACGTGGGACGCCGTGCCGTCCGAGCTGCGCGCGCTCACCGCCCGGGTGGTCGACGACATCGACCGCGAGGGGCGTCCGGCGGCACGGGTCGGGATCAAGGTGCGCTATCGGCCGTTCATCACCGTCAGCCGGTCGCTGACCCTGCCCGCGCCGTCCCGCGACCTCGACGTCCTGGTCGACGCCGCCGTCTCCCTGCTCGACCGGGTCGAGCACGACCGACCCGTGCGGCTGCTCGGCGTACGCCTGGAGATGGTCCCGCCGGAGGGTGGCTATCAGCGCTGACGCCGAAGTGGGAGTTCTCCGCCGTCGAGGTGGGAGTTCTCCGCGAGAGTCGGTCCGGAGAAACGCCACCTCGGCCCGGGAGATGTCCCACCTCGGCGGTCAGGTGTGTCTGGAGAGGGTCTCGAGCACGTCCAGCCACCGCTGGTGGCTGCCGTCGTACGGCGGGTCCTCGTTCAGCACCACGGTGTGCACGCGGTCGCGGCTCGACTCGGCGAGCGCGATGATCTCCGGGGGGTAGCCCAGCTCGACCTGGTGCTCGGCGAACTCGTCCTCGTCGTCGATGATCACCTCGCCGCCGACCAGCCGGATCACATCGAGGTCGAGGTCGACGGTGCGCAGGACGTGACCGTCCCACCGCGGAGGCGAGGTGATGTCGACGTACACCAGGACACGCGGGTGCGGGACGGCGTGGAACGTGGCGACGAAGGCGCGTTGCTCGACGGGCAGGTCGGCCGCGGGGACGAGCCCGACCTGGTCGTTCTGCGAGACGAAGGCCAGGTCGGGCCGGCTCATCGCGGTGCCGGACGGGAAGCCGATCCAGTCTCCGTGCCGGTCACTCCCGAGCCAGACCGCGTCGAACTGCCAGTGCGGTCGGTCGCCCCACTTCTCCATCTCGACCCGCACCAGATCCCCGAGCACGAACGCCATTCCCGCATCGTTGCACCTCGCCGCGCACGCGGTGGACTCAACGCTTCGGGGGCCCGGTGCGGGTGGCGACGGCGGCGACGACGTCCTGGTAGCGGGCGCCGGTCAGACGGGCGAAGTGGTGGACGGCGTGCGCGTCGAGCCCGATCAGCAGGCGGGGCCTGCCGCCGAGCACGCCCTTCTCGACCATGATCCGGGCAGCCTCCTCGGCCTCCATCCTGGCGAGCTTCCGGTCGAAGTAGCGGGCGTTGCGGTCGTGGTCCTCGCGCGACGACGTGCGCGCGTTGCGGGCGATGGCGGTCTTGATGCCGCCCGGGTGCACGACGGTGACCCCGACGGGGTGCCCGGCCATCAGGATCTCCTCGCGGAGCGACTCGCTGAACCCGCGGACGGCGTACTTCGCGGCGTTGTACATCGACTGCCCGGGCATCGAGACCAGTCCGAACAGCGACGACATGTTGACCAGATGCCCGTCGCCCGAGGCGATGAGGTGCGGCAGGAACTCCTTGGTGCCGTGGACCACACCCCAGAAGTCGATGCCGATGATCCAGTCCATGTCGGCGTACTCGAGGTCTTCGACGTCCCTGGCCAGGGCCGCCCAGGCGAGCTCGACGGTCTCGGCGGGCCCCGCGTCGTCGATGTCCGAGATCGCGACCCGGGCTCCCCGACGGCGACGTCGACCGCCACCCCGCGGCCGATGCCGGAGCCGGCGCCGGTGACGACGACCACCTTGTCGTCGTGGGTCTTCATGACGTGGTCACGCCACCGGCTCACGCTCGGGCGTGGGCCGGGCGACCTGGAGATCGTAGGCCTGGGTGTCGAACCTCGCGAGCCCGCGGCGGAACGTGAACGTCGACTTCGGCCAGAGCACGGTGTTGCGGCCCTGGGCATCGAGATACCACGAGGAGCAGCCACCGGTGTTCCACACGGTGCGCCTCATCCGCCGCTGGAGGTTCGCGTTCCAGCGGCGCTGGGCGTCCGCGCGCGGCTCCACCGCGGCGTACCCCTGCTCGCGCATCGTGCGGATGGCGTCGCGGACGTAGGCGATCTGCGACTCGATCATGAACACCACACTGGTGTGACCCTGGCCGGTGTTCGGGCCGACGATCGTGAACAGGTTGGGAAAGCCGTGCACCGTCGTGCCCTTGTACGCCGACATCCCGCCGGCGGCCCACTCCTCGGCGAGCGATCGTCCGGCGCGGCCCACGATGCGCTCGGCGATCGGCAGCTCGGTGGTGTAGAAGCCGGTGGCGACCACGATCACGTCGACCGGATGCTCGACGCCGTCACCGGTGACGATCGAGTCGGCGCTCACGCGCGCGATCTGCTCGGTGACGAGCTCGACGTTGGACGAGGCGAGCGCGGGGTAGTAGGTGTTCGAGCGGAGCACCCGCTTGCAGCCGAGCCGGAAGTGTGGGGTCGCCTTGGCGCGCAGCACCGGGTCCTTGATCCCCTTCCTGAGGTTCATCAGCGCGCCCCTCTCGGCAGGGGCACCGAGCCTGGGCTGCCAGGTGAAGGCCGGCACGTAGCCCTCGTGCGCCCAGTAGATGCCGGTGCGGTAGAGCTTGGCGAGGGCGGGCACGCGACGTAGAGCGGCGCGTTCGAGCGTGGGGTAGCGGCGGTCGTTGCGGGGGATGACCCAGGGCGCGGTGCGCTGGTAGACGTCGAGATGGCCCGCGACCTGCTGCAGCTCGGGCACGATCTGGATCGCCGAGGCGCCGGTGCCGATGACGGCGATGCGCTTGCCCACGAGGTCGACGGAGTGGTCCCAGCGGGCGGAGTGGAAGAGGGGGCCCCGGAAGGTCGCGAGCCCGTCGAGGTCCGGCAGCCGCGGCTCCGAGAGTCCGCCCGTGCCGGAGATCAGCGTCTTCGCGACCACCTCGCCAGCCGACGTACGGCATCGCCAGACCTGGCCCTCGTCGTCCCACGCGGCGTGCTCGAGCTCGGTGTCGAAGACGGTCTTGTCGGTCACGCCGTACGCGCGGGCGACGGAGCGCAGGTAGTCCTGGATCTCGGGCTGCGGGGAGTACGACGACGTCCACTCCGGGTTGCGCGCGAAGGAGAAGGAGTAGAGCTGGCTGGGCACGTCGCAGCACGCGCCGGGGTAGGTGTTGTCGCGCCAGGTGCCGCCGACCTCGCCGGCCCGCTCGATCACGACGACGTCGGTCTCGCCGTCCTCCGCCAGCTTGATCGCCGCGCACAGCCGGGCGAAGCCGGCGCCGACGATGAGGTGGTCGACGTGTCCGGGGAGCGTCATGGGTCGACGCTACGCGACGGGGCTCCCTCCCACCGCGCCCTGGGGGTGGCCTACCCCGGGAGGTGCACGGTGATGGTGGTCGAGCCGGGGCGGGAGTCCAAGGACACCGAGCCGCCGTGGGCGGAGACGATCGCCTCGACCAGGGACAGGCCGAGACCGGCCCCGCCGGCGGTCCTCCCGTCGGTCCCCCCATCGGTCCCGCCGACAGTGCCACCCGGCGTACGGGTGCGGGAGGCGTCACCGCGGACGAACCGCTCGAACGCCGTGGTCGCGAGCTGCGGCGGGAAGCCCGGGCCGTCGTCGTGCACCGAGAAGCCGTACGGCGCGCCGGTCACGGTCACCGTCGTCCCGGGTGGCGTGTGCTTGCGGGCGTTGGTGAGCAGGTTGGTCACTACCTGGTGCAACCGGTCGGCGTCGCCGGTCACCTCGACCGACTCGTCGGGCAGTGCCAGCCGCCACCGGTGACCCGGGGCGACCACGCGCGCGTCGGAGACGGCCTCGACGAGCAGCCGCGACAGGTCCACGGTGTCGCTGGCCAGGGGCCGGCCGGCATCGATCCGCGCCAGCAGCAGGAGGTCCTCGACCATCGCGGTCATCCGCTCCGACTCCTCCTCGACCTTGGACAGGGCGGTGGTCACCGTGCCGGCGTCGTCGGAGCGGCGACGGGCGAGCTCGGTGTAGCCGGCGATCGTGGTCAACGGAGTCCGCAGCTCGTGGGAGGCGTCGGCGACGAACTGCCGCACCTGCTGCTCGCTCCGGTGCCGCTGCGCCAACGAGTACTCGACGTGGGCCAGCAGGGTGTTGAGCGCCGAGCCCACCTGGCCGACCTCGGTGGCGGCATCGGTGAGGTGCGCGGGCACCCGGGTCGCGATGGCGATCTCGCCCTCCGCCAGCGGCTGCGCCGCCACCGTGTGCGCCGTCGCCGCCACTTCCCGCAGCGGCCGCAGCTGGCGGCGTACGACGTACGTCCCGACACCGGCAGCGGCCGCGATGCCCAGGAACCCGAACAGCGCCTCCCAGACGACCAGCTGGGAGACCGGACCGTCCACCGTCGACGTCGGGAAGCCGACGACCACGATCCCCGAGGTCTCGGTCAGGCCGCCGTCCAGCGTGATCCGGGCCGGGGCGGCGGCGACGCGATACTCGCCCAGCTCCTCCAGGGAGACGTCGTGAGGGTGCGCGTCCGGAGCGGTGCCGGTCAGCTCCTCCACCTGCTCCTTGGTCAGGGTCTGGTCGCCGCGTCTGGTCGAGACCGAGCCGGAGTACCAGTCGGTCGTGGAGGCCGCGGTCAGCGTGCCCTCGCGACTCGCGCCCAGGGTGCGACTGTCCCCGTCGGGATCCTCGGGGGCGCCCAACGGGTGCGCCCCCTGCGTGAGTCGATCGAGGGAGGACGTCACGTCCGCATCGAGACGGTTCGACAACGACCGGTGGAGGGCCAGCGTCGCCGCCGTCGCGAGGAGCAGCGCCACCACGGCGACCAGCGCCACCGCCGTGACGACCAACCTCGAGGTCAAGGAGGCGAACGCCGGCCTCATGGCACCGGCTTCAGCACGTAGCCCGCACCGCGCCTGGTGTGGATCATCGGCTCGCGCCCGGCGTCGATCTTCTTGCGCAGGTAGGAGATGTAGAGCTCCACGACGTTGGCCTGACCGCCGAAGTCGTAGTTCCAGACCCGGTCCAGGATCTGGGCCTTCGACAGCACTCGCTTCGGGTTGCGCATCAAGAACCGCAGCAGCTCGAACTCCGTGGCGGTCAGCGTGATCTCGTCACCCGCACGACGGACCTCGTGGCTGTCCTCGTCCAGCTCGAGGTCGCCCACCGTCAGGACCGACGACGACTCGGCGCGCCGGGCGCCGGTACGTCGCATCAGCCCGCGCAGCCGCGCGACCAGCTCCTCGAGCGAGAACGGCTTGGTCACGTAGTCGTCGCCGCCCGCGGTCAGCCCGGCGATCCGGTTCTCGACGGCGTCGCGAGCGGTCAGGAAGACCACCGGCACGTCCGGATCGGTGGTCCGCATCCGTCGCAACACCTCGAGACCGTCGAAGTCCGGCAGCATGATGTCGAGCACCACGGCGTCGGGGCCGAACGTCTTCGCCGACGACACCGCCTCCGCCCCGGTGCGGGCGACAGCGACGTCGAAGCCCTCGTAGCGCAGGGCCAGGCTGACCAGCTCGGCGATGTTCACCTCGTCGTCGACGACGAGCACCCGCAACGCACTGCCGTCGGGGCGCGTGAGCTCCATGCCGCGCAGTCTGCTGGGCCCACCTGTGGGTTTCCTGTGAGCCGTCTGTCCGGGCGGCGGCCTCACGCGCGGACCGACGGGACGCGTCAGCTCGCGGCGTCGTACATCCGCAGCGCCATCACCGGACAGTTCCGTACGGCGTGCCGCGCGGCGTCCTCGGCCCGACGGGGCACGACCGGGTCCCGCTGGCCGGAGCGCGGCACGGGGAAGCCGAAGTCGTCCACGCCCAGTTGGTCCGGGAGCAGCTCGACGCAGCTCCCGTGCCCGTCGCAGCGGGTCCAGTCGATGTGCAGACGGGTCGTCACGAGGCGACGCTCCGTGCTCGCGTGGAGCGGGCGGACGGGCACCGGCCCTCGAGATGGGCGGCGACATGGCCACGGAAGACCCGCAGCGTCGAGGCGACGAAGCGGGCGCTGCCGTCCGGGTGGGCGCAGGCGCCCCGACCGGTGACCAGCGCCGCCATGCGCTCGAGCTCGTTCGGCAGGTCCGGATCCCGCACCCCGACGGCCAGCCGATGCAGGTCGCTCGCCATCCGGGGCAGGCCGTTGAGACAGGGTCCGCACTGACGGGCCGACTGACGGGCGAGGTAGTCCATGACGTCGGCGCTGAGGTCGAGGGGACAGGTCTCGGTATCGAGGACGTGCAGGATCCCGGTGCCGACCGAGGCGGAGTACGGCGCGAGCTCCGCGCGGGTGAGCCGGGCGCCGAGGTCGGAGGCCGGCACCCACGCGCCGTGGTACCCACCGACCAGCACCGCCGCTGGCCGCACGGGCCGGGCCGGCGCCAACGCGTCGCTCAACCGCGCGCCGCGCTCGGCCTCGATCACGCCCGGCCGGGACACCGAGCCGCTGATCGTGAACAGGGAGGTGCCCGGGTCGTCGGGCAGGCCGGCCGAGCGGAACCAGGTGGCGCCGTACCGGGCCACGAGCGCGATCTGGGCCAGCGTCTCGACGTTGAGGACCAGCGTCGGGCGATCGTCCACGCCCGACTCGGTGACCCGCGTGAAGGGGTCGCGCGGCAAGGGGGCTTGACCGTTGAGCCCGTTGACCAGCGCCGTCTCCTGACCGGCGACGAACCCACCGGCCAGGGCGACCAGGTGAACCGGGCGCCGACGAGCGGCGTCCGTGACCGGACCCGGTTCGATCTCCGGTCCTACGGCCAGGATCGCCCGCTTGGCGTGCAGCGCCCGCGCCAGGACCTCGAGACCGTCGAGCACCAGGTGCGGGTTGCGGTTCAGCAGGACCGCGTCCTTGGAGCTGAGCGGCTCGCCCTCGATGCCGTTGCCGACGACGACCGGCCTCCGTGCGCCCTGTGCGACCGCCCTGACCTTGGTCGCGGCGGGGAAGCCGCCACCCCCACGGCCGGTCAGACCGCTGTCGGCCACGGCGGCGAGGAGGTCGTCGAGTCGCAGGCCGGGCAGGGCTCCGTACCGCGCCACGTGCGCCTCGTGGTCGGCGCCGGCGCCGTCGAGCAGTCGCCGGGCCAGGGCCGACGGCGCAGTCGTCATGCCGACCTCCGGGGCTCGCGCGCCCAGCCGCGCCCGCCGTACGACGGGACGAGGCGCCAGCCGACCGCGACGATGACGGAGCCGACACAGACGGCGGCCAGGGTGCGGAACCAGGTCGATCCCGCATCGGTGCCGCTGCCGAGCGCGTGCAGCACGGCGATCGGCCAGAGGACATACGTCGCCCAGTGCACGACCCGGAACACCCTCGGGCCCAGACGACCTCTCAGCAGCGACACGACCGTCACCACCACCAGCAGATCGAGGGTCAGCGTCCCGAGACCCAGCCACAGGGGCCGGTACGACGCCAGGAACGGCAGCGCCAGGTCGACGAGTCTCAGCTGGGCATACGGATCGAAGAGCAGGGAGCCGACGTGCGCGACGACCAGGCCGGCCCCGGTCAGCGCGGCGGCGCGGTGGAGGTCGCTGATGCCGAAGCGGCCGAGGCCGGCCACCCGTCGGCCGGAGCGAGCCAGGATGCCGAGCACGATCGCGCTCGTGAACAGCACCAGGGCCACGACGCCGGTGCCGCGACCGAGGGCCCACAGGGCCGACGTCAGGGTGGCGCTCATGCGACGGCCGTCTCCGCCGGCCAGTCCCCGACCCGTACGACGCGGTGACCCTGGTCGACCAGGCGCGCCGTGTAGCCACGGTCCGAGAGCCAGCGCGGGGCATCGAGCGCGAGCACGACCGCCGCGGTGGTGGCCGTGTTGGCCCGCACACAGGTCGTCGCCGCCACGGTGACGCTGCGCCAGACGGGAGCGGCCGGAGCGGCCGTCCGCGGGTCGATCACGTGGTGGAGGCGCACACCGCCCCGCTGCCACGTACGTCGTACGGTCGAGGAGGTGGCGACGGCCGATCCGGCTGAGAGGGTGACCTGGCACGCCGGGTCGTCCTCGGTGTCGCGCACGGTCACCTGCCATCCCCCGTCCGGTGCGGGCCCCCCGGTGGCGATGTCGCCGCCGAGCTCGACCAGGACTCCGACGCCGACGCTCTCGGCGGCCCGGTGCGCGAGCAGGTCGGCGGCCCGGGCCTTCGCGGTCGCACCGAGGTCGAGCACGACGCCCTCCGGGAGCTCGAGCCGCGCGCCGTCCAGGCGGACGCGGCGCCAGCCGGGCACGCTCCGCACGATCCTGATCGGCGCACCGTCGGCCGGCAGCAGCTCGATGCTGCGGTCGTAGCCGAGCTCCTGCATCGCGCCACCCACGGTCGGGTCGACGAGCCCGTCGCTGTCCTCGGCCGACTCCAGGGCGGTGGCGACCAGGTCCGCGAGCAACGGCGACAGCCGGGACGTCCCCGGCGTCAGGATCGACAGCTCGGAGTCGGCTCGGAAGCGCGAGCAGGCGCGTTCGACCTCGGTCAGGCCGGCGCGGACGATCTCGACGACCGGGCCCAACCCACGCTCTTCGGTCACGACCACGCGGCCGGTGGTGCTCCAGATCTCGAAGTCGTACGTCGACCCCACGTCACGAGCCACTCGTCGTGGCCTGCGGCGCTGCGGGTGAGGGAGCGCTGACCGGCGGGCTCGACGGCTGGGTGGACGTGGAGCGCGCCCGCTGGTGCTCGTGGGTGCGGCCCGTCGAGCCCGAGCGCAAGCCCGTGGACCCCGACCGGTGGTGCGAGCCCGGGGTGGTCGTCCCGGTGCTCGCGACCTGCCCGTGGCCGGTGTGGGCCGCCTGGCCGATACCGAACGACGCACCGAGCGCGCCGACGATCCCGAGCCCGGCGAGCCCCGTCTGGAGCCTTCTGCTGCGCTGGAGGGGGGTCATGGCTCGATGGTGCGGGGGAATCCTGTGCCGAACCTGTGAGCGCGGTGGGTTCACGGTGTCGATCGCCCGCCACACCCCGCTCTCCCGGGATAGTCCCCGACGAAATGGCTGTTTTCCGACCCAGGAACGACCATTTCGTCGGGGACTATCGCGACGGTCAGGTTCCGCCAGGGCACAACGACCGCTGACCACCCAACCGATCGGTCCTTGCCGACGTTCTGCTGGACGGCAAGGGTTTCCCCCACAGGAGAGTCGCGGCAGGAGGGTTGAGGTGGCCGATCGGTCGGGTTCAGCGAGTACGTCGCCGCGCGGCGGCCGCTGATGTTCCGGACCGCCTGGATGCTCTGTGCGGACGCACACCAGGCGGAGGACCTCGTCCAGCACGTGCTGACCCGGCTGTACGTCGGGTGGCCTCGCATCTCGGTGTTGGAGTCTCCCGACGGCTACGTGCGGACGATGCTCGTCCACGCCAACGTCGACCGGCTGCGCCGGCGTCGTGAGCTCGTCGGTCTTGGGAGCCTCGACCACGCCTCCCGGGACGTCGACCGCGACGCACTGCTCGACCTGCGTGCGGCGCTGGCCGATCTGGCGCCGGGGCAGCGACGGGTCGTCGTGCTGCGTCACCTGTGGGGCCTCTCGGTGGAGGAGACCGCTGCCGAGCTCGGCATCGCGCCGGGCACCGTCAAGAGCCAGACCGCGGACGCCGTACGCCGGCTCCGTGAGCTGCTGGCGCCGCAGCGAAGTGAAGGACCGACACCGTGAACGAGCTCGACGACCTCATCGACCGCATCCAGGCCCCGTCCGCCGACGTCGCCGCCGACGTCGCCCGTGGTGAGCGGGCGCTGCGGCGCCGCCACCGGTGGCAGTGCGGTGCCGCGTCGCTGGCGGTCGTCGCCGTGACCGGCGTCGGCGTTGCCCTCTCGGGAGCCGGCGGAACGCCACAGGCCGGCTTCGCGACGCAGCCTGGCCAGTCCGCCGCGAGCCGGTCCACCGGCACCCACACCGCCGACCAGCGGCATGCGCGGGCGCACCACCGTCGGGCCGCCGTCCTGAAGCAGCAGACTCGTCGCCTGCAGCACCTGGCGAGCGTGCAGTACGACAGCTCGGTCCTGCGGACCTACCACGACGTCCTGGCCGAGCACCTCGACCCGACGGGTCGGCTGCTGAGGCTCGCCCAGAACGAGCAGAGCGGCGGGGGCGTCATCGGCACCAAGCTCGACTGGCGCGACGGCGGGATGCTGGAGATCGTCGTGGGCCACCGATGGGGCGCCGCGAGCGGCTTCTACCTGCTGGGGGACGCCGGCATGCGTGCCACGACGTACGACGGTCACCCGGCCCGGGTGAGCACCACTGGCGACGACCTGGTCGTCTCCGTCGAGCACTCCGACGGCACGGTCGTCACCCTGATCGCGAGTACCGGCTTCGGCAACAACGGCACGTCGACCGCCAGTCTCGGTCTCACCCAGGACCAGCTCCTCGCGGCCGCGTCGGACGAACGTCTCACGCTGCCGGCCTCGATGCGGTAGCCATAACTCGTTGTCGGCCGTGCCCGGTCGTGGGGGAGAATCTTCCGCGTTGTGGACATCTCCTTCCCGGCCGAGCTGCCGATCAGCGGCCGGCGCGACGACATCGCGGCGGCCATCCGGGACCACCAGGTGGTGGTCGTCGCGGGCGAGACCGGGTCGGGAAAGACGACGCAGCTGCCCAAGATCTGCCTGGAGCTGGGCCGGGGTGCCGGCGGCCGCGGTGGGCTGATCGGCCACACCCAGCCGCGGAGGATCGCGGCCCGGTCGGTCGCCGAGCGGCTCGCGTCGGAGCTGAAGACCGAGCTCGGCACCGAGGTCGGCTACCAGGTCCGCTTCACCGACCGCACGTCGCGCGATACCCGTGTCAAGGTGATGACCGACGGCATCCTGCTCGCCGAGCTTCAGCGCGACCGACAGCTGCGCCGCTACGACACGATCATCATCGACGAGTCGCACGAGCGGAGCCTCAACATCGACTTCCTGCTCGGCTACCTCAAGCAGCTGCTTCCCCGCCGCCCCGACCTCACGGTGCTGATCACCTCGGCCACGA
>JAICHQ010000070.1 GCA_025924815.1 Nocardioides sp.
GACCACCGCGATCTCGCTGGCGTGCCGGAGCACCCCGGCGATGAACTGCCGGCCGGTCTTGGACAGCTGGTACTCCGCGCCCGCCTCGAAGAAGGTGTTGCGGTCGCCCTCGAAGAGGGAGACGTGGGTGTGCATCGCCGAGCCCGGGTGGGTCGTGAACGGCTTCGGCATGAACGTCGCCCAGACCCCCTGGCTCAGCGCCACCTCCCGGATCACGGTGCGGAACGTCATGATGTTGTCGGCGGTGGAGAGGGCGTCGGCGTACCGCAGGTCGATCTCCTGCTGGCCCGGCCCGCCCTCGTGATGGCTGAACTCCACCGAGATGCCCATCGACTCCAGCATCGTGATCGCCTCGCGGCGGAAGTCGGCGCCCTGCGACTGGGCGGTGTGGTCGAAGTAGCCCGACCGGTCGACCGGGATCGGCTCGCCCCCGGGGACGGGTGAGTCCCTGAAGAGGTAGAACTCGATCTCGGGGTGGGTGTAGAAGGTGAAGCCCTGGTCGGCGGCAGTGCCCAACGTGCGCTTCAGGACGTGGCGAGGGTCGGCGTACGACGGGGAGCCGTCGGGCATCACGATGTCGCAGAACATCCGGGCCGTGTTCGGCCCGTCGCCGCTGCGCCACGGCAGGATCTGGAACGTCGCGGGGTCGGGCTTGGCGAGCATGTCGGCCTCGTAGACACGGGCGAAGCCCTCGATCGCCGAGCCGTCGAAGCCGATCCCCTCGTCGAAGGCTCCTTCGAGCTCGGCGGGGGCGACCGCGACCGACTTGAGGAACCCGAGCACGTCGGTGAACCAGAGGCGGACGAACCGGACGTCGCGCTCCTCGAGCGCGCGCAGCACGAAGTCTTCCTGCTTGCCCATGGGGCGAAGTCTGTCCCAGCCGTGTTACGGCGATGTTGCGGATGTCAGGTGTCGGCCGCCAGCTGGGCTGCCTGCTTCAGGAGCGCCCTGCCCTGCGCGAGCTCGGACTGCAGCTCCCCGTTGCCGGGTGCGATGCCCTTCGCCGCCCGCGCGAGAGTCGCCTTCATGCGGGCAGCCACCCGGTCGCGATGGTTGGCCAGCGACAGCAGCGACTGCTGCTCGGTCGTGTACGTCGAGTCATCCGATGCGGACCCGCTCGCCAGCGCCTTCGATTCCGCGATCAACGTGTTCGTGGCGAACTCCCCGACACTCGAGTTGATCTGCCGGTACACGCTGCCCAGCCCTGTCAGCTGACGCAGCGAGCTGCTCGGGGAGGTCAACCCCTGGGTGATCACCTGGCCGTCGGTCTGGTAGTCGTCGGTCAGGCCGACCAGGTGGAGCAGCGTGGGGCGCAGGTCGGTCTCCTCGACCCAGGTCCCCCGCGTCGACGCCTCGGGCACCGTGTGCGTCGAGTTCGGGTCCTGCGACTCGTTGCCTTCGCTCGGACCAGGACCGTCCACCTCGAGCCTGGCCACCCCGGGGCCCGCGATCGCGGCCCAGGTGATGTCGATGTTCGGGGAGTAGTACCCGTGGTCGTAGGCGAACCCCGTGTTGAACGAGACGTTCGGTCCGGATGTCGTGAAGAAGTAGTCAGGCATCGGGAAGATCGAGTACGTCGGTGTTCGCAACGGGTCGTTGGTCTGCATGTGCAGCACCCGTTGTTCGAGCGCGCCGGCCTGATACTTCGCGATCTTCTCGTTCGGTATGCCGCTGTAGGTGAGTTCGGAGGTCATGCCGGCGGTGTCCCGTTCGAGCTGACGCACCGTCGGGTCGTCGGCGGCCGGCTGACCGTGCACGTAGATGGAGGCGCCCTGCGGCTGCAGGTCGAACTGCGTGGCGGAGCTCGCCGTCGTGGAGAGCTGGCCCCTGATGTTGGTCGCCAGCTCGCCGTCCTGCGAGCTCGTGTAGTTACAGGGCACGGTGACGCCGTCACAGCCGGCGGGCGTGGGCTGGGTAGCCCGACCGACGTTCGCGCCCGCGAACTGGTCGTTCTCCTCGGCGCTGATCATGAACTCGGTGTTGGCGGGCGTGATGCCGTCGTCCGCGAGGCGCTGGAAGAACTTCGCGAAGGCGTCGTCGTACGCCTTCAGCGCCGCGACGGAACAGGCGTCACCCGGGCCGAGGGCGTTCCCGGGGGAGGTGCATCCGCTGGCACCGGCCTTCTTGTCGTGGGTGTCCGAGATGTAGCCGTAGGTCACCGGGATGCCGGCCTCCTGCATGTCGGCCAGCACGGCCAGGCTCTGCGAGGCGGTCGGGTTGAAGCCCGGGAAGCCGGGCGTGTGCGTGAACGACTCCTGCAGCGTCTGGCCGTCGAGGTCCACGAGGTTCCCGTTGGCGTCGGTGACCTGGTAGCCGTCGTGCGTCGCGTTCGGACCGCCACCGATCGCCGGCGCCACGTACTTGGCGCCGAACAGCGCCTGGTACCCGTCGTAGCCGCCGGGCTCGGTCGGGAGCGCGTCGGCCACGGGGCGCGACGAGTCGGCGCAGAGCGACGCCCCCTGCGCACAGTGGATGGCCTCACCGACGTATTGCGCGACCTCCACGTCCTTGAACCTGTCCCCGTCCGCCGCCGTCTGCATCGCCTCGGGCGAGCCGGCGCCGAACACCGTCGGGACGTCGACGGCGGGGTTCTCGAGCACCATGTTGGCCGTCGAGAAGTTGCCGACCGTGCAGCCTGCGCGTGTGAACGGGACCCAGGGGGCCGGTGTCGTGCGGTCCGGAGCACCGCTCGCAGGGACGGTGTCGGAGTAGGTCATCGAGGGCGCCGTGTCAACCGTGCTCGCCACGGGCGGCGACGTCTTGGTGTCGATGACGGGCGACGTCCAGTACGTGAAAGACGCCGCGGTGTCGGTGGTGCCGTTCGGGTTGTAGACGTTGTAGGTGTTGCTCACCGGTTGGCCGTGCCGGTCGCCGTACAACCCGGTGTAGATCGAGAGACTGTCGTCGGCCGTGTGGGCGATCAGCGGCGTGTGCGAGTTGGAGAACACGGTGCCGTTGGACTCCAGGAAGTTGAGCAGGTGCGGCATCTGCTCCAGGTCGGAGGGGACGTTCGGGTTGTCGCGGAAGAAGTGCACGTTGTCGAAGACGATCTCGATCACGTGTTGGACGCCGTTGCCCAGCTGGCAGCCCACCGGATCGGCTCCCGCAGCCGAGGGTGCCGCACCGACGGCGGCGACGCCTCCGACCCCGGTGGCCACGACCAGCGTGGCGGCGAAGATCCCTGCTCTGCCCTGACGGAACACCTTCGAACGAGCGGCCATGCTCGATTCCTCCTGCACGAAGAAACCCCCGATGATGCACGACACGCTAGACCCGGATCGTGCTCAGGGAAACCCACCGCCGGCGCCCATTTCGTGCCGCAGCACAACGCCCCGCCGGGTCCGGTGCCGGCGGGGCGTCGTGGTGGCGCATCAGTTCACTTCCGGCAGGTGATGACCTCCTGCGAGCCGAGGATCCCGTGGTCCGTGCGCTCCATCGGCCGCAGCCACGGCTGGGTGACCCGGGCGAAGGCGATCGTGCCGTTGGTCGGTCCGGTCGTCCCGTCGGTGCGCACCTTGCGGATCGTCAGGGCCACGGTCAGCGCCTTCTCGTCGGTGCCGCCCCAACACGGGGAGCCACGATGCGCGGCCCGGGCGGCCTTGAAGCCGACGCGGTCGCCGACCTGCTTCCCGCCGTACCGCCACGCGACGACGGTCGTGTAGCCGGTGGCGCCCTCCCACGGTCCGTACACCGTGGTGCTGATGCCGCGGGTCAGGTTGCGCGGTACGCGCACGGTGAGCGCGCCGTCCGTCATCGTCCTCGGCGGCAGCGACCAGGTGTTCTCGGGCCGGAGGGCGCCGTTCATCACGCCGACCTGACAGCCGGCGCAGTCGGCCGCGGTGAGGGTCAGCTTCGTCATCGGCGGCCGGGTGCAGTAGAACGCGTCCTGGTTGCCGATGGTCCCCTTGAACGTCGTCACCGTGGGCTTCCAGCTGGACATCGTGTGCGTCGCGTAGACCAACGGGATCTGGGTCGCGCGTCCGTCCAGCGTTTTCGCGTCGACCCGGGCGACGTGGAAGTCCAGCCGCACCCGGTCGAGGCCCGTCCCGGCCCAGCAGCCCTGCGCCTTCTGCGCATGCCGGGCGGCATCGCGGTCGACGACCGAGTCGATGTGGTAGCCGGCGTAGCGGGTGACGATGTTCGATACCGCGCCGGTGTTGCCCTCCCATGGCGCGCGCAGCACGAAGGACAGCCCCTGCGTGCGCGAGGTGGGCAGGTGGAAGACCGCTGTGTGGTCGGACCCGATGCGCTGCGCCTTCGAGGTCCAGACGTGCGGCTTCCCGTTCACGGCGTGCTGCAGCTGCACCGAGCAGCGGTCGCAGCCGGTGAAGTGCAGTCGCAGCGTGGTCCGTGCAGACGATGCCCCCGCACCGTTGTCGGTGGCTGCGTGCGCCTGGTCCTGGGCCGTCGTGGCCAGCGTCGCGGCCGCCAAGGTGGCCAGGACCGCGACGATCCCGCGTACTCGTCGTACTGGAGTCATCCGATGTCTCCCGAGGTTCGAGGCGGCCCGCTGTCGGTGCCGCCGATGCCCCTTCGACTCGCCCACCCCACCAAAGGTTGTCCGCCGATGTCACGATCGGGTGTCGGCTCAGGTGGTCGGCACGTTCTCCAGGTCGGCCAGCCACGCGGTCGGTGCTGCGTCGCTGGGCATCCGCCAGTCACCGCGCGGGCTCATCGTGCCTCCCGGGGAGACCTTCGGCCCGTTGGGCAGCGCGCTCCGCTTGAACTGGCTGGCGAAGAACCGGCGGCAGAACACCTCGAGCCAGTGCCGGATCTCGCCGATCTGGTACGCCGTGCGGGTGCCGGCCGGGTATCCCGGAGGCCACTCCCCCGCCTCGGCGTCGTGCCAGGCGTGCCAGGCCAGGAAGGCGATCTTCGTGGGCCGGTAGCCGCGATGCAGCACGTGGTAGAGCGTGAAGTCCTGCAGGGCGTAGGGCCCGACGGAGTCCTCGGTCGCCTGCGCCTTCTGGCCCTCGACCGTCGGGATCAGCTCGGGGGTGATCTCCTGGTCGAGGATCTCGGCGAGTACCTCGTTGGTGGCGTCGTCGAACTGACCGCTGTCCATCGCCCACCGGATCAGGTGCTGGATGAGGGTCTTCGGCACCCCAGCATTGACGTTGTAGTGCGACATCTGGTCGCCCACGCCGTACGTGCACCAGCCGAGCGCGAGCTCGCTGAGGTCGCCGGTGCCGACGACGATGCCGCCGCGCTGGTTGGCCAGCCGGAAGAGGTAGTCGTAGCGCAGGCCCGCCTGGACGTTCTCGTAGGTCACGTCGTACGCCGGCGCCCCGCCCGCCGCCGGATGGTCGAGGTCCTTGAGCATCTGCTCGGCGGCGGGCTTGATGTCGATCTCCTCGAAGGTGACCCCCATCGCCGCCGCCAGCCGGGTCGCCAGCGACTTCGTCGTCTCCCCCGTGGCGAACCCGGGCATGGTGAAGCCGAGCACGTCGCTACGCGGCCGCCCGAGCCGGTCCATGGCGCTGGCGGCCACGATCAGTGCGTGGGTGGAGTCGAGTCCACCGCTGAGGCCGATCACCGCCCGCGGACCGCCGATCGCCTCCATCCGCTGGACAAGGCCCGCGACCTGGATGTGGTACGCCTCGTAGCAGTCGAGGGCGAGCCGCTCCACGTCGTCGGGCACGAACGGGAACCGGTCGAGCTTGCGGCGCAGCCCGATGTCGCCGCTCGGAGGGCTCAGCTCGAAGTCCACCACCCGGAACGGGCTTTCCGGTCGGACCGACTCGAGACCCCGGCGGTTGTCGTCGAAGCTTCCCATCCGGAGCCGCTCCTGGCGGATCCGGTCGAGGTCGACGTCGACGACCGTCCGGCGTGGGCCATCGGGGAACCGCTCGCTCTCGCCGAGCAGGTCACCGCACTCGTAGACCATCGTCTGGCCGTCCCAGGACAGGTCGGTGGTCGACTCCCCCTGGCCCGCGGCCGAGAAGACGTACGCCGCGTTGCCGCGCGCGCTGGCGCTGCGGACCAGGAGCCGGCGGTCCTCGGCCCGGGCGATGGTGATCGGGCTGCCCGACAGGTTGGACAACACGGTGGCGCCGGCGAGGGCGGCCTCGGCGCTGGGGGGCACCGGCACCCACATGTCCTCGCAGATCTCGACGTGGAGCCGCAGTCCGGGCAGGTCGGATGCCGCGAAGATCAGGTCGGGGCCGCACGGCACCTCGCGGCCGGCGACACGGATCGTCGTACCTCGGAGGTCGTCGCCCGGCGCGAAGTGTCGGCGCTCGTAGAACTCGCGGTAGTTCGGGAGGTAGGACTTCGGGGCGACCCCCAGGATCCGGCCGTCCTTGACCACCACCGCGCAGTTGAGCAGGCGGGTGCCGTGCTGCAGCGGAGCGCCGACCACCATCAGGGGGAGCAGGTCCGTCGAGGCCTCGACGATGTTCGCGATCGCATCGTGCACGGCGTTCAGCAGGGTGTCCTGCAGGAGCAGGTCCTCGATCGAGTAGCCGCTCAGGCACAGCTCGGGGAAGACCGCGACCGCGACGCCGTCGTCGTGGCACTCGCGCGCGAGGTCGAGCACGGCGCGCGCGTTCGCCGCCGGATCGGCCAGCGTCACCGGCATCGTGCACGCCGCGACGCGTGCGAACCCCTGCGCGTACGCCGAGTGGAACTCCACGCCTCACAGTCTAGGGACGAGGGGCTCTCGCGGACCGAACGGCGGCGTCGATAGCGTCACTACGTGCCCTCCGGTCGGATCGTCCTCTTCAACGGGCCCTCCAGCTCGGGCAAGACCACCTTGACGAAGGCGGTCTCCCGCCGCCTCCCCACGCCGTGGCTGGTGCTGCCGGTCGACCTCTTCCACCAGATACGCACCCGCCCGGACGCCGACCTGACCGACCGTCAGTGGCACGACGTCTTCCACCGCACCCGCGCGGCGTACCACCGTGCGCTGGCGGGCGCCGCGTCCTCGGGCATGGACGTCCTGGCCGACCACGTGCTCAACGAGCCGTGGCGCCTCGACGACCTGCTGCGCCTCACCGAGGGGATCGACGTCCTGCTGGTCCACGTCACCTGCTCGCCCAAGGAGCTGCGACGGCGCGAGACCACGCGCGGCGACCGCGACCCCGGAAGCGCCCTGGCGCAACGGCGCCTGGTGTTCCAGCACGGCGACTGCGACCTGACCGTCGACACGACGTACGGTCCGGACGAGCCGACCGCGGCCGTCCTCGACCTCATCCGCACGCCACCCGAGTACCGCGCGTTCGACCGACTCCGGGCGAAGCGGGCCAAGCGTGCGTGAGCCTCCGACGGACGTCTCCGACGCCGCCGTCCTGGACACGGTTCGTCGCCTGTGGGACGCCCGGGTCGACCGTGTCGGCTTCCTGCCGGTCGGCTTCGGCGCCCACCACTGGGCGGCGTACGCCGGAGCCGAGCCGCGGCTGTTCGTCACCTTCGACGGGCTCGAGCCGAAGCGGAGCGCCGCACACCTGGAGGCGGCGTACGCCGGTGCGACCGCGCTGCGCGACGCCGGACTCGCCTTCGTGCTCGCGCCCGTTCCCGCCGCCACCGGCGTCTCGAGCGTGCCGTTCTCCGACGGAGCGCTGAGCTGCACGCCCTGGCGGGACGGGACGTCCGGTGGAGACCTCGACCTCCCCTGGACCGCCGCCGCACTCGCAGACCTGCACGCCACCGCCGTTCCGCCCGGGCTGCCTGTCTGGCGCCCGGTGGTCGGTCCCCACTTCGCCGACGAGTTGGCGACCCGGAGCCGACCGGCCTGGGGACCGGGGCCCTACTCAGACGAGGCGCGTCGAGCCGTCCGGAGCCATCGGGATGACGTGGCACGGTGGACCCGCCGTTACCACCATCTCGCCACGGCCGCCTGCGAGCGGCTCTGGGTCCCGACGCACGGAGAGCCCCACAGCGACAACCAGCTGCTCACCGACCGGGGACGTCTGCTGGTCGACTGGGAATCACTCACGCTGGCGCCGGCCGAGCTCGACCGGCGCACGCTGGTCGGTGCCGGCGCCGACCCCCACGGGCTCGGCGCCGACCAGGAGATGCTCGAGCTCTTCGACCTCGAGTGGCGGCTCGACGAGATCAGCCAGTACGCCGCGTGGTTCGCGGCGCCACACACCGGGACACGGGACGACGAGATCGCCTTCCGCGGACTCCGGGACGAGCTGACCCGCCCCGAGCCTGCGTGGTGACGAGCGCCACACGTCGCAAGCGCCTGCCGTCTCACTAGCCTGGAGGGCGTTACGTGGACTCCAACAGGGAGCCGCGATGACAGCCCACCCGGGCCTGAGGAGCACCGGATGAACGACGAGACCAGCACCCCGGCTGCCCCGGCCAAGCGGGTGCGCACCCACCACTTGCGTCAGCTCAAGGAGCGCGGCGAGCGGTTCTCGATGCTCACCGCGTACGACCAGTACGCCGCCGCCACGTTCGACGAGGCCGGCATCGACGTGCTCCTGGTCGGCGACTCGGCGGCCAACAACGTCTACGGCTACGAGTCCACCGTCCCCATCACCGTCGACGAGCTGCTGCCGCTGACCCGCGCCGTCAGCCGGTCGGTGCACCGCGCGCTGGTGGTCGGCGACCTGCCGTTCGGCTCCTACCAGGCCTCACCGGAGCAGGCCTACGGCACCGCCGCCCGGTTCATGAAGGAGGGGCTCGCGCACTGCGTGAAGCTGGAGGGTGGCGTGGAGATGACGCCGCAGATCAGCCGGCTGAGCCAGGGTGGCATCCCGGTGATGGCCCACATCGGCTTCACCCCGCAGAGCGAGCACGCCCTGGGCGGCTACCGCGTCCAGGGTCGTGGCGACGCCGCGGAGCGGGTGCTCGCCGACGCCCACGCCGTGCAGGATGCCGGCGCGTTCGCGGTGGTGATGGAGATGGTGCCCGGCGACGTCGCAGCCCGCGTGACCAAGGAGCTGCTGATCCCGACCATCGGCATCGGTGCCGGTGTCCAGTGCGACGGCCAGGTGCTGG
Source organism: Nocardioides sp. (assembly GCA_025924815.1). Lineage (GTDB taxonomy): Bacteria > Actinomycetota > Actinomycetes > Propionibacteriales > Nocardioidaceae > Nocardioides. The sequence goes on from JAICHQ010000070.1 coordinate 8,950, forward strand.
TCTGGACCGACGCCTTCGGCATGCGCTCCGGCCGGATGACGACGTTCGTCAAGCAGTACGCCGATCTCCGCGGCGAGCTGCTGCGCGCGGCCCGGGCGTACGACGAGGACGTCAAGGGCGGCACGTTCCCCGGACCCGAGCACACCTTCTAGCGACGCCGCGTCGACCGGTCGAAGTCCGGCGTTCCGCTGACAGGCGGCGGATCAGTGGTGACCATGATCCAGGTGGCGCGGATCGCAGTGCTCTCGATCGCCGTCGTCGCGCTCTGCGCGTCGATGGTCGCGCCCGTGCCCGTACTGGCGGGTACCGGCACCGGATCGGCGCAGGGAACGACCACGACCCCTGCGTGGCTCCAGCGGCTGAACTCCGTGCGCGTCGCCGCCGGCGTGGCCACGGTCTCGGAGGACTCCGCGCTGACGACGGGGATCCAGCACCACCTGACCTACCTGGAGAAGACCGACCCGAGCCTGCGGACCGGCCAGTACGCCAGCGCCCACACCGAGAACCCGCTCAGCCCGTACTACACCGATGACGGCGCCCTCGAGGGCTCGCGCAGCAACCTGGTGCGCAACGCCTCGCAGACCGACGTCAGCGCGGTGGACTACTGGTTTGCTGCGCCCTTCCACGCCATCGGGATGCTGCGGGCCGGCCTCACCCGTACAGCGTTCGCCCAGGACGCGACGTACGCCGGCATGGACATCATCGCGGGTCTGAGCACGGCGGTGCGCAGCGCCACCCCGATCCTCTTCCCGGGGCCGGGCTCGACCTCCTACCTCACGTCGTACGCCGGCAACGAGAGCCCGGACCCCGTCGAGACCTGCCGGAAGACCAAGTCCGGAGCCGACTACAGCGCGCCCGGACTGCCGATCATCGCCATGCTCCCGGCTGCGCCCGCGACCGGCCTGGTGGCGACGCTGACGACGCCCACCGGCACCGCACTGTCGAGCAAGGGCGCCGAACTGTGCGTGGTCGACGAGAACACCTACGTCAGCACCGACTCCGTCTACGGCCCGACCGGCCAGCAGGTCCTCAGTGGCGACCGCGCCGTCCTCCTCGTCCCGCGGACGCAGCTCCTCACGGGCACCTACGCCGTGCGGATCTCCCAGCCCAAGCAGAGCGACATCGCCTGGTCGTTCACCGTCGATCCCACGGCCAGGCCGACGCCGCCCCCGGTGACCCTCGCCCCGCGGGTGTCGCTCTCCGGGGTCACCTGCAGCTACGGGGCACGGGCCACCGGCGCGGTGAGCGTCGCCGTTGCCAACCCGGACGACGGAGTCGGGACGGCGACGTACTCCCTGACGATCGGGTCGCGCACCGCCGTGACGGGCGGCACGGCCGACGGGCGCACGGCGACCGAGACCCTGACCCGGCTCCCCGCCGGACTCGCCCGGGGCACCGTCTCGGGATCGGACGGTACGTCGGCGGTGTTCGACCTCGACGTGCCCGTGTGCCCGCGCTTCACGGGAGTGCGGGTCCACCTGAGGGCCGTGGCCGCCCACCGGGTGCGGATCATCCTCGACAACACCCGGAACGCGGTAGCCACTCGCTTCAGGATCCACATCGGGAGTGACACGTCGCGGCACCGGGTCGCGGCCATGGCCTCCGACCGGACGAGCGCGCGCCTGCACGGCGTCACCCGCGTGCGGGTGTACGTCGGCGACCACCTGGTGGCCCGGGCCCGCATGAGCCCCTGACCGTCGTGCTTCGGGATGGCGGCCACCGGGAGCGAAGTACGGTAGGGCATGCGCCGCGCTCTCATCGCCGCCCTCCCGCTGACCCTGGCGGCGGGTCTCACCGCCTGTGGCGATGACGACAGCGAGCACCCGTCAGCCACCCCGGCCCCGTTTGGCCAGGCAGCCCCGGCCCAGGGCTTCCCCGCGCTCCAGGTGCGCACGGTCGTCGGCGGGCTCGACCACCCGTGGGACGTCAAGCCCCTCGGCGGCGGCCGGCTGCTGGTCACCGAGCGCGACCGGGCTCGGCTCTCACTGGTCACCCACGGCACGCGGCACACCGTGGACTTCCCCAGCAGCACGGTCTGGGTCTCGGGCGAGACCGGCCTGCTGGGCCTGGCCGTCGACCCCGGGTTCGCCGCGAACCACCGGATCTACACCTGCCAGGGAGGCACCCGCGCCGGAGGCGGCCACGACGTCCACGTGACCGCATGGCGGCTGCAGGTGGCCGACCGCACGGTGGACCGGATCAAGACCCTCGTGGGTGGCTTCCCCACCAACAGCGGCCGCCACGGCGGCTGCCGCCTGCTCATCACCGACCGCGGCGCAATGCTGGTCGGCACCGGCGACGCCGCGATCGGGACCGACGCGCGCGACCTCACGTCGTACGGCGGGAAGACGCTGCGGCTCGACCGGTTCAGCGGCAAGCCGTGGCCGGGCAACCGCTGGGCGAACGCCGCCAGCCCGGTGAAGCGCTACGTCCACACCTGGGGCCACCGCAACGTGCAGGGCCTCGCCCAGCGCGCCGACGGCACGCTCTGGTCCGTCGAGCACGGCTCCGACCGCGACGACGAGGTGAACCTCCTCCAGAACGGTGCCGACTACGGCTGGAACCCCGTGCCCGGCTACGACGAGTCGGTCCCGATGACCGACACCTCGCTGCCCGGCCACCAGGTCAGGGCGCGCTGGCGGTCGGGCTTCCCGACCCTGGCCACCTCCGGCGCCGACTGGCTGCCGACGACGCGGGCCTCCGGGTGGGGCTCCTACCGCGGCACCCTCGCGGTCGCCGCGCTCAAGGCCTCCCGGGTGCTGTTCATGAGGTTCGACGACACCGGCCACCTGCGCTGGGTCAAGGCCCCGAAGGCGCTCACCGGCGCGGGCCGGCTGCGCACCGTCACGACGCTGCCGAACGGAGACCTCCTGCTCACCACCGACAACGGCGACGGGCGGGACAAGATCCTGCGCGTGCGACCCCAGGACTGACAAAAGTCACGACCGAGTCGTGATGACTGTGTGAGGGATCGCAGGCCCGCTTCCATCAGGCTGGGGCCATGACACAGACCTCTCTCGTGGAAGCCACCGGCTCGGCCGCCGGTGCCGTGCCCGCCGTCCGGATCGCCGGCGTCACCAAGGACTTCGGTGACGTGCACGCCGTACGCGGCGTCGACCTCACCCTCGAGCAGGGCGAGGTCGTGGCCTTCCTCGGTCCGAACGGCGCGGGCAAGACCTCCACGATCGACATGATCCTCGGCCTCTCACAACCCACGACGGGCAGCGTCGACGTGCTCGGGCTGCAGCCGCGCCAGGCCATCGCCCGCGGACTGGTGTCCGCGGTGATGCAGACCGGCGGCCTGCTCACGGACCTGTCGGTCCGCGAGACCGTCGCCTACACGGCCAGCCTGTTCGCCGACGCGGCGCCGGTCGGCGAAGTGCTCCGGACGGCGGGGATCGAGTCGATCGCGGACCGCAAGGTGGGCAAGTGCTCGGGCGGGGAGCAGCAGCGGCTGCGCTTCGCGATGGCGTTGCTGTCCGACCCGGCGCTGCTGCTCCTCGACGAGCCGACCACCGGCATGGACGTCGAGGGACGTCGCGCCTTCTGGTCCGCGATCCGCTCGGACGCCGAGAAGGGCCGGACGGTCCTGTTCGCGACGCACTATCTCGAGGAAGCCGATCAGTACGCCGACCGCATCATCCTGATCAGCCACGGCCGGATCGTGGCCGACGGCACCGGTAGCCAGATCAAGGCGCTCGCCGCCGGTCGCACGGTGCGGGCCACCCTCCCCGACGCCGACCCCGCACGGCTCTCCGAGCTGCCCGACGTCGAGAGCGTCGAGATCCGCGGGGATGCCGTCTACATCCACGCCAAGGACACCGACGCGATTGCACGCCACCTGCTCACCGAGACCGCCGCGCACGACCTCGAGATCACCGCGCGCGGCCTGGAGGACGCCTTCTTGAGCCTCACCGGCGACGACCACGACGTCACCCCCACCACGACCACCGGCACCACCGACCAAGGAGTCCCGGCATGACCACGCAGACCATCGACCCGGGCACCCGCCGGGTCCCGCCGCTCGGCGGCTTCAACCTCACCGTGCTCGGCATCGAGCTCAGGCGAATGCTCCGCAACCGGCGCACCATCATCTTCACGCTGATCCTGCCGGCCGCGCTGCTGCTCAGTTTCGGCGGCCAGAAGGGCTGGGACGACGCGTCCGGCTCGGGCAACGTGGCGGCGTACATCCTGGTCTCGATGGCCCTGTACGGCGCCGCCCTGACCGCCGCCGCCGGCGGCTCGATGGTGGCGGTGGAGCGGGCCCTGGGCTGGTCGCGCCAGCTCCGGCTCACCCCGCTCAACCCCGTGGTCTACATCGTGATGAAGGCCGTAGTCGCCCTGACCATGGGCGCCCTGGCCATCGCCGCGGTGAACGTCGTCGGCGTCGCCATGGGCAAGGCCGAGATGCCGACCCACATCTGGATCCTCAGCATGGTGGTGACGCTCTTCTGCACCCTGACCTTCGCGGCGCTCGGGGTCTTCGTCGGGTACCTCGTGCCGAGCGAGAACGTGATGCAGATCCTGGGCCCCGGCCTGGCGCTCCTGTCGTTCCTCGGCGGCGTGTTCATCCCGCTCGACCAGTACTCCTCCGCCGTGCGCGACGTCGCCTACTGGACCCCGATGTACGGCGTTTCCGAGGTGGCCCGGGCGCCGCTGACCCACGACCTTCCGTGGTACGCATTGGTCAACGCCGTCGGCTGGTTCACGATCTTCGTGGTGGGCGCCGCCTGGCGCATGAGCAAGGACACCGCGCGGGTCTGAGGTCGATAGCGTGACCGACATGAGCGGCACCCTGGTTCCGGGGATCGACGCGGGCCGGCCCGTCGGCCCGCGTCGCTGGGGGCTGGTCTTCGCCGGGATCTGGCTGTTCTACCTGCTCTCCCCCCTGAGCGCGGCCTGGCAGCACCGGGACCACCTGCGCGGTTGGATCGGCATCGTCGCCACGCTGCTGTTCGCGGCGCTCTACCTCACCGTGTTCGTGCTGATGCGGTGGCGGCGTGTCGGCGCCCCGTTCCGGACCCCGGTCCGCGCCTCGCACGGCGTGGCGCTCGTCGTGGGAGAGGTCGCGCTGGGCGTAACCATGTGTGCCGCGATCGGACAGGAGGGCGTCGCCGCGGCCGTCTACATCGCGGTCACCTGTGTGATGTGCCTGCAGACCCGCTGGGCCTGGCTGGCCGCGATCACGGTCGCCTTCGGCGCCTATGCCGCCACGATCTGGCTGCCCGGGTGGGAGCGCGACGACGGGATCCTCTTCGGCACCCTGGTCGCCACGCTCGCCATCTGGGGGATCTCGCAGGCGATCAACCGCAACATCGAGGTGCTCGCGGTCCGCGAGGAGAACGCCCGGCTGGCCCTGGACGACGAGCGCAACCGGTTCGCCCGCGACCTGCACGACATCCTCGGCCACTCGCTGACGGTGATCACGGTCAAGGCCGAGCTCGCCAACCGGCTGATCGACGTCGACACCGAGCGTGCCCGCACCGAGCTGGCCGACCTCGAGCGGCTCTCCCGCGACGCGCTCGCCGACGTACGCCGGGCGGTCGAGGGCTACCGCGAGCTGACCCTCCCCGGCGAGCTCGCCCGCGCCGGAATGGCGCTGTCCGCGGCCGAGATCGCCGCCGACCTGCCCAACTCCACCGAGGGGGTGCCCAGCGACCGGCGCGAGCTCTTCGCCTGGGCGGTGCGCGAGGGCATCACGAACGTGATCCGGCACAGCGGCGCACAGCGCTGCACGGTCGTGCTCGGCGAGCACGAGGTCGAGGTGCGCGACGACGGGCGGGGCGCGTCCTCGGCCGGCGCAGGCCATGGACTCACAGGGCTGCGCGAGCGAGCCGCGGCGCTCGGCGGCACCGTGGTCACCCGGTCGCTGGACCCGGGCTTCTCCCTCAAGGTCGTCGTCCCGTGATCCGGCTGCTGCTCGCCGATGACCAGGCCCTGGTCCGCGGCGCCCTGTCGGCCCTGCTCGGGCTCGAGCCCGACCTCGAGGTCGTCGCCGAGGTTGCGACGGGGGACGCCGTAGTACCGGCGGTCCTCGAGCACCGGCCCGACGTCGCGCTGCTCGACGTCGAGATGCCGGGCCTGGACGGGATCGGCGCGGCCGCGGAGGTACGCCGCGTCGCGCCCGCCACCCGGGTGCTGATCGTGACGACGTTCGGCCGGCCGGGCTTCCTGAGGCGCGCCCTGCGTTCCGGCGCCGACGGGTTCGTCGTCAAGGACACCCCCGCCGCCCAGCTCGCCGACGCCGTGCGCCGCGTGCACCAGGGCCTGCGCGTCGTCGACCCGGCCCTGGCGATGGACAGCCTCGCGTTCGGGGACTCGCCCCTGACCGAGCGCGAGACCGAGGTGCTCCGGGCAGCCTCCGACGGGGCCACGGTGGCGGTCATCGCCGGCCGGGTCCACCTCTCCCCCGGCACCGTGCGCAACCACCTGTCGTCGGCCATCGGCAAGACCGGCGCCGCCAACCGCTCCGAGGCCGTCCGGCTCGCGACCTCCTACGGCTGGCTCTGAGGCGCGCGCTCAGCGGGTGGCGAGGTTGACCACGACCACGACCACGACCCAGATCGCCAGCCCGACCACGGGGAGCCACGGGAGGCGACGCGGGTGGGCGGTCCACCAGGCGCACGCGAGCACGAACAGCACGATCCACACCACCACCAGCCCGACGACCGCCCACCACGGCAGCACGATGGTGCTGCCCAGATCGAGGAAGAGCACGCAGGCCAGGCCGATCATCCCGGCGAACGGCAGCGGCGAGATCCGGGGGGCCGGAGGCGGCGGAGTGGGACGCGAGGGCTGACGAGGGCTCACCCGGTCAGTCGTTCCACTTCGGGTCGTTGTCCCACTCGTCGTTGCGCTCCTGGGCCTTCTCCAGCGCCCGGGACGCCTCCTCCTCGGTCGCGAACGGACCGAGCCGGTCGATCGGCGGGCAGCCGTCGGGGCCCTCGACGGCGTGGTGCTTCACGCAGAACCAGTACTTCGCCATGCACCAGACCCTACGGCGGGCACGCCGGGCCCGCCGAGCGTCCGTAGACTCGGGCGCATGACCTCGACCGCGATCGCCCCCGCCGCGATCTCGCCGCGACGTCCGGTGCCCGAAGCCATCGCGCGCCCGGAGTACGTCGACCGGGCCGGTCCTGCGCCGTTCACCGGCAGCGAGGTCAAGGATGCCGGGACCATCGAGCGGATCCGTGTGGCCTGCCGGCTCGCCGCCGAGGCCCGTGACCTCGTCGGATCCCATGTCACCCCCGGCGTCACCACCGACGAGCTCGACCGGGTCGGTCACGAGTTCCTCTGCGACCACGGCGCCTATCCCTCGACCCTGGGCTACAAGCACTTCCCCAAGTCGCTGTGCACCAGCGTCAACGAGGTCGTCTGTCACGGCATCCCCGACGCACGGGTCCTCGAGGACGGCGACATCTGCAACATCGACATCACCGCCTACCTCGACGGCGTCCACGGCGACACCAATGCGACGTTCCTCGCCGGAGACGTCGATGAGGAGACGCGCCTGCTCGTCGACCGCACCCACGAGGCGCTGATGCGGGGCATCAGGGCCGTGAAGCCCGGGCGTCGCGTCAACGTGATCGGCCGGGTGATCGAGGCGTACGCCAAGCGGTTCGGCTACGGCGTGGTCCGCGAGTTCACCGGCCACGGCATCGGCACGGCGTTCCACAGCGGGCTGATCATCCCCCACTACGACGACCCGCGCTTCGACGACGAGATCCGCCCGGGGATGACCTTCACGATCGAGCCGATGCTCAACCTGGGCACCCACGCCTGGGAGATGTGGGACGACGGCTGGACGGTCGTGACCGCCGACGGGCGCCGCAGTGCGCAGTTCGAGCACACGCTCCTGGTCACCGACGACGGCGCCGAGATCCTGACCCTGCCGTGACCACCAGCCGCTAGAGTCGGGCACGCGGAGGGGTTGGTCGGGCGGCCGCGGCGTACGTCGCGAGACGGGCGTCGAGGAAGGTCCGGGCTCCCCAGGGCAGGGCGGTGGGCAACACCCACCCGGAGCAATCCGCGGGACAGTGCCACAGAGAACAGACCGCCGCCTCGCGGATCGTCGTCGGTCGAGCTTGTCGAGACCAACGGGGACTACGAGGCGGTAAGGGTGAAACGGTGGTGCAAGAGACCACCAGCGGTCCGGGCAACCGGATCGGCTCGGCAAACCCCGCCCGGAGCAAGGTCGAACAACGCACGTTCGAGGGCGGCCCGCCCGAGTGCGCGGGTAGACCGCAGGAGGCCGCCGGCGACGGCGGTCGCAGATGGATGGTCGCCGAACGGGACGTCGCAAGACGCCCGGGAACAGA
>JAICHQ010000071.1 GCA_025924815.1 Nocardioides sp.
CGACGCAGGAGGACCCCTGGCAGCACTTCGCCCGCACTCACCAGAACGGCCAGATCGTGCCGGGCAAGGTCACCAATCTGGTGCCCTTCGGCTCGTTCGTGCGGGTCGAGGAGGGCATCGAGGGCCTGGTCCACATCTCCGAGCTGGCCGAGCGTCACGTGGAGATCCCCGAGCAGGTCGTCCAGGTCAACGACGACGTCATGGTCAAGATCATCGACATCGACCTCGAGCGGCGCCGGATCTCGCTGTCGCTGAAGCAGGCCAACGAGACCACCACCGCCAGCGACGTCGAGGAGTTCGACCCCACGCTGTACGGCATGGCAGCGACCTACGACGAGCAGGGCAACTACATCTATCCCGAGGGCTTCGACCCCGAGACGGGCGAGTGGCTCGAGGGGTACGACGACCAGCGCAAGGTCTGGGAGGACCAGTACGCCCAGGCCCACGCTCGCTGGGAGGCCCACGTCAAGCAGCAGGAGGAGGCCAAGCAGGCCGAGGCGGAGGCCGGCGAGGCCACGTCCTACTCCTCCGGCTCGACCGACGCAGCCGAGACCGGCGAGGAGACGGGCGGCTCGCTCGCCTCCGACGAGGCGCTCCAGGCGCTGCGTGAGAAGCTCACCGGCGGGGGCAGCTGACCCGTCGAGCACGACCGTCCGCGGCCCGTCCCCTGCGCAGGGGACGGGCCGCGCTGCGTCTGCGGCTGGATCTCGGCCGGGATCGGCCGGCTCGACCCGCTGCGTAGGGTTCCACCCATGCGCGTGGGTCTCACCGGAGGTGTCGCCTCGGGCAAGAGCACCGTGTCCGCGATGCTGCGCGAGCTCGGCGCGGTCGTCGTCGATGCAGACGCGCTGGCCCGCGACGTCGTCGGCATGGGTACGCCGGGGCTCGAGGAGGTCGTGACCGAGTTCGGGCCCGAGGTGCTCGGCGTCGACGGCAACCTCGACCGGGCGAGGCTCGGGGCGATCGTGTTCGCCGACCCCTCACGGCGCGCTGCGCTGGAGGCGATCATCCATCCGCGGGTGCGGGCCCGAGCGGCCGAGCTCGAGGAGGCGGCGCCGGCCGGCGTGCTCGTCGTCCACGACATCCCGCTGCTCGTCGAGACCGGTCAGGCCCCCAGCTTCGACGCCGTGGTGGTGGTCGACGTACCGGAGGCGCTCCAGGTCGAGCGCGCGATCGCGGACCGGGGATGGAGCCCGGACGAGGCGCGGGCACGCGTGGCGGCCCAGGCCACCCGTGCGGAGCGGCTCGCGGCGGCCACGCACGTCGTGGACAACACCGGGACGATCGCAGACCTCCGTCAGCGTGTGGCGGAGGTCCTCGATGAGCTCACCGGCACGGAGGTCGCCGGCTAGAGCTGCGACGCCTGGCGAGCGAGCTCGCTACGGCGTCCGCCCCGGTGGTTCGCAGAGACGTCGTCCGTCGTCCGTCCGAACCTCCTCGCTCGGCTCGGGGCCGACTCTCAGGCGGCCAGGTCGGGGTCGCCGAGGCGACGCAGCTTCTGCAGGGCCTCGCGCTCGAGCTGGCGCACGCGCTCGGCGGAGATGCCGTGCCGAGCGCCGATGTCGGCCAGCTTGTGCTGGCGGCCGTCGAGCAGCCCGTAGCGGGCGCGGATGATGTCGGCGGCCCGGTCGTCCAGCTTGCAGACCAGCGCGTCGAGCCGCTCCCGCGACTCCACGTCGAGAACGGTGTCGTCGGGCCCCGGGGAGGTCTCCTGAGCCATCAGGTCGCCCAGCGACGTGTCGCCGTCCTCGTCGACCGGGGTGTCGAGGCTCACGTGGTCGCGGCCCCAGGCCATCAGATCGAGCACCCGGTCGAGATCCATACCGAGCTCGGTGGCGATCTCCTCCGGCTCCGGGTCACGCCCGAGCTGCCTCTCCAGCGTGCGACGGGCGCCGCCGACCTGGTTGAGCTCCTCGACGACGTGGACGGGCAGCCGCACCACCCGGGCCTGCTGGGCGATGCCGCGGGTGATCGCCTGACGCACCCACCAGGTCGCGTAGGTGGAGAACTTGTAGCCCTTGGCGTAGTCGAACTTCTCGACCGCGCGGATCAGGCCGGTGTTGCCCTCCTGGATCAGATCGAGCATCGGCATCTGGGCACGGCCGTACTTGCGCGCGATGGAGACCACCAGACGCAGGTTGGCGTTGATGAACTGGGTGACGGCCTTGCGGCCCTCCTCGGCCAGCCACTCCAGCTCGGCCTCGTTGGCGCTCAGCGGCGCGCCGCCCTTCTTGCGGCCCACGCGTCCCTCGGCGAGCAGGTGCTCGGCGTAGAGCCCGGCCTCGATGGTCTTGGACAGCTCGACCTCGGAGGCGGCGTCGAGCAGGGGCGTGCGCGCGATCTCGTCGAGGTACAGTCCGACGCTGTCGCGACCCTCGATCTCGCGGCTCGCGCTGATGGTTCGTGCTGCCATGACGCCCTCCTGTGACGGCGTGGGTCCTACCTCCCGGCAGTACCCACATAGACTCCAACGCACCGGGTGACGGGAGGATTCCCGCCCCGGGTCGAGCGGACCCTTCACCCGTCCAGACGAGCGACGGTCACCGCGAGTTGCGTGCCGGGCGAACTCTCAGGGACTTCTCAGGGGTCCGCAGCGAACGCCGCCGCGAGCGGCTCCTCAGCGACTGGTTGGTGGGGGCGGCCTTGCTCGTCACGAGGCGGGTGGCGTGTCGGCGAGTCCCATCCGGTCGAGGATCCAGGCCTGGGTGAACGCCCGGTCGCGCCAGGCCCGGTAGCGACCCGAGACCCCGCCGTGGCCGGCCGACATCTCGGTCTTGAGCAGGACGTCGGGGCGGCCGTCGCCGTCCGGGGCGGTGGCCCGGAGCCGGGCCACCCACTTCGCCGGCTCGACGTACAGCACGCGCGTGTCGTTGACCGACGTGGTCGCCAGGACGGGGGGACACGGCCGGCTCCCGACGTTCTCGTACGGCGCATATCCGGCGAGGTAGTCGTAGGTCTCGGCGTCGCCCTCGGGGTTGCCCCATTCCTCGTACTCGGCGACGGTGAGGGGCAGGCTGGAGTCGAGCATCGAGGTGAGCGCGTCGACGAACGGCACCTCGGCCACCAGCCCCCCGAACAGGTCGGGGTGCTCGTTGGCCACGACCCCGATCAGGAGGCCGCCGGCCGAGCCGCCCTCCGCGACGATGCGGCCGGGCGTCGCCCACCCGCTCTCGACCAGACGACGGGCACACGCGGCGAAGTCGGAGAACGTGTGGCGCTTGTGCAGCAGCCGGCCGTCGTCGTACCAGCGCCGGCCCATCTCGCCGCCACCCCGCACGTGGGCGATCGCGAACCCGGCGCCGCGGTCGAGCAGCGAGAGCCGTGAGACCGAGAAGCCGGGGTCGACGGAGATCTCGTAGGCGCCGTAGCCGTAGAGGAGGAAGGGGATCGGCGCGTCGCCACCGGGCCCGCGAGCTCCGGTGCGGCAGACCACGGACATCGGGATCTGCGCGCCGTCGTCGGCGGTCGCCCACAGACGGTGCTCCTCGTACGCCGAGGGGTCGTGGTCACGGACCGGTTGGCGCTTGAGCAGCCGGAGGTCGCGGCTGCGCACGTCGTAGTCGTAGACCGAGGCGGGCACGGTCAGCGACGTGTAGCTCACCCGGACGGTCGGCTGGTCGAACTGAGCGCCACCGGCCGCGCTGACGGTGTAGAGCTGCTGCGGGAACTCGACCAGGTAGTCGTCGGCGATGCCGCGCTCGTCGAGCTCGACGATCCGGACCTGGGTCAGGCCTCCGCTGCGCTGGTGCACGACCAGATGGCCGGCGAACGCGGCGACGTCCTCGAGGCGCACCCGCTCGTCGTACGGGATGAGTGGCTCCCAGCCGGGCGGCGGGGTCGCGGCGATCCCGCTGATGCCGATCTCGAAGTCGTCGCCGGCGTGGTTGTGCTGCACCAGGAAGACGTCCTCGCCGGCGATCACCGCGTGCTCTAGCCCGTACAGCAGGCCGTCCTCGCGCGGGTGGAAGACCACCCAGGCGGGATCGGGCTCGGCGGAGTCGAGGTAGCGGCACTCGGCGGTGTTCTTGGACGCCGATGCGATCACCAGGAACCGTTGGGTCCGGCTGCGGCCGATGCCGACCCAGAATCGCTCGTCGGTCTCGTGGAAGACCAGCTCGTCCGGCTCGGTCGAGCCGAGCCGGTGTCGCCACACCTTGTCGCGGCGCCACGCCTCGTCGACGGTGCAGTAATAGAGGTCGCGACCGTCGGGGCTCCACACGCCACCGCCGAGGACGCCCTCGATCCGGTCGGGGAGCAGCTCACCGGTCGCGAGGTCCTTGACCTCGAGCACGTAGCGCTCGTCGCCCACGGTGTCGGTGGCGTAGGCGAGCAGGGCGCCGTCGGGGCTGACGGTCACTCCGCCGACGGAGTAGAAGTCGTGACCGTCGGCCAGGGCGTCGTGATCGAGGAGCACCTGCTCGCCCGGCAGCGCCGGACGGTCGGGTCCGGCGTCCTCGTCGGGCGTCGGCGGGCTCCAGTCGTCGTCGTCGAGCACCCGCACCCGGCACGACGCGCCGTACTCGCGACCCTCGAAGGACCGTCCGTAGTACCACCAGCCGCGGTTGCGTGAGGGGACCGAGAGGTCGGTCTCCTTGGTCCGGGCCTTCAGCTCGGCGAACATCGTCTCGCGGAGGTCGGCGAGATGGTCGGTCTGCGCGGCCGTCCAGGCGTTCTCGGCCTCGAGGTACGCCGTCACCTCGGGGGTGTCCTTGGCGCGCAGCCAGTCGTACTCGTCGATGCGGGTGCGGCCGTGGTGCTCGGTGGTCACCGGCCGCCGCTCCGCGAGCGGAGGGGTGGTGGCCGGCGGGCTGACCTCGGGCGTGGGCTCGACGTGGGGGCTCGTCATGCAGCGGACAGTAACTGCTGTGCCTCGCCGGCGTCCGCGGCACTACCATCGCGGCGTGCTCGAGCTCCGTGACGTGCCCCTCGACAGCCGCGAGGCCCGCCGTGCCGAGACCGTCGCCCGGGTGGCGGCCCGGCGCGCGGAGACCCGCTGTCTGGAGCCCGCGGTCGCCCTGGCGCAGGCGGAGGAGCAGGCGGATCGCACGGCCGAGACCAGGGAGTATCTCGACGTCGTGGTCGACGACACGGTCGTCGGAGCCCTGTGGCTCGGTCCGGACGGCGACGAGCTCGTCGTGTTCGACGTGGTGCTCGACGAGCCCGCGACGGCGGGGGCCCTGAGCCGGCTGCTGGTGGAGCGTGCTCGCTCCCAGGGCGCGCGGATGCTCGGCATCGGGGTCCAGCCGGGCGACGTGGCACAGGCGGCCATCGCCGCGACGCCAGGCTTCAGCGTGCGCGCCACCAACATGGCGCTCACCCTCGACCAGAGCCTCCCCGAGGCAGGGGAGCTGACCCTGCGTCCGATGACGCCCGCGGAGTACCAGGCGTTCACCGACGGGGAGGTGGACGGCTTCGCCGAGGAGCTGGCCTCCGCGGGGGTCGAGCGAGAGCACGCCCTGGAGCAGAGCCGCGTGATGTTCGATGAGCTCCTGCCCTCGGGCCAGGAGTCGCCGGGCATGGAGTTCCACGTCGCCGAGACCAAGGGCGAGGCGGTCGGCGAGCTGTGGCTGAGTACCGGCGACACCATGGCCTTCGTCTACAACCTCGTGGTACGCCCCGAGCACCGTCGTCGCGGTCATGGCGCCGCGATCATGACGGCGGCCGCCCGTCGGTGCCGCGAGCTGGGGAATCCGGTGCTGGGCCTCAACGTGTTCGCTCACAACCCCGGTGCGCGTGCCCTCTACGACCGGCTGGGGTACCGCGTCACCCACGACTACTACGCACTCGACCTTCCCGATCGTGGATGAGCGGCCACGCTCGGTCGATCTCAACGCCGACCTCGGCGAGGAGGTCACCGACGACGAGGGTCTCCTCGCGATCGTGACCTCGGCCAACGTCGCCTGCGGCTTCCACGCCGGTACGCCGGAGACCATGCGCGCCGTGTGTGCCGAGGCTGCTCGCCGGGGAGTCGTCGTGGGTGCGCAGGTCTCCTACCACGACCGGGAGGGCTTCGGCCGGCAGGCACGCGACGTGGAGTACGCCGTGCTGCGGGACCAGGTCGCCGAGCAGGTCGGCGTCCTCATGGCGATCGCCGTCTCGGAGGGCACCCGGGTCCGCTACGTCAAGCCGCACGGGGCGCTCTACCACCGCGTGATCGACGACATGGACCAGGCGGAGGCGGTGCTGGCGGGGTCGGCCTCCCTGGCCGTGCTCGGCTTCCCGGGGTCGCGGCTGCTGAGGCTGGCCGCGGACGCCGGGCGCGCGACGTACGAGGAGGGCTTCCCCGACCGCGGGTACGCCGGCGGCCGGCTCCTCGACCGCGGACGGCCGGGGGCTCTGCTGGCCGACCCCGGGGCCATCGCGGCCCAGGCGGTGCGACTGGCGCCGACCGTCGCGTCGGTATGCGTGCACGGTGACGCGCCGGGTGCCGTCGACCGCGCGCGCGCCGTCCGACGGGCGCTCGAAGGGGCGGGATACGTCGTCGCACCGTTCGGCGGCTGAGGCCGCGGCTGTCCACAGGATGTGGCCCATCTTGTGGAGGACGGGGCGGTAGCTGTGGACGATGCCGGCTCTCCTGTGGAGGACACGCCAGGTTCGTGAAATTGTCGGGAAATCTCCCGGGAAGCCCTTGCGCGGTCGGCTCCCGGGGGCATAGAACTCTCCTACCAGCCCGCCGCTTGCGGTGGGAAGGTGCGGAGGAGAAGGACGATCCAGATCGCGAGCTTGCTCGCGGCGCCGGCCGGTGACGGCGGGCGGGGTCGAAGAGCTTCTCCGGTCGATCGGGTGTCACCGCGCGATCATCGAGGGGCTCTTGGTGCTCATACCATCGAGAGCCCCTCACCTATGTCACGCCCCGTCCGACGGAGGTCCGGGGCCGATGACCTGGATGATGGGTCCGTGCACCTCCTGCCCGTCGGCCACGACGCCGTCCTCGTCGAGGTCGGGTCACCGGCCGAGGCCGTCTCGCTGGCGGCCTGGGCCCGCGGCCGGGCGCTGGCCACCGACGTCGTCTCGGGTGCCGAGACGGTGCTGCTGGACGGGCTGGTCGACCGTGCCGGCCTCGCGGAGGCCCTGACCGAGTGGTCGCCCACGACGGTGCCACCGGGCCGTCTGGTCGAGCTGCCGATCGTCTACGACGGACCGGACCTCGAGAACGTCGCCCGGCACTGGGGATGCAGCGTCGAGGACGTCGTGCGGCGGCATCAGGCGACCGAGCTGGTCTCGGCGTTCTGCGGTTTCGCGCCGGGATTCGCCTACCTGGCCGGTCTGGACGTCGAGGTGCCCCGGCTGGCCACCCCTCGTCCGCGGGTGGCCGCCGGGTCGGTGGGCCTGGCCGGACGGTGGTGCGGGGTCTACCCGACCGCGTCGCCGGGCGGCTGGCGGATCCTGGGGCACACCTACGTGGCCCTCTGGGATCCGGCGCGCGAGCAGCCGGCCCTGCTCGCGCCCGGCACGCGCGTGCGGTTCGTGGCACGATGACGCTGGAGGTGCACGAGGTCGGAGCCTCGGTCCTCGTCCAGGACCGCGGGCGCCCCGGGTGGGCCCATCTGGGCGTCCCGCGGTCCGGCGCGCTCGACGCCCCGGCCGCGGCCCTGGCGAACCGGTTGGTGGGGAACCCCGAGGACGCCGCCTGCCTGGAGGTCCTGATGGGCGGGCTGGTCGTCTCCTCCGATGCCGGGGCCTGGGTCGCCGTCACCGGGGCGGCCTGCCGGGTGCTGGTCGCAGAGCGTGCGCGGGAGCACGGAGCGGCCGTCCGGCTGCCGGCGGGCGCCACGCTGCGGCTCGGCAGGCCGGTAGCGGGTCTGCGCTCCTACGTCGCCGTGGCCGGTGGTGTCGCCGTCGAGCCGGAGCTGGGGTCGCGGTCGTCGGACACCCTCGGTCGCGTGGGACCTGCTCCGGTGGCTGTCGGGGACCGGCTGCCGGTCGGACCGCCGGCCGGCACGCCCGCGGCGGTCGACACGCCGCGTCCGCCCCGGGCCGGGCCGCTGCGGGTGAGTGTCGGTCCGCGGGCCGACCGGGTCGACGGCGACGCGCTCGACCTGCTGTGCCGAACGGGGTACACGGTCTCGCCGGACTCCGACCGGGTCGGGCTCCGCCTCGCCGGAGACGCGATCCCGCAGCGGCACTACGACGAGCTGCCGAGCGAGGGCCTGGTGCTCGGCGCCGTCCAACTGCCGCCCGACGGGCAGCCGGTGGTGTTCCTGGCCGACCACCCGACGACAGGCGGCTATCCCGTGGTGGCGGTCGTCGACGAACGCGACCTGTGGCAATGCGCCCAGGTGCGGCCGGGGGAGCGGGTGGCGTTCACGAGGGCCGCCAGGCGGTGAGCGCCGGGTCGTCCGCGGGAAGCGAGCGCACCGGGCCCGGCGGCGTCTGCGCGGTCTCGAACCGCACCGTCACGATCCCGCGGCCGGCCCCCCACACCCAGCCCCGGCCGAGCTCCTCGTGCACGACGTCCATGCCCGGGACCCAGGTGCGCAGGTCGGGAAGGTCGGGCAGGGCCTGCACCTCGTCGACGTCCTCCTCGGCGTCCTCGTCACCGAACAGGTCGTCCTGGATCCAGTCGGCGAGGCCCGAGACGCCGACCCCGAGCAGGCGTACGCCGCCGGTGAGATCCAGCTCCGTGAGGAGCCCGCGGGCCAACCGGGCGATCGTCGGTCCGGAGTCGGTCGGGGCGTCCAGCGTGGTGGACCGGGAGAGCGTGGTGAAGTCGTGGAGGCGAACCTTGAGCGTGATCGTGCGGCCCGAGAGGCCGCTCTTGCGGAGGCGCTCGGAGACCTTGAGCGCCTGCCGGCTGACCAGCCCCTCCATGAGCCGTCGGTCGGTGAGGTCGGTGTCGTAGGTGCCCTCCGCGCTCACCGACTTGGTCTCGCGCTCGGGCACCACCGGACGGTCGTCCTGCGCACGTGAGAGCCGGAAGAGGCCGTGGCCGTGGGCCTGGCCCAGCAGCCGCACCAGCTCGTCCTGACTGACGCTCTCCAGCTCGGCCACCGTGCTGATTCCGGCCCGGCGCAGGCGCTCGGCCGTCGCGGGGCCGACCCCCGGGATCACCGTGACGTGCATGGGCCGGAGCAGCTCCTGCTCGGCACCCGCGCCGACGACGACCAGTCCGTCGGGCTTGTCGAGGTCGCTGGCCACCTTGGCGATGAACTTCGAGGTGCCGATGCCGACCGAGGCGGTCAGGCCGCCGGTGACCTCGGTGACTCGGGCCCGCACCTCTTCGGCCAGCGCGCGGACGCCGGCCTCGTCGTAGGACGCCAGGCCGGCCGGGACGAGGTCGACGAAGGCCTCGTCCAAGGACAACGGCTCGACGAGTGGCGAGACGGCGCGGAGCACCTCCATCACCTTGACGCTGGTGTCCCGGTAGGCGTGGAAGCGCGGGTTGAGGAACGCCGCGTGCGGGCAGCGCGACCGTGCCTCACGCGTCGACATGGCCGACCGGACGCCGTACCTGCGTGCCTCGTACGACGCGGTGCTGACGACGCCGCGACCGCCGACACCACCGACGACGACGGGCTTGCCGCGCAGGGACGGCTTGTCGCGCTGCTCGACGGAGGCGAAGAAGGCGTCGAGGTCCAGATGCATCACCGACGCCTCTGGACGCATGACGGCAACCTATCGCCCGCTCGCGGGACGGTCAGCGCCACCGGGGGCCGCCCCGAAGGCCGCCCTGTCGGCCCGCTTGACGTCCACAGCCCGGGCTCCGGACCGACCCTTCCACGGGGTGCCGGCGCGGTCGGGGTCCGTGTCGGTGCCCTCCGCGAGCGTCGGGTCATGACCACGACACTGACCGCCCGTGGGCCGGAGGACCTCCTCGCCGCCGTGCCCGTCGTCCTGGGATTCCGCCCGCAGGAGTCCCTGGTGATGCTCACCTTCGGGGCCGCGCGCCCCTTCCACGCCCGCGTGGACCTCCCGCCCCCCGGCGACCCGGCCGGGGTGGCCGAGGCCGTCCAGGCGCTGCTGGGGCCGAGCCTGGTGCACCAGGTCGCGCGCGTGGCGTTCGTCGTCTACTCCGCCGACCCCGCGCCGGCCGCTCGGCTGGCGGCGGCGCTGGTGCCGGCCTTCGTCGCCGATGGGGTCGAGGTGCTCGAGGTCCTCCGTGTCCACGACGGCGCCTGGTGCAGCGTGCCGATCCGAGCCGGCGGAGTCGAGACACCACCGGTCCGCTTCGACGACACCCACCATCGGTTCAGCGCCCAGGCGGTCTTCGAGGGCCGGGTGACCCTCGGCAGCCGCGAGGAGCTCCGCGCCACCCTCGCGCCGTGCCCGGACGCGCGGGAGCGGTGGGGAGCCCACATCGCGGGCCTGCCCGACCCGGGACCCGCCGACGTCGCTCGCGTGCACGCCCTGCTGGCCGGCTGGGTCGCATCGGGGGAGCAGCCCGACGACGAGGGTGCGGCCCTGGTCCTCCGGGCGGTCACCCTCGTCGACGTCCGCGACGTCGCGCTCTACGCCGTGACCCGCGCGACCTCACCGGACCATCTCCGGGTCTGGTCCGCGCTCCTGCGCGGGGCTCCCGACGAGCAGGTCCCGGACACGGCAGCCGTGACGGCGTTCTGCGCCTGGCTGTCGGGGCACGGTGCGCTGGCCTGGTGTGCCCTCGACCGGTGCTTCGAGGTCGACGCCGACCACCGCCTCGGCGCCTGCCTGGCGCAGTGCCTGGAGCGGGCCCTCCCACCGACCGCGTGGGAGGAGGTGGCCGACGACGACACCGGGCGGAGAGACAGCGCCTGACCCCTGCTCCGGCACTGCACGTTCGAGCGGAGCCGGATCCCATCGGTTCCCGCGGCTGCGAGCCGCGCACCGGCGCGTCAAGCCCTAGGCTCACCGCATGGGGGAAGATGTCGACGCCCAGGAGTTCTCGCGAGCCGACCGCACGCGCTACCGCGAGAAGGTCCACCGCTGCCTCGACGTGTTCGAGCGGATGCTCACCGAGCAGCGGTTCCACACCGACGACCCGATGACCGGGCTGGAGGTGGAGCTCAACCTCGTCGACGACCAGGGTGACCCGGCCCTGAAGAACGCCGAGGCCCTCGCCGCGATCGCCGACCCCGCGTTCCAGACCGAGCTCGGCCAGTTCAACATCGAGATCAACGTTCCGCCGGCGTGGCTGCGTGACTCCGGTCTGACGACCTTCGAGTCCCACCTGCGCCGGTCGCTGAACGACGCCGAGGAGCGCTCGTCGGAGGTCGGCGCCCACCAGGTGATGATCGGGATCCTGCCGACGCTCGCACCGGGGCACCTGCGTCCCTCGCACATGAGCGCCAACCCGCGCTACCGGCTGCTGAGCGAGCAGATCCTCAATGCGCGCGGCGAGGACATCCGGATCGACGTCACGGGTCCGGAGCGGCTGATCACCACCGCCGAGTCGATCCTTCCCGAGGCCGCCTGCACCAGCACGCAGTTTCACGTGCAGACCTCCCCGGAGCAGTTCGCGGCCTACTGGAACGCCTCGCAGGCGATCTCCTCGGTGCAGCTTGCTATCGGCGCCAACTCGCCGTACTGCCTGGGCAAGGAGCTGTGGCGCGAGACCCGGATCCCGCTGTTCGAGCAGGCCGCCGACACCCGCAGCGAGGAGCTGAAGGCGCAGGGCGTGCGCCCGCGCGTGTGGTTCGGGGAGCGCTGGATCACCTCGGTGTTCGACCTCTTCGAGGAGAACGTCCGCTACTTCCCGGCGCTGTTGCCGATCACCAGCGACGAGGACCCGGTCGCGGTCCTCGAGCAGGGCGGTGCGCCGACGCTCGCCGAGCTGCGGTTGCACAACGGCACCATCTACCGGTGGAACCGGCCCGTCTACGACATCAGCCACGGGACACCTCACCTGCGGGTCGAGAACCGCGTGCTGCCCGCGGGGCCGACGGTCGCCGACCTGGTCGCCAACGCTGCGTTCTACTTCGGCCTGGTGCGCAACCTGGCCGAGAGCGACCGGCCGCTGTGGTCGCAGATGTCGTTCCAGGCGGCCGAGGAGAACTTCGAGACGGCGGCCGAGGACGGCATCGACGCCACGATCTACTGGCCGGGACTCGGTGAGGTGAAGGCGACCGAGCTGGTGTTGCGCCGGTTGCTGCCGATGGCGCACGCCGGCCTGGACTCGTGGGGCGTGGGTGCCGACGAGAGCGACCGGCTGCTCGGCATCATCGAGCAGCGTTGCCTCCTGGGCGTGAACGGCGCCAGCTGGTTCGTCGACCGGATGCACGGGCGGACCGGCGGGGACCGGTTCGACGCGTTGCGCGAGACGCTGCTGGAGTACTGCGAGCGCATGCACAGCAACGAGCCCGTCCACACCTGGGACTGACGACCCGCTCAGGCTCCCGGACGCCGCCGGATCCGCTTCCACTCCTGCGCGAGTCCCGACCGCGGGTCGGTCCAGCCGTGCCGGGTCACCACCACGTAGGCCGGGTCGACGCCGCGCTCGCCGCCGGCCGCGACCACGGCGCCGAGCCAGGCCGCGTCGACATCCTGGAGGACGAGCGGTCCCGATCGCGTCACCCATACCCAGGGAGGGTCGTGGGCGTCGCGGAGCAAGGCGCCGAGGATCTCCACGCGGAGCCCGTGGTCCCACGCGGGATCGTCGGGCACGGTGGTCGTGGGACCGCCGGGGACGCCGACGTGCAGGCAGGGCGGGACGTGCCGGCGATGGTCCCCGGTAGCCAGCTGGAGCACGGCCGTGCGGAGCGCGCGCCGGTGCGCCAGGGGGAGGGGCTCGCGCAGCAAGGCCATCCCGACAGCCTGCCGGACCACGGCCGCGCCGGCGTCCGCTCCTCCACAGGAAGGGCGCCCCCGGCAGGGCGGGGCGTGGGATAGGTTGCCGGGGCAGGTGACCGGCGAACGATCGGTGGACCCGGAGGAGAACCCATGGGAGCGGTGGTCGTGGGCTACGTGCCCAAGCCGGAGGGCGAGGCGGCGGTCGAGCGCGGCATCGCCGAGGCCCGGCTCCGCGACGCGCAGCTGATCGTGGTGAACTCCCACCGCGGTGGACCCGGCTACGACGACGAGACGTCCGCGAGATCCCAGGGTGGCATGACCGCGATGGAGGAGAGGCTGAAGGCCTCGGGCCTGGACTACGACGTTCGCCAACTGGTCCGCGGCCGGGAGCCGGCCGAGGACCTGGTCGCCATCGCCGAGGACAGCGACGCCGAGCTGATCGTGATCGGCCTGCGCCGACGTACGCCGGTCGGCAAGCTGATCCTCGGCAGCAACGCCCAGCGCATCCTGCTCGACGCCCCGTGCCCGGTCCTGGCGGTCAAGGTCCGCTGACGGGCGGACGAGCGCGGCCTGCCAGCCGACGTCGTCCGGCCCTGCCCGCGTCAGGTGGCAGGATCGCTCCATGGGCTTCCACATCACAGGCGATCCGACGGCGGACCAGGTGCTGGACGAGTCCTCGTTCGCACTCCTTGCAGCGATGATGCTCGACCAGCAGTATCCGATGGAGCAGGCATTCCGGGGGCCGGCGAAGGTGCTCGACCGGCTCGGCAGCATCGAGCCGGCGGCGATCGCGGCCGCCGACCCGGCGGAGTTCAAGGCACTCTGCTCCACGCCGCCGGCGATCCATCGGTTCCCCGGGTCGATGGCCGAGCGACTGCAGACCCTGGCGGCCATCGTCGAGGAGCGGTACGCCGGACAGGCAGAGCGGCTGTGGACGGAGGCGACCTCCGGGACCGACCTGGTCAAGCGGATCATGGAGCTGCCGGGGTTCGGCAAGCAGAAGGCGCAGATCTTCACCGCGCTCCTGGCCAAGCAGCTCGGCGTACGCCCGGCCGGCTGGGAGCAGGCCGTCGGTGACTACGCCCTCGAGGGCTACCGGTCGGTCGCCGACGTGACCGACGCGGTGTCCCTGCAGAAGGTCCGCGACTTCAAGCAGCGGAAGAAGGCGGCTGCGAAGGCGCAGGCGGTCTGACCTGCACGTCCATCCATCGGAGGCCTCCGCAGTCAGCAGGGAGTCCGCAAGCGGCCTCAGCGCGGCGTCGATGACGTCCCGAGTGCGGTCGTCATCACCAGGCCAGAGGTGCGCGTAGGCGTTGAGCGTGATGACCGCCGTGGCATGCCCGAGCCGGTGCTGAACCTGCTTCACGGAGGCGCTGCGAGCCCCGTTCCCTATTCCTGAACGGGTCTTGTTTGGGGTTGCCCTGTCAACGGTGATTCTCGGTCCTGGTGTTGTTCCTTCCTCGACACTCGGGTGTCACCCTCGGGTGCGACTGGCATCGATCCGTCGGAGAATGACACCCCGGCAACCTAGGGGGTTCGGGGTCTGCCACCATCCCTTACAGCGCGTGGATGGACGCCCCGACCGCCGTCACCCTGTACGCCGTTGTGAAGACCTCAACGGGGTCAGGCATCGGGGGATTCTCGACCGCGACGACAGCGGCTCCAACCGTGTCTGGCAGTTCCCGTTGAACGCCAGGAAGCTGGAGTTCGTCAAGGTCGGTGGCACAGCGGTGTTGGATCACCGTTCACGGGCCGATGGCCTATTGGTTCGCGATCTCCGGGATCGTGCTGGCCGACGCCGACTTGGCGTGGTTGTACGCGGCCGCTGAGACGCGTCACTGCTCGAGTTTCGCGTCACGTAGCCGACTCACCGTCGTCCCACCACCAGCGCCCATCCCCCCACTAGCGGGCGCTGCGCCCTGCGGCCACCACCCCCCTCCTACGGACGTGATGCCGGCCGCGGGGCGCTCTACCAAGACGTGACACGTCCGCGGACGTCGCAGGTCACCGCTTGAACACAAGGGCTCCCGCTCGCGTATGCAAGCGGGAGCCCTTGTGGCACCTGCGCCTCGCGTCCCCCCGGTCGCTCAGCGTCAGCGCTCGCGAGCCACGTCGGACGTCCCCCCGGTCGACCCGACATGCTCGCTTGGACAGTGAACGTTCCCCCCAGAACTCTCCCCGCCACGGATGATCCAACTGCATGGCCGTCCGACGACGCTACGGGTTGCCAGTGACTCGCCTTTACGTTGCCCGCGGACGTGGCAAATGACGACCACCGGCGTCTCGGGTCACCACCCGCACCGTGTCGTCGGATGCCCCCACCGCGCCCCATCCCAGCCCTGCGAGCCAAGGATGAGGCGCTTTCGGCCGCGGGGGGATATGCGACCAGGACCGCGCCAAAAGGGGGGATTAGCGCGCGGCCCTGTTCCGCCTAACGATCTCGCGTCCCAAGGGTCACGACTGCATCGCTCCCGCTGATGCAACGGGACAGGAGCCCAGCGGGAGCGACGACCAGGCAACGATGGCTCGAGACCTTCGTTACGACCGCACCACGAGTGGACTAGACCAACCGGAGGGCCTGCTGGCTTCTCCGCTCGGCAACCGTCGCATGACGATGCCCCGGCATCCCGGAACAGCCGGGGCATCGCAGGCCACGCTGGCTCCCCGAGTCGTCCGGTAGGGCGGCCAGGCGGGCCATCTGCCGGCTCATCCCCCGATGTGTGCCGGCGATGATCCGTACCCACGGCATCCGTGGGCATTCCGGGGTCGTCGGCCAAATTGGCGACCCGAAGTTTCGGCTCCTTCCTGCGTCACCCCTAAGGGTGTGGCCCGTCACACGTGTGGCGCCCAAGCCCATGACGGGGCGCTGCGTCTCGCGGCCGCAGCCCCCCGGATGCTGGCCGCGGGGCGCTTCACCGGCGACATGGCGGCGCCCGCCGGATGACGGGGACTCTCCGACGGGCGCCCGTTGGGCGTTGCCGACCGCGTCCTGGGCATGAGGTAAGGGGCGCGCCGGCTGCCTCCCACCGGACCGTAGCGAGCCGTCCGTTCCGCGGGCCTCACCACTATCGGGGAACGTTGCCGACGACAACGACAAGGCCCACCGGCGATCTCGAGTCACGGGCGGGCGCCTCACCGTCACCCGGCCGAGAGAACCACCGGAGCGGGTGGTCGCGCCTGGCACGTGCCCGCGCCGGCCCGGAAGCGACGTCACGACCCGCTCGGCGGCTCGTCCCTCGAGTGGCTCCCGCTTGGGCGTGGCCACCATGCCCATGGCAGAATGACGACGCGGCTCTTGACCAAACCGGGCCTCGCCGCGCCCACAAGTCCTTGACGAGAGGTGTTCGTGTCCTCGACCGCGCGTAAGAAGACGACGAGCCAGACGAAGACGGCCACCAAGGCACCGGCCACGAAGGCCCCGGCGGCGAAGACGAGCCCCGCCAAGAAGGCACCCGCCACGAAGACGGCGGCGAAGAAGGCGGCCCCCGCCAAGAAGGCCGCGGCGACCGCCGAAACGGACGCCGTCACGCTCGACAACGTCGAGGTCGGCCCCGACGGCAAGAAGGTGCTGCCCGACCTGCCCGACGAGCAGTTCGAGAAGGACGTCAAGACGGACCCGTCGATCGAGGAGGACGAGAAGGAGGCGACGTTCGTCGTCTCCGACGCCGACGACACCGGCGAGCCGGAGCAGCAGGTGATGGTCGCCGGCGCGACCGCCGACCCGGTCAAGGACTACCTCAAGCAGATCGGCAAGGTCCCCCTGCTCAACGCCGAGATGGAGGTCGAGCTCGCCAAGCGGATCGAGGCCGGCCTGTTCTCCGAGGAGAAGCTCGGGAAGGGCGGCAAGCTCTCCGCCAAGCTCGAGGAGGAGCTCGAGTGGATCGCCGAGGACGGCCGCCGCGCGAAAAACCACCTGCTCGAGGCCAACCTGCGTCTGGTGGTCAGTCTGGCCAAGCGCTACACCGGCCGCGGCATGCTCTTCC
>JAICHQ010000072.1 GCA_025924815.1 Nocardioides sp.
CACGGACGTGACCGGCGTGGTGACCCTCCCCGAGGGCACCGAGATGGTCATGCCGGGCGACAACACCGAGATGGCGGTGGAGCTCATCCAGCCGATCGCCATGGAGGAGGGCCTGCGCTTCGCGATCCGCGAGGGCGGCCGCACCGTCGGCGCCGGCCGGGTCACCAAGATCAGCAAGTGACCGGCCCGATCCACGGGATCTAGCGCTACACGCAGAACGGCCCCGGACCTCGGTCCGGGGCCGTTCTGCATGTTTGGGGGGTGCTGCAGGTTTCCCCGGACGTCCGGGGAAACCTGCACTTAGTAGTCGGTGCAACGCCCACGAAGTGACAAGAACCCGTGCCAGGTGGTGCGCCCGGGGCCGGTGAGGTCAGGCCTGCGCGGGCGTGGTGCGACCTCGCTGCTCCCACATCACCAGCCCCGCGGAGCCGACCAGCAGGCAGACCAGGGCGGCGAGCCCCGAGCCCTCGGCGCCCACCACGATCGCCCCCGCGAGTACGACGCCACCGGCGACCCGCGGCCAGGCTCCGGACAGGTGCAGGGTGAGCCGGAACAGTCCGAGCCCCACCCAGAAGCCGCCCACACCGAAGCACAGCTGTCCGGCGTACTCCCAGCTGAGCGCGTCGGTCGGGTGGGCGAGCGCGTGGTGCAGGCCGGCCGCGGTGAGGACGATCCCGAACAGGATCACGAAGAAGGCGTAGCCGTACGACGCGAGGCCGGCCGCCTGCGCCCGCTCCGGCGGCCGGGCCTCCAGCACCGCCTCCGCGCGGTCGTCCTCGCCGACCCCGAAGTAGGCCCAGTACAGCGTCGCGGCCAGTAGCAGGCTGATCGCCGCGAACACGACCTGCTCCACGCCCATCGCCCGGGCGCCCGTGCCGAGCCCGACCCCGATCGCGAGCACGGACTCGCCGAGCGCGATCAGCAGCATCAGGCCGTGCCGCTCCACGAAGTGACCGGGCACCAGCTCGAACGACGGCCCGCTGTCATCCTCGGCCACGGTGAGCGAGGTGACCGTCACGAACCGGGGAACCAGCACCGCCACGACGAACGCCCCGAGCCACCACCAGACGAGGACCTCTTCGAAGAACAGCGCGCCCACGAGGCCGAGCGTGGCGCCGAGCATGTTCCAGCCGAGCAGCTGCACGATCATGCCGCGGGTGATCCGGGCCGCCTCGGTGACGTACATCCCCGCATGCACCGCGACCACGAGCGCGTAGCCGCAGGCGAAGACGATGCGGTCGGTGCCGTACGCGTGCGGGATCGCCAGCGCCGTGACGAAGTTGCCGATCATCCCCAGCACCAGCAGCGCTCGTCGGCGGGACGTGATGGGCGGTGCGGCATTGGTGAGCCAGGCGTACCCGCCGTACATCCACCACAGGATGAGCAGCAGCAGCGCCGCCCGGCCGGTCACCGCCCAGCCGCCGGAGACGACGGTCGCGGTCAGCTGGGTGATGGTGAAGACGAACACCAGGTCGAAGAAGAGTTCCAGTGACGTGACCTGGCCCGCGACGGGCAGCGGACCGTCGGGGCGGTGCCGGAGCGCTCGCATGCGGGCAGGGTAGGAGAAAACGCCTGGCGGCGGCGACGTGGTACGACGTACCGTGGCGCGGGCCGGACCACCCGGCCCCGAGATCCCCGGAGGAGGCACCGAGATGCGAGCAACGCACGCTCCCGTCCGCTTCCACCGACTCGAAGGGATCTCGCGTGCCCGCTCAACCAGCTGCACGTTCGCTCAACCTGGGCATCCTCGCCCACGTCGATGCCGGTAAGACCACTCTGACCGAGCGGCTCCTGCACCTGGCGGGAGTCATCGACGAGCCCGGGTCGGTCGACTCGGGCACCACCCGGACCGACAGCCTGGCCCTGGAGCGCCGGCGCGGCATCACGATCAGGGCCGCCGTCGTCGCCTTCCCGCTCGACGAGACCACGGTCAACGTCGTCGACACCCCCGGCCACCCCGACTTCATCGCCGAGGTCGAACGCGTCCTCGGCGTGCTCGACGGTGCCGTCCTGGTGCTCTCGGCGGTCGAGGGGGTCCAGCCGCAGACCCGGATCCTGATGGGGGCGCTGCAGCGGCTCCGCGTGCCGACGCTGCTGTTCGTCAACAAGATCGACCGGGCCGGCGCCGACGTCGACGGCGTCCTCGAGGCCATCCGGCGCCGCCTCACGCCCGACCTGCTGCCGATGGGGACACCCGCCGGACTCGGCTCGCGGGCCGCGACGTTCACGGCGTACCGGCCCGACGACGGCGGGTTCCGCGAGACCGAGACCCTCGCGCTCGCCGAGCACGACGACGCCCTGCTCGCGGCGTACGTCGAGGGGCGCGACCCGACGCCGGACCAGCTGCTCGCCCAGGCGGTCGTCCAGACCCGGGCGGGCGTGCTCCATCCGGTGTTCGCCGGATCGGCGGCCACGGGGGCCGGCGTCCCCGAGCTGATGGCCGGCATCGCGGCGTTCCTGCCCGGCACCAGGCCGGACCGGAGCGGCCCACCGTCCGGACGGGTCTTCAAGATCGAGCGCGGCCGGGCAGGGGAGAAGGTCGCCTATGTCCGGATGTTCTCCGGGTCCGTCGGCGTCCGCCAACGCCTGGCGCTGCCCGGTCGGCGGGCCGGCAAGATCGCGGCCGTCGAGGTGTTCGAGAACGGCGCCTGGGTGCGCGGCGACGCGGTCGAGGCCGGACGGATCGGCCGGCTGGCGGGGCTGGTGGACGTGCGCGTCGGAGACGGTCTCGGAGCGGCCGGCCGGGAGGACGGGCACCACTTCGCGCCACCCACGCTCGAGGCCTCTGTGACCGCCGTACGCCGGGAGCAGGGGCCGGCGCTGCGGCAGGCCCTCGCCCAGCTCGCCGACCAGGATCCCCTCATCGGGGTGCGCACCGGCGACGACGGTCTGCCCACCGTCTCGCTGTACGGCCGGGTGCAGCAGGAGGTGCTCGGCTCCACGCTCGCCGAGGACTACGGCATCGCCGTGGAGTTCGCCGACGCCGGCGTGCTGCACGTCGAAAGACCGCGCGGGCGCGGGGAGGCGGTGGTGCGGCTCAACACCGAGGAGAACCCCTACCAGGCGACGATCGGGCTCCGGATCGAGCCGGGCACCCCCGGGTCCGGGTTGCTGTTCCGGACCGACGCCCCCGCCAAGGACATGCCGCTCTACCTGTTCGGCAGCGTCGAGGGCTTCTCGGCTGCCGTCGAGAAGCACGTACGCCGCGAGCTGGCCCGCGGCCTGTACGGCTGGCAGGTCACCGACGCGCTGGTGACGATGACCGAGGTCGCCTACAGCACCGCGGACGGACCGCCGTCCGAGCGCGGCCCCACCAGCACCTCGCTGGACTACCGCAAGGTCGCCCCCGTCGTCGCCCGGCGGGCCCTGGAGCACGCGCGTACACGTGTCTGCGAGCCGGTCCTGCGGGTGGTGGTGGAGGTGCCGGCCGAGGACGCGGCGGCGGTCCAGCGGGTGGTGACCCGGTGGGGAGCCGAGCTGCTCGGCCAGACCGGCGCCGGTGACCTGACCCGACTGGAGGTTCGCCTGGTCGCCACCCGGCTGCACGAGCTCCAGAGGCAGCTGCCCGACCTGACCGGCGGCGAGGGGACCCTGGAGTCGGGGTTCGACGGGTACGACCCGGTCCGGGGCAGACAGCCGGTCCGGCTCGGCTGGGTCGGCGCCGCAGAGCCGGTGGCAGGCTGAGGACCATGGCTGCCCGCTTCACCCGTGCCGAGCTCGAGTCCTACCGGGGCGCCACCGTGCCCGATCTGGTCGGGCCGGGCCTGCGTCTGGTGTTCGTCGGGATCAACCCGGGCCTGCGCACCGCGGCCTTGCAGGTCCACTTCGGCAACCCGGGCAACCGGTTCCGTCCCGCCCTGGTCGCCGCGGGGCTGCTCGGGCCACCCGTCGACGGCGTGCCGGGCATGACCGAGGCCGACCTGGCGACTCTCGCGGCCGGCGGGGTCGGCATCACCAACCTCGTCCCGCTCGCGACGGCGCGCGCCGACGAGCTCACCACCGAGCAGCTCCTGGCCGGACGCGTCCGTCTGGAGCAGTTCGTCACCGACCACCGCCCGCGGGTCGTCGCGATGCTCGGCATCACGGCGTACCGCGTCGCGTTCGGCCGTCCGCGAGCGACTCCCGGGAGGCAGCCGGAGCCGATCGGCCCGGCGCAGCTCTGGGTCGTGCCGAACCCCAGCGGGCTGAACGCCCACGAGTCGGTCGCCTCCCTGGCGGCGGCGTACGCCGAGCCCGCGCGGGCCGCCGGCATCGCGTTGTCGGCGTCGCCTGACCGGCTCGCGCCTTCGACCGGGTGGCTCGACAGCCGCTGAGGCCGCCGTGGCGGTGGCGGATCCACCGTTCGCGTCGAGGAAAAGGTGGAAGGGTCACCGCCCGGCTCAGGGTCCGCAACGCGTCGGAGCGCTGCGTTGCCCAGGGGGCACCCGGGACGACCCGGCGGGTTCAGTCGGCCAGAAGGGCGAGCTCGTCGTCGACGTAGGCGTCGACCTGCCCGGACGTCTCCAGCTCGGCCTTGAGGACCAGCAGGAGAGCCCGCGCCTCCTCGCGGCGACCGAGGTTGCGGTAGGACCACGCGATCATCCACTTCGCGACCCGGATCCTGTCCGGGTCGCCGATGCGCTCGCGCGCCGCGAGGGCCTGCTCGAACGCCGCCAGGGCTGCCTGGAAGTCCCCGGCGTCGGCGTGGGCCATACCGAGGTTGTTCAGCAGGGACGCGTCCCAGTCGCGGGCCCGCGGGTCGGTGGACGTGCGGGCGACGTCGAGCGCCGCCTCGTGCAGCGCGAGCCGCTCGTCCTCGGGCGCGGCGAGGGCGACCATGTGCAGCGCGTCGACGTGCAGCGCCTCGAGCCCCGCCGCCCGCGCCACGGCCGCTGCGCTCGCGAAGTGCGGCCGCGACTCCTCGACGCGGCCAGACGAGCGCAGCACCCGGCCGCGCTCGAGCGCGAGGTATGTGGCGGCCTCGGGCGCGTCGGAGTGGAGCCGGTCGAGGACCTTCATGGCGTCGTCGTACCTCTCCAGCAGTCCGAGCGCTCGCGCGTACTGCGTCAGCCACGACGTCGTGTCCGGCTCGGTGGCCCGCTCGGCCGCGTCGAGGAAGCGCTCACCGGACGCAGCCGGGTCGTCGAAGTCCCAGAGCGGGCGCGGGTCGATCACGGCACCGGACCCTAGTACGTCGATCCTGCGCTCGCTCCGCGACAATGGTCGGCATGGCCACGGCAGGACCGACCCCGCCTGCGCGCCCCCATCAGCGATTCACCGACGACGGCCGGCGGATGCGCGAGGTGCTCAGCTACTCACGGCGTGGCAGCCGGTTCACCCCCCAGCAACGCGAGGCGTGGGAGGCCCACCACGCGGCCTGGGTGATCCCCGACGACGCCGTCGACCGGCCCGGGTTCCGGCTCGCCGAGTGGTTCGGGCGGGAGGCACCCCTCATCGTCGAGATCGGCTCGGGCGTGGGAGAGGCGACCGGTGTGCTGGCCGCTGCCCGACCGGCGTACGACGTGCTGGCGCTGGAGGTCTGGCGTCCCGGCGTCGCGGCATCCCTGGCGGAGGCGGCCGCGGCGGGCGCCACCAACGTCCGCTTCTGCGGCATCGACGCGGTCTGGATGCTCCAGCACCTCGTCCGCCCCGGCGGCCTCGCCGAGCTGTGGACGTTCTTCCCCGATCCCTGGCCCAAGACCCGCCATCACAAGCGGCGCCTGGTCGACCGGGAGTTCACCGCGCTCGTGGCGGAGCGACTCGCACCCGGCGCTCGCTGGCGACTGGCGACCGACTGGACCGACTACGCCACCCAGATGCGGTCGGTGCTCGACGCCGAGCCCGCCCTCTCCGGAGGGGTGGTGCCGCGGTGGGAGGAGCGGCCGGTCACGAAGTTCGAGCGCAAGGGCCTCGAGGCGGGCCGCACGATCACCGACCTGTGCTACACCCGCGGCTGAGGCGGGTCAGCCGAGGTCGACCCCGGCCCGCTCGAGCTCGGCCTCGGTGCGCAGCCGCTCGCTCTCGCGCTCGAGGGCATCGGTGATCCGGTCCAGCTCGGTCGGCACCTCCAGGGCACGGCAGGCGTCCAGCAGCGTCTCGTCGTACGCCGCGACGATCGCGACCCGCCGAGCCATCGGCATGCCGACGGCCGGGCGCCGCGCCTGCGGCCGGATCCTGCGCAGGTCGGCGGCGATCCGCTCGATCGGCATCCCGTCCGGCCTCCGGGGCGGCGGCTTCCGCAGGCCGATCCGCTCGGCGCCGCGGACCCCCGCTCCCAGCATCTCCTCGGCATGGACGAGCAGCCAGATCCCTCCGGCCACACCGAACGTGATCAGGGCCAGGTCGACCACACCCACTGCCTGCACGGGCATGGTCCGACGGTAGGTCGGCACGGCGACACCGGCAAGGGCAGGTGGTGTCGCACCGGCACACCAGATCGCGGGCTGTCACAACGCCGCCCATGACGCAGCAGCCGCCACCGGGGTACGGGCCCCCCGGCCAGCCGGGCTATCCCGCATACCGTCCGGAGCCGCCCAAGCATCCCCAGGCGGTGACGGTCCTGGTGCTCGGCATCCTGGGGATCGTGGTCTGCGGCCTGTGCGGGCCCTTCGCCTGGTCCATGGGCAGCAAGGCCGAGCGTGAGATGGCGGCCCAGCCAGGCCGGTGGAGCGGTGGCAGCGAGATCACCGTCGGCAAGATCCTCGGCATCGTGTCCACCGTCCTGCTCGGCCTGGCCCTGGTCGTCCTGGTCGTCTTCGTGGCCGGCGGCGTGATGGCGGCGTCGTCCGGCGGCTCCTGACCCAGCCGGCCCGGCGCAGGGAGGGTCAGCGGCGGCGGTCGACCAGCCGAGCGCGCAACGACTCGTCGCGACGCAGCCCGGCGAGGTCGCGCTCGCGGCCGATCGCGCCGACCGCTGCGAGGAAGTCCCACGGTGGAGTGCCCGGTGGCGGTGGCGGGGCGACGTACGCCGACATCCGGTGGGCGAGCAGCTCGCCCACGCGTCGTTGCGAGGCCGGATCCAGCGTGGGAAGGCGTGCGAGGTACTGCCGGGTCGCCAGCGCGAGGGGGACCGGGGGAGTGCGCAGGTCCGCTCGGCCCGCCCACTCCGCGAGCGCGGGAGGCATCGGCGGCGGGGGCGGGAGGCTGAGGCGGACCCGGTCGCGGACGACGTAGGTGCCCGCTGCGTAGTCGCCCAGCCGCTTGCCGCGTGCGCTCACCAGGCAGCTGAAGAACGCCGGGCCACCGCTGAGCACGTAGATCTCGGGCACCGCGACCAGCGCCCGGACGAAGGACTGCTGGGCGGTCACGGTGCCGCCGTCGTCGCGCACCACCCGCAGGCCGAGCGCGAGCTTGCCCGGCGACCTGCCGCGGGTCAGCGTCTCCATGGTCGTGGGGTAGACCAGGAACACCACGATCAGGGAGCCGACCAGGGCGACGTGCTGGAGGGCCCCGTCGGCGTGCGCGCTCGCGACCAGGGCCAGGAACAGCACGGCGAAGGCGACCGC
The DNA here is from genome assembly GCA_025924815.1 of Nocardioides sp. Lineage (GTDB taxonomy): Bacteria > Actinomycetota > Actinomycetes > Propionibacteriales > Nocardioidaceae > Nocardioides. Next base: position 7,485 of record JAICHQ010000072.1, read on the forward strand.
GCCGAGCGCCAGCACGTCGAGGATCCCGGAGCCGATCCGCACCGCCACCGACGCCGGCGGCAGGTCGAGGGCGACGGCCTCGCCGGTGACGAGGTCGTCCGACGACAGCATCGCGAAGTCCGACATCGCGGCCAGCATAGGGAGGCGGTGCGCTCTAGCATCGCGACATGGACCTCGACGCGTACGTGCTCGCGCACCACGCCGAGTGGCAGCGGCTCGAGGACCTGTCGAGGAAGCGCCGCCTCGACGGCCGCGAGAGCGACGAGCTCGTCGAGCGGTACCAGCGTGTGGCGACCCACCTGTCCGTCGTGCGCACGACCGCGCCCGACGCGACGGTGGTCGCCTACCTGTCGTCGGTGCTGAGCCGGGCCCGCAACCGATCGGGCGTCACCCGGGGCGGGACGTGGCACGGGGTCCGTACGTTCGTCGTCGAGCGCTTCCCGGCCGCGCTGTACCGCCTGCGCTGGTGGTGGCTGGCGACGGCGGCGGCCAACGCGGTCGTCACGGCCGTGATGATGTGGTGGCTTCTCGACCACCCGAACGTCGAGCAGTCGCTGCTCTCGTCCCGTGACGTCGACCAGCTGGTCAACCACCGGTTCTCGGGCTACTACAGCCAGTACGCCGCGTCCCACTTCGCCGCCGAGGTCTGGATCAACAACGTCTGGGTCACCGCGCTGTGCCTGGCCCTCGGTGTGCTGGGCCTGCCGGTGCTCTACCTGCTGTTCACCAACATCGCCAACCTCGCGATCATCGGCTCGATCATGACCCGGCACGGGCACGCGGCCCAGTTCTGGGGCCTGATCCTGCCGCACGGGCTGCTCGAGCTGACCGCCGTCTTCGTGGCCGGAGGCGTCGGCCTGCGGCTCTTCTGGTCGTGGGTCGAGCCCGGCGACCTGACCCGGGCCGACTCGTTCGCGCGCGAGGGACGCACGGCCGGCACCGTCGCCCTGGGCGTCGCCGGAGTCCTCGCCGTCAGCGGGTGCATCGAGGCCTTCGTGACGCCGTCGCCGCTGCCGACCTGGGCCCGGATCGCGATCGGGGTGCTCGCGGAGGCGACGTTCCTGACCTACGTCTTCGTGCTCGGCCGGCAGGCCGTGCACCGGGGCCACACCGGTGACCTCGACCCCTCCCTCCTCGGCGACCGCGTCGCCGCGCGGGCCTGACCGACCCAGCCGTCAGAGCAGGCCCCGGGCCTTCAGGGAGAGGTAGTGGTCGGCCAGGGCGGGTGGCAGCGCCTCGCCCGGTACGTCGATCACGTGCACGCCGAGGACCTCCAGCAGGTCGGCGGTGGCGCGACGTCGGGAGAGGGTCTGCTCGGCCGCGGCGGCGGCGTACACCTCGTCGAGCCCGGAGCGCCGGCCCGCCAGGCGCTCGACCTCCGGATCCTGCACCGAGGCGAGCACGACCCGGTGGTGGGCGACCAGCACCGGAAGCACCGGCAGCAGGCCCTCCTCGACCGCTGACGGCTCGAGCGGAGTGAGCAGGACGACCAGCGCGCGTTGCCGGCCGAACGACTGGACGGCGCCGGCCAGCCCGGTCCAGTCGGCCTCCGCGATCTCCGGGAAGAGCCCGGCGAGAGCGTCCTCGAGACGGCTGGTGGCGTCGCGGGCGCCGGCCAGACGAAGCCGGGAGCGCACCCGCCGGTCGCCTGCCACGACGTCGACGCGGTCGCCCGCGCGCGCGGCCAGGGCCGTGATCAGCAGCGCGGCCTCCATCGCCGAGTCCAGCCGGGGAACGTCGCCGACCCGGCCGGCGGAGACCCGCGAGGTGTCCAGGACGAGCACCACCCGGCGGTCGCGCTCGGGCTGCCAGGTGCGGACGACGACGCTCCGGTTGCGGGCGGACGCCCGCCAGTCGATCGAACGGACGTCGTCGCCCCGCACGTACTCGCGCAGCGAGTCGAACTCCGTGCCTTGCCCGCGCACCCGCACGGCCGACCGGCCGTCGAGGTCGCGCAGCCGGGCCAGGCGGGACGGCAGGTGCTTGCGCGACTCGAAGGGCGGGACCGCGCGCAGACCGGCAGGCGCCTCCAGCGTGCGCTGCCGAGCCGCCAGGCCGAGCGGCCCGAAGCTGCGCACCGTGACCCCGAGGGCCGCGAGCTCACCGCGCCGGGTCGGTCGAAGGGGCGTCGACAGCAGGGCCTGGTCCCCTGCGGCGAGGCGCAGCCGGTGGCGGTTGCCGTGCGCTCCGGCGGACGGCTGCCAGGCGTCGCGCACGAGCAGGTTCGCCCGGCGCGAGCCCCGGTTTTCCACGCTCACCGTGCTCGCGGTCTCGTGTCCGGCCCGGACGCGGCCGGGTGGCCGCCGGGCCACGGTCAAGGAGCCCGAAGCGGGCGCCAGCAGGAGGTCGAGGCCGACCAGGAGGACGACGACCAGGAGCCACAGCCAGGCCGTGGAGCCGGCCGGGCGCGCCAGGACCGCCACCAGCCCCAGGAGGAGCAGCAGGGGGACGCGCCCGGTGATGGCCATGCCGGGATCAGCGCGGGACCGGGACCGAGGCCAGGGCGGAGGAGAGCACCGCCGAGACCCGGACCCCCTCGAGCTCCGCCTCCGGACGCAGGGAGAGCCGGTGGGCCAAGGTGGCCTGGGCGAGGGCCTTGACGTCGTCGGGGGTCACGAAGTCGCGGCCGGACAGCCAGGCCCAGGCCCGGGCGGTCCGCATCAGCGCGACCGCGCCACGCGGGCTGGCGCCGAGGCCGAGCGAGGGCGACTGGCGGGTCGCGCGGGCGACGTCGACGACGTACCCGGCGACCTCGGGAGACACCTGGACCCGGCGTACGCCGAGCCGTCCGGCCTCGATGTCGTCGGCACCCGCGACCGCGCTCACGCCGGACGCCGCGATGTCCTGCGGGTCGAAGCCCGCGGCGTGCCGGCTGACGATCTCCAGCTCCTGGGCGCGGTCCGGCACGGGCAGCACGACCTTGAGCAGGAACCGGTCGAGCTGGGCCTCGGGCAGGGGGTAGGTGCCCTCGTACTCGATCGGGTTCTGGGTCGCGGCGACCAGGAAGGGGCGCGGCAGCGCGTGCGAGACGCCGTCGACGCTGACCTGTCCCTCCTCCATCGCCTCCAGCAGCGCCGACTGGGTCTTGGGTGGGGTGCGGTTGATCTCGTCGGCGAGCAGGAGGTGGGTGAACACCGGCCCCTCGCGGAACGCCAGCTCCCCCCGGCTGCTGTCGATGACCATCGACCCGGTGATGTCGCCGGGCATGAGGTCGGGTGTGAACTGCACGCGGCGCGTTCGCACCGACAGCGCGGCCGCGAGACTGCGCACGAGCAGCGTCTTGGCGACGCCCGGCACACCCTCCATCAGGACGTGCCCGCCGCACAGCAGCGCGACCAGCAGCCCGGAGACGGCGGCGTCCTGGCCGACCACCGCCTTGGCCACCTCGGTACGGACCGCGCCCAGGCGCTCGCGCGCGTCGTGGTCGCTCGGGGGGCTGACCGGTGTGGTCATCGGTGGGACACCTCTCTGTCGAGCTCGGTCAGGCGCTGGGCCAGGTCGGTCAGCTCCCGGTCGTTGCCGGGTGGCGGTGCGGTGGGTCCGATCAGGGACTCGACGTCCTCGACCGTCCGGCCGGTGCGCGCGGCCACGTCGCCGGTCAACCGGTCCGGGCCGACGCGGCGGGACAGCCGCAGCCGTTCGGCCAGACGTGCCCGTGCCGCGGACCGCAGGGTGTGCGCGACGTGTCGGCGATCACCCGAACGACGGTAGAGGCGCCCGAGGTTGCGCGTGGTCTCGACCGCCTTGACCTCGACCGGCAACGGCTCCCGGGCGAGCGGCCCGAGACGCCGGGCGCGCCAGCCGATCGAGGCGATCCCCACCGCTGCCAGCAGCCAGAGACCCGGCTCCAGCCAGTCCGGCAGGAGGCTGCCGAGCGAGACGGCGTCGGCGCCCTCGAGGTCGCCGAGCGAGGGCACGTACCAGACCAGGTGCCGCCGCTGTCCGAGGAGCCGTAGGGCCACGGCCGCGTTGTCGCCGTCGAGGGCCTGGTCGTTGGTCAGCAACCCCGGGGCGCCGAGCAGGGTGAGCCCCGGCCGGGGCTGGGACAGCAGGACGCCCTCCGGGCCGCGGAAGCAGCCTGCGGTCGGGTAGGCCTGGGCGTGCTCGACCCGCACGGTGAGTCCGTCGTACGCCGGGCAGCCGGCCCCGACCGGGCCGTCGGCCGACGTGGTCACCGGCACCTGGGCGACACCGAGCTGACGCAGGAGCGGGGGTCCGGGGGCGACCACGACCAGGTCGGCCGCGCCCTGGTGCTGCAGCAAACGGGCCGTGGTCGAGCTCCCGAGGTGGCTGCTGGAGGTGACCACGATGGTGGTGGTGGCGCCGGTGCGTGCGCGCTCGAAGGACGCCGCGGAGCGGACGACCTCGACGTCGATGCCCTGCCCGGCCAGCACGCGCGCGACCGCCTGCGCGCCGCCGCCGTCGGGGTTGCCGGGGTCGAGCGCAGCGGGATGGGTGCGGTCGTTCCGCCCCAGCCAGGCCGACACCACCACGGCGGCGACGGCGGCGGCGACGACGAACGCGGCCAGCCGATGGCCCGCGAGCCACCTCATCCGGTGCCCGCCAGGGCGTCGTCGAGCTCGAGCACCCGGACCGCGTCCTCGTGACTCGCGGGCCGGTCGCCGTACAGCGTCGCGTCGAAGAGGTCGGCGGTGCGACCCATGCCCTCGGCGTGGGACGGGTACGTCGTGGCGAGGCTGGCCGCGACCTCGTGGGCCGTGGTGCCCGGGAGGTCGTGCAGCCGGCCGCGCTCGACCTGGCGCACGGCGAGCGCGCGGAAGGCGTCGGTCACGGCGTCGCCGTAGCGGCCCGACGCGAACGCGGCCTCCGCGCGTCGGCGCAGGTCGGCCGCCGAGGGGCGGCCGTCGGTCCCCAGGACCTCGCGCTGTGCCCGCGTCGGGCGGTTCCGGCGTACTCGCGAGACGATCCGGACCAGCCCGACCACGAGCGCGGCGCCGATCAGCATCGTCACGAACGTCGCCACCCATCCGGTCCCGGACGCCGCCCCTACTCCGCCCTCGAGCCGGCGCCACAGCCAGCCGAGGATCCGTTGGAGGAGCTGCCGGCGGTGGTACTCGCCGTGCAGGAGCTCGTCGCGCAGGAGCCGGCGGCCCTCGTCACCCGAGGGCTGAAGCGGCGGTCCCGGGGTGAGCATCAGGCGGGCGGGAGCCCGGCCCGGCCGAGCAGCTCGACGTCGTAGGCCTCCTTGCGGATCCGCTGGTCGATGTAGAGCAGTGCCGACACGGCCGCGGAGAACGGTTGCAGCACGGCGGACGAGATGACCGTCCCGACCGCGGTGAGCAGCAGGTAGGTCAGCAGGCCGTACCCGGTGTCGGTCGAGCCGGTCAGGAAGACCTGGGCGGCGATGCTGAACGGCGCGCGCATGACACCTCCGGCCACCCCCACGACGAGGGCCACCAGCAGCAGCAGGCCGAGCAGACGCCAGAACTGGGAGCGGGAGAGCCGGATCGCGCGCCCGATCGCCCCGAACACCCCCACCGGCTCGAGCATCAGCGCGGGCACCGCCAGGGCTCGCATCCGGACCCAGAACCACAGGTAGCCGACGACCAGCATCAGCCCGACCACCACGCCGAACAGGACCACCTCGCCGACCGGCGCCCGGAAGGCGACCGCGGCCAGCACGACCAGCCCGACCGCGACGGTGGCCACCGCGATCACGCCGAGGCCGAGCAGGAACGACATGCCGAGCAGCCGCCAGCGCTTCCCCAGCGTGGCCGCCCATGCCTCGCTCATGCTGAGCTTGCGGCCGACGGCCGCCGCGGAGGTGACGTGCGCGATCATCCCGGAGACGAACAGCAGCCCGATCGACTGCAGCTGCGAGCCGGCCAGAAGGCCGCCGAGGGCGACCAGCAGGGTCACGATCTGGCTGTCGGACAGGTTCCCGGTGTCCGGATCCGGGGTCAGCCCGCCCGTGGAGCCCGACGCCAGTCCCACCACCACCGGCACCACCATCGCGACCGCGGACACCAGCACGGCGGCCCCGATGGTGGCGCCGGGGTTGTAGCGGATGATCCGGAAGGCCCCGTCGAAGATGTCACCGAGCGCGAGCGGTCGCAGCGCGATCGCCCCCGGCTTGTGCGCGACCGGCACCCCGGCCGGGTAGGCGTATGGCGGCTGCGGCTGCGGGTACTGACCCGGGTACTGGCCCTGGTAAGGCTGCCATCCGGGCGGAGCCGCCGGTGGTGACGGCGAACCCGCGCGCCACCCGGGGGGATCGGCCGGCTCGGGCTCCTGCCATCCGGGCGGAGGAGGCTGGTCTCCCGACACGCCTGGCTCCCCTCATGGACGTCGCCGCCGGACCCGTCCCCGCGCCGCGAGCGCCCATCCTGTCAGGTGCCGGGCGGCCACGCGTGCCGAACCGGCAGGCGACGCCTCCGCCCTACATCCGCGAATTTGTCGTGCTCGGCGGGATCTGTCAGGATTGTGCGGTTGCTCCGGCGGGTTGCCGGGGTGCGGCGCACTTGACTTCTGAATCGCGTCTCCTGCTGGTTCGTTGTCGCTGTGCGTCGCGCCGCACCTGGAGACCCGATGGCTCGGCCCCTGCGGCCGGGCACCACCAACACGATGCAGATCGGCCAGCACGGGAGATCTGTGTGCCGCCCAGTGCGACACGCCCGACCTCGGGGGTCGTGGATCCGGTGGCCCGGACGGCGGAGACGGATGACCAGGCAGTACGACACGAAGGACGAGAGAGACCTATGGCGGGACAGAAGATCCGCATCAGGCTCAAGGCCTATGACCACGAGGTGATCGACACCTCGGCGCGCAAGATCGTGGACACCGTCACCCGCACGGGTGCCAAGGTCGCCGGCCCGGTGCCGCTGCCGACCGAGAAGAACGTGTACTGCGTCATCCGCTCGCCCCACAAGTACAAGGACTCGCGCGAGCACTTCGAGATGCGCACCCACAAGCGGCTGATCGACATCATCGATCCCACGCCGAAGACCGTCGACTCCCTGATGCGCCTCGACCTGCCCGCCGGCGTCGACATCGAGATCAAGCTCTGAGGCTGCTGAGATGACTGTTGAGCGAAACGTGAAGGGGCTGCTGGGCACCAAGCTCGGCATGACCCAGATGTGGGACGACAACAACCGGATCGTGCCGGTGACCGTCGTCGCGGCGTCCACGAACGTCGTCACCAAGGTCCGCAAGCCCGAGACCGACGGCTACAACGCCATCCAGGTCGGGTTCGGCGAGGTCGACGCCCGCAAGGTCACCAAGCCCGATGCCGGTCAGTTCGCGAAGGCGGACGTGACCCCGCGCCGGCACCTGGCCGAGATCCGCACCGCCGACGCCGGTTCCTACACCGTCGGCCAGGAGCTCCCGGCCGAGACCTTCGCGGCGGGCGACGTCATCGACGTCACGGGCACGACGAAGGGCAAGGGGTTCGCCGGCACCATGAAGCGCCACGGCTTCCACGGCGTCGGCGCGTCCCACGGCGCCCACAAGAACCACCGCAAGCCCGGCTCGATCGGTGCCTGCGCGACCCCGGGTCGCGTCTTCAAGGGGGTCCGGATGTCCGGCCGCATGGGCAGCGACACGGTGACCACCCAGAACGTCGTCGTCCACGCGATCGACGCCGAGAAGGGCCTGATCCTGCTCAAGGGCGCCGTCCCCGGCCCCAAGGGCGGGCTCATCGTCCTCCGCTCGGCCGCCAAGAGCGCGCAGAAGGAGGCCTGACCATGGCAACCACCACCAAGAAGGCCGGCTCGTCCGCGAAGGCGACGATCGTCGAGGTGGACCTGCCCGCCGAGATCTTCGACGCCGAGGTCAACATCCCGCTGATCCACCAGGTCGTGGTGGCCCAGCAGGCGGCGGCTCGCCAGGGCACGCACGCCACCAAGACCCGCGGCGAGGTCCGCGGCGGTGGCCGCAAGCCGTACAAGCAGAAGGGCACCGGGCGCGCCCGTCAGGGCTCGACCCGCGCTCCGCAGTTCGCCGGTGGCGGCACCGTCCACGGTCCGCAGCCGCGCAGCTACGCCCAGCGCACCCCGAAGAAGATGGTGGCGGCCGCCCTGCGCGGTGCGCTGTCCGACCGGGCGCGCGACGGTCGCATCCACGTCGTCGAGGCCCTGGTCTCGGGTGACGCGCCGTCGACCAAGTCGGCGCTGGCCGCTCTGCGAGGAGTGGTCGCCGAGCGTGCGAACTTCCTCGTGGTGCTCGAGCGCGCGGACGCGCTGACCTGGCTCTCGCTGCGCAACGCGGTCGAGGCCCACATCGTCGCCGTCGACCAGCTCAACACCTACGACGTGCTGGCCGCCGACGACGTGGTCTTCACCCGTGGCGCCTACGACGCCTTCGTCGGCGGCACCGCGTCCTCCAGCGAGCGTCCCGCGGCGCTGGTCGCGGTCCCGGTCGAGCCGAAGGAGAAGGCCGCCCCGTCCGAGAAGTCGACCGAGGCGCCGGCCACGGAGTCCACCGACGACGCCAAGCCCGAGCTGCCCCGGGGCGCGAAGGCCCCCCTGAAGAGCGGCGGCGCGCCGAAGGGCTACGAGGTCAAGGGCAACGCCGACTCCGGTCTCTACCACGAGCCCGACGGCCAGTGGTACGACCAGACCGAGGCGGAGTACTACTTCAAGTCCGCCGAGGCAGCCGAGGCCGCCGGCCTGACCCGCGCCGGTGGCGGATCTGCCGCCGAGGCCGCCGACGACGTCGAGGAGGACCAGAAGTGAGCACCCTGCACAAGGACCACCGCGACATCCTGCTCGCACCCGTGGTGTCGGAGAAGAGCTACGGCCTGCTCGACGCCAACAAGTACACGTTCCTGGTGCACCCCGACGCCAACAAGACCGAGATCAAGATCGCGGTCGAGAAGGTCTTCGGCGTCAAGGTCACCTCGGTGAACACCCTCAACCGGCAGGGCAAGACCCGTCGCACCCGTACCGGGATCGGCAGGCGCAAGGACACCAAGCGCGCCATCGTCAGCCTGGCCGAGGGTCACCGCATCGACATCTTCGGAGATCCGGTCTCCTGACCGGGCCGTCCAGAGGCAGAGCGAGGTAACGAAACAGTCATGGCCATCCGCAAGTACAAGCCGACCACTCCGGGCCGCCGAGGCTCCTCGGTGGCCGACTTCGTCGAGATC
>JAICHQ010000073.1 GCA_025924815.1 Nocardioides sp.
ATGGACCGCTTCCTCAAGCTGATCGCCTCCGAGCCCGACATCTCCCGGGTGCCGGTGATGGTCGACTCCTCCAAGTGGGAGGTGATCGAGGCCGGCCTGAAGTGCGTGCAGGGCAAGGCGATCGTGAACTCGATCTCCATGAAGGAGGGCGAAGAGGCGTTCGTCGAGCACGCCCGTCTCTGCCGCCGGTACGGCGCGGCGGTGGTCGTGATGGCGTTCGACGAGGACGGCCAGGCCGACACCCTGGAGCGCCGGATCCAGATCTGCGAGCGGGCCTACCGGATCCTCGCCGAGCAGGTCGGCTTCCCCACCGAGGACATCATCTTCGATCCCAACGTCTTCCCGGTCGCGACCGGCATCGCGGAGCACGCGACGTACGGCATCGACTTCATCGAGGCCGCCCGCTGGATCAAGCAGAACCTGCCCGGGGCGCTGGTTTCCGGGGGCATCTCCAACGTCAGCTTCTCGTTCCGGGGAAACAACCCGGTGCGCGAGGCGATCCACGCGGTCTTCCTGTACCACGCGATCGCGGCCGGTCTGGACATGGGCATCGTCAACGCGGGCGCACTCGTGGTCTACGACCAGGTCGACCCGGAGCTGCGCGAGCGGATCGAGGACGTCGTCCTCGACCGTCGCCCCGACGCGGCGGAGCGGCTGCTGGAGATCGCCGAGCGCTACAACGTCGCCGCCGGCGAGGTGGACGAGGCCGCCGAGGAGTGGCGCGAGCTGCCGCTGCGCGAGCGGATCACGCACTCCCTGGTGAAGGGGATCGACGCCCACGTCGTGGACGACACCGAGGCGCTGCGGCAGGAGATCGCCGGCGCCGGAGGGCGCCCGATCGAGGTGATCGAGGGGCCCCCGATGGACGGCATGAACGTCGTCGGCGACCTCTTCGGCGCCGGCAAGATGTTCCTGCCCCAGGTCGTCAAGAGCGCGCGCGTGATGAAGAGGGCGGTGGCCCACCTCATCCCGTTCATCGAGGAGGAGAAGGCCAAGGACCCCGAGCTCGCCCAGCAGAAGGACACCAACGGCACCCTCGTCACCGCGACGGTCCGGGGCGATGTGCACGACATCGGCAAGAACATCGTGGGCGTCGTGCTCCAGTGCAACAACTACGAGGTGATCGACCTCGGCGTGATGGTGCCTGCCCAGAAGATCCTCGACACCGCGCGTGAGGTCGGGGCGGACGCGATCGGGCTGTCCGGCCTGATCACACCCAGCCTCGACGAGATGGTCAACGTCGCGGCGGAGATGCAGCGTCAGGGCTTCACCCTGCCGCTGCTCATCGGCGGGGCGACCACGTCGCGCGCGCACACGGCGGTGAAGGTCGACCCCAAGTACGACGGCCCCGTCGTGTGGGTGAAGGACGCCTCGCGGTCGGTGCCGGTCACGGCGGCGCTGCTGCACGAGACCAACCGCGAGAAGCTGCTCGCGGACGTGAAGACTGACTACGACGCACTGCGCGCACGGCACGCGGCCAAGAACGACCGGCCCCTGGCCACGATCGAGGACGCCCGGGCCGCCCGGACCACGATCGACTGGCAGGGCTATCGGCCCCCGCGCCCTCGCCTGCTCCTGCAGCAGGACCACGACGTCTCACCGGTCACCGGCCGTCCGGGCGCCACCCAGCACGTGCGCGTCTTCCCACACGCCGACCTGGCCGACCTCCGCCGCTACATCGACTGGCAGCCGTTCTTCAACGCCTGGGAGATGAAGGGGTCGTTCCCCGAGATCCTCGAGGACGCCGATTCCGGCGAGACCGCGCGCAAGCTCTACGACGACGCCCAGCGGATGCTGGACCGAGTGGTCGACGAGAGATGGCTGACGGCGAACGGCGTCGTCGGACTCTTCCCGGCCAACTCCGTGGGCGACGACATCGAGGTCTATCTCGACGAGCAGCGGACCGAGCCGCACGTCGTGCTCCACCAGCTGCGTCAGCAGGGCGCGCACCGCGCCGGCGTACCCAACCGATGCCTGGCTGACTACGTCGCGCCCCGCGAGACCGGCCTGAAGGACCACGTCGGGATGTTCGCGGTCACCGCCGGACTGGGCGCCCAGGACAAGATCATGGAGTTCAAGCGCGACCTCGACGACTACTCCGCGATCCTGCTCGAGTCGCTCGCCGACCGGCTGGCGGAGGCGTTCGCCGAGCGGATGCACGAGCGCGTGCGCCGCGAGCTCTGGGGCTACGCGCCCGACGAGCACCTGGACAACCGACAGCTGATCAAGGAGCAGTACGCCGGGATCCGGCCCGCGCCCGGCTACCCGGCCAGCCCCGACCACACCGAGAAGCGGACGCTGTGGGACCTGCTCGACGTCGGGACCCACACGGGGATGGAGCTGACCGAGTCGATGGCGATGTGGCCGGGGGCGTCGGTGTCGGGCCTCTACTTCAGCCATCCGGAGTCGCAGTACTTCGTGGTGGGGCGGCTCGCGGCGGACCAGGTGGCCGACTACGCCGAGCGGAAGGGCTGGACGCAGGCCGAAGCCGAGCGGTGGCTCTCCTCCAACCTCGGCTACGACCCGGAGGACTGAACCCGTGCGTCAGCCCGGCTCCCGGGTGCGCCCGGACTCCGCGGGCCGTCGGATCGACTCCTACGCCGCCGTCCTGTGGGACATGGACGGCACCCTGGTCGACACCGAGCCGTACTGGACCGTCGCCGAAATGGCCCTGGCGGAGAGGTACGGCGCCACCTGGACGCTCGCGCAGTCGTTGGAGGTGGTCGGGTTCGACCTCATCGACGCCGCGCGCCTGATGCGCGAGCAGATGGGCATCGACCGGACGCCCGCGCAGATCGTCGAGGAGATGCTGGACTCGGTGATCGAGCAGGTCGAGCAGGAGGTGCCGTGGCGGGAGGGGTCGCGGGAGCTGCTCGCGTCGCTGCGCGAGGCCGGCGTGCCCTGCGCCCTGGTGACGATGTCGTGGACCCGGTTCGTGAAGCCGATCCTCGAGCGACTCCCCGAGGGGACGTTCGCCACGGTGGTCACCGGCGACACCGTCGACCGGGGAAAGCCGCACCCGGAGCCCTACCTGACCGCTGCGCGCCGGCTCAACGTACTCGCCGGTGACTGCTTGGCGATCGAGGACTCCGACACGGGCGCCACCTCCGCGGCGTCTGCGGGGTGCACGGTCCTCTGCGCCCCGCTGCATGTCGCGGTCCCGTCGGGTCCGGGACGGGTCTTCACCGAGTCCCTGGCCGGACTCACCGCTTCGAGCCCGATGCCCTCCTGAGGTACTCCACGCGGCACGGATCCGCAGGTCGGAACGATCCCGCCAGGGTGGTCCACCCATCGAGGAGGCCGTTTCCCAATCGTTGTGGGATCGCGACCTCAGGTGGCCGGGCGGTGATGGACCCTACCGGGGGCACAGGCTATGTTCTCGAGACGAAGCGCCCGGCGGAGCCAAGCCGGCGCGGCACACCTGCAAACGAGGGGATGACTCGTGATCCGACACAAGCTCGTGGCGATAGTCGGGAGCGGCGCACTCGCCGTGGCCTTGGCCGCCTGCGGCAGCAGCAACAGCAGCAACGACACCTCCGGGACCGGCAGCGGCGCGAGCGGCACCATCACCCTCGGCACCACCGACCCGGTGACCGCGGTCGACCCGGCCGGCTCCTACGACTTCGGCTCGTGGAACATCCAGTGGAACATCTTCGAGACGCTGATGGTGATCCCGCCGAACGGCACCGACCCCGTGCCGGATGCGGCCAGCTGCACGCAGGACGACCCGAAGACGATCACCTGCAAGCTGCGGGCCGGCGACACCTTCTCCAACGGCGACCCGCTGACCTCCGAGGACGTGAAGTTCTCGCTGCAGCGCAACATCCAGATCGCCGACCCGAACGGCGCGTCGTCGCTGCTCGGCTCGATCAGCAACGGCGACGACAAGAAGCCCGACCTCGCCCCCGGTGCGGTCGAGACGCCAGACCCCCAGACGGTGGTCTTCCACCTCAACGGCCCCGACCTGACCTTCATGAAGGTCCTCACGACGCCCGCGGCGTCGATCGTCGACCACAAGGTCTACCCGGCCGACAAGCTCCTGCCCGACGACCAGTCGGTCGGCTCCGGTCCGTACACGCTGAGCAAGTTCGACAAGAAGACCGGTTGGGCGTACGTCGCCAACGACAAGTACTCCGGTGACCGCAAGCCGAAGACCCAGACCATCCTGGTTTCGTTCTTCAGCGACCCGTCGGCCCTGAAGACCGCCGTCGCCACCGGCCAGCTCGACATCGCCTGGCGCACCCTGTCGCCGACGGACATAACGTCCTTGGAGCAGAACGGCAACGTCGAGGTCGTCCGGGGCAAGGGCTCCGAGTTCCGGTACTGGGTCTGGGACTTCCGCACGGCCGACGGCAAGCAGCTCGCCGTCCGGCAGGCGGTCGCCCAGCTGATCGACCGTGACGCGATCGCGAAGAACGCCTACGACGGCACCGTCACGCCGTCGTACTCGATCGTGCCTCCGGGCTTCGGCGGCCAGAAGGACTCCTTCAAGTCCATGTACGGCGCACCCAGCGTCGACAAGGCCAAGCAGATCCTGTCCAAGGCCGGCGTGCAGACGCCGGTGCCGATCAAGCTGGGCTACACCCCGTCGCACTACGGTCCCAACGCCGTCGACGAGGCGCAGGAGCTGGCCGACGAGCTGAACAACAGCGGACTGTTCAAGGCCACCACCGACGACGCCGAGTGGGAGCAGTACCAGACGCTCTACAAGCAGGACGCCTACGACCTGTTCATGCTCGGCTGGTACCCGGACTTCCTGGACGCCGACAACTACCTCACGCCGTTCCTGCGGGACGGTGGGTTCTACGCCAACGGCTACAAGAGCGCCAAGGTGGACAAGCTCCTGACCCAGGAGCTCGGTGAGACCAACCAGAGCAAGCGCGACCAGATCATCGGGCAACTCCAGGACATCACGGCTCACGACGTGCCGATCATCCCGTCCTGGAACGGCGGCAACATCGCCATCACCGCGAAGGGTGTGCAGGGGGTCCAGGAGACGCTGGACCCGACGTACATCTTCCGGTTCTGGCTGATCAGCAAGAGCTGACCGCACTCCGGTCGGGAGGGCGCACCCACGGGTGGGCCCTCCCGACCGCTGCCACGATGTGGTCAACTGTCGTCGCCACGGGTGAGGCTGGGAGGCGTAGAGGATGAGCTCAGGATCCGGCTCCGGATCGCTGCTCAAGTACATCGGGATCCGCGTGCTCCTGGTGATCCCGATGATGTGGGTGCTTCTCACGCTCGTGTTCATCCTGCTGAGGGTGGCGCCCGGCGACCCGGTGACCGCGGCCGTCGGTGACAAGCTCAGCCCCGCCGCGATCGCGCAGCGCCAGCACCAGCTGGGTCTCGACAAGCCGCTGATCCAGCAGTACGTCGAGTACATCGGCCACGTCTGCCGGTTCGACTTCGGGACCACGATCACCGACAAGGAGCCGGTGCTCACGGTGATCCGCGATCAGGGCGGCGCCACCTTGACGCTGACCCTCGGTGCGTTCCTGTTCGCCGTCGCCGTCGGGGTGCCGCTCGGTCGCCTGGCCGGGCGCCGGCGTGACACCGCTCTCGACGCGGGCATCCGGGTCTTCGGAGTCGTCACCTACGCGGCGCCGATCTTCTGGGTCGGGATCATGCTGGTTGCGCTGGTGATCAAGTTCCTCCCGTCGTGGCCGACGTTCGGGATCGCCTCCCCCGTGGTCGCGTTCGAGGTCCCGACGAAGACGCACATCATGCTGGTCGACGCGGTCCTGTACGGACACGGCGACGCGATCACCGACGTGCTCAAGCACCACGTGCTGCCGTGCTTCACGCTGGGTCTGCTGCTGATGGGGGTGATCATCCGGCTGGTCCGGGTCAACGTCATCCAGGCCATGAAGGGCGACTACGTCGAGGCGGCGCGGGCCCGCGGCATCAAAGAGGGCCGGGTGATCCGCAAGCACGCCTTCCGCAACGCGCTGGTGCCGGTGATCACTGTGATCGGCCTCCAGGTCGCGCTCACGCTCTCGGGTGCGGTCCTCACCGAGCGGACCTTCAACTGGCCGGGGCTGGGAACGGCCCTGATCACCTACCTCAACGGCCGCGACTACATCGCCGTCCAAGGGCTCGTGACGTTCTTCGCGATCGTGGTGGTCATCGTCAGCGTCCTGGTGGACATCATCAACGCTCTCGTCGACCCGCGAGTGAGGTACTGATGGCTGTGCGCATGCCGCATTGGTTCCGGCAGATCTGGAACACCAAAGGCCTGTCCCGGTGGATCTTCCTGGTCGGGCTCTTCATCACCCTGGTGTTCGTCGTCTTCGCGATCTTCGCGCCGTGGATCGCGCCGTACCACTTCAACCAGACCGCCGTGGACGGCGTGAAGTTCCCCAAGCTGGGCAGTGCGTCGAGCGATCACTGGCTCGGCACCAACGACCAGTTCTACGACATCGCGTCGAGGATGATCTGGGGCGCCCGGACCGGGCTCGAGGTGGTCGTCATGTCGGTGGCCTTCGCCGGCGTGATCGGCGTGCCGCTCGGGCTGCTCTCCGGATTCGTCGGCGGCTGGATCGACCGGGTCCTGGTCTTCCTGATGGACGCGATCTACGCGTTCCCGTCGCTGCTGCTGGCCATCGTCTTCGCGTTCCTGCTCAAGAACACGCTCGGCGGGGGAGTCGTCGCAGCCGCCCTGTCGCTGACCGCGATCTACATCCCCCAGTACTTCCGCGTCGTGCGCAACACCACGGTCTCGGCGCGCGAGGCGACGTACGTCGAAGCCGCGCGCGCGATCGGCGCCCCACCGTTGACGATCATGCGCAAGTACCTGTTCGGCAACGTCGTGCAGTCGGTGCCGGTGCTCGGCACCCTGAACGCAGCCGACGCTCTCGGTACCCTGGCCGCGCTCGGATTCCTCGGACTGGGCATCCAGCCCAACGAGGCCAGCGAGTGGGGCTACGACCTCAGCCGCGCCCTCGACGACGCCCAGGCAGGGAACTGGTTGCCTGCGTTCTGGCCCGGGCTGATGATCGTGTTGCTGATCACCGGGCTCACCTTCGTGGGGGAGGGCCTCAACGAGGGGATCAACCCGGCGTTGCGTCGGCGCCGGCTCCAGAAGGTCGTGTTCCCCGCCCGGACCGCCGGCGAGGAGGTGTCGTCGTGACGGTCGTCGAGCACAGTGCCCACGAGGACGACGGGCCGGTCCTCGAGGCCCGCGACCTGCGGGTCTGGTACGCCACCGACCGCGGCCCCGTCCGGGCCGTCGACGGGGTCAGCTTCCAGATCCGGCGTGGCGAGATCCTCGGCCTGGTGGGGGAGTCCGGGTGCGGCAAGTCCACGCTCGGCCGGGGACTGATCGGGTTGCTGCCCGACGGCAGCGCTCGCGACGGCGAGCTGGAGTTCCAGGGCCTGGACCTGCTGCATCTCTCGGCCCGGGAGCAACGCGACCTGCGCGGCACGGACCTGGCGATGATCTTCCAGGAGCCACTGACCCGGCTGAACCCGCTGATGCGCATCTCGGAGCACTTCGAGGAGACCCTGCGCACCCACGAGAAGGGGATCTCCAAGGACGAGGTGCGCCGCCGCTCGCTCGAGGTGCTGCGGGTGATGGGCATCCCGCCGACGCGCTACCGGGCGTACCCCCACGAGTTCTCCGGCGGCATGCGGCAACGACTGATGATCGCGCTCGCTCTGGTGCTGCGCCCGGCGTTCGTCGTCGCCGACGAGCCGACCACGGCGCTCGACGTGCTCGTCGAGGCCCAGATCATCCGGATCCTGCACGACCTACGGCGCGAGTACGACACCTCGCTGCTGCTGATCACCCACAACCTCGGCATCATCGCCGAGGCGTGTGACCGTGTCGCGGTGATGTACGCCGGAGAGATCGTCGAGATCGGCGACGCCACCGCCGTGTTCAGCCACCCGAAGCACCCCTACACGCGCGAGCTGCTGAGGTCGACGATCTCGCTGTCGACCACGGGCCTGAACTACATCGACGGCGCGCCGCCCGACCTGGTGGAGCCGCCGTCCGGTTGCCACTTCCACCCGCGGTGCCCCGACGCGATGCGGATCTGTGCGGAGCGCGACCCGGTCGACCGCGACCACGGCGACGGCCATCGGGCCGCGTGCTGGGCCGCCGACCTGTCCGACGGGCTGAGCCTCTCGGAAGACGAGCGCGCCCCGCTGGAACGAGAGGAGATCGCCGTTGCCGACGAAGCCTGACACCGCCACCACCGAGAATCGGGAGCGGTCGGCGACCGTCCTCGACCTCGACCAGCTCGCGGTCCACTTCCAGCTCCAGGGCAATGCCCTCTCCCGGCTGCTCGGTCTCAAGGGACGCGTGGTCAAGGCCGTGGACGGCGTGAGCCTCCGGCTCGCGCGCGGCGAGGTGCTCGGCGTGGTCGGCGAATCCGGCTCCGGAAAGACGACCCTGGGCCGGGCGCTCCTCGGCCTCGCGCCGACCTCCAGTGGGTCGATCACCTACCAGAGCGCGGATCGCGGGCCCCGGGTGGTCTCCGAGATGCGCGGTGCCGAGCTGCGCGGGCTCCGCACCGACCTGCAGATGGTCTTCCAGGACCCCCACGCCGCCCTCAACCCGTCGATGACGATCGAGGAGGCGGTGGGGCACCCGCTCGTGATCCACGGGATGGCGCAGGGACCGGAGCTCAAGCGCCGGGTCGAGGAGGCTTTGGACAAGGTCGGCCTGAGTCCCACCGAGCGCTTCCTGACCAAGCTCCCCTCCGACCTCTCCGGTGGCCAGAAGCAACGCGCCGTGATCGCCCGCGCAATCATCCTCGACCCCGAGGTGCTGGTCGCCGACGAGCCGGTGTCGATGCTCGACATGAGCGTGCGCGCGAAGATCCTGCAGCTGATGCTCGACCTCAAGCGCGATCTGGGGCTGACCTACGTCTACATCACCCACGACCTGGCGACGGCGAAGTACTTCTGCGACCGGATCGCGATCATGTACCTCGGTCGCGTCGTCGAGATCGGTCCGACCGAGGAGATCTTCGACCACCCGCGGCACCCGTACACCAAGGCGCTGCTGGCTGCGATCCCCGAACCGGACCCGGAGAAGATGCTCCCGCGCAACCTTCCGCGCGGCGAGATCCCCGACGCCGCGGAGCCGCCGCTGGGCTGCTCGTTCCACCCGCGCTGCCCCGAGGCGGTGAGGGGGTGCGGCTGGGAGTCCCGCGACCTGCGAGCCCTGGTCGAGGAGCACTGGACCCGTTCGGACACGGCCTTCGACGACGAGCAGCAGATCCTCGGCGACCTCGAGCACCTCGACGCCCCGTCCACCACCGCCACGCTCGGCAGTGGTGGCAGCTCGGCGGTGCGCGGCATCCTGGACCGGATCAAGGGCGAGGATCCGGACGAGCCGCTGTGGTCGGGAGTCACGTCGATCGAGGACACCGGGCCCGGGGTCA
The DNA here is from genome assembly GCA_025924815.1 of Nocardioides sp. Taxonomy (GTDB): domain Bacteria; phylum Actinomycetota; class Actinomycetes; order Propionibacteriales; family Nocardioidaceae; genus Nocardioides. The sequence continues at coordinate 9,393 of JAICHQ010000073.1, forward strand.
CCGTCCACTTCGAGAAGGCGGGTCCCCCCGCGCTGCGACGAGCCGGCGGGGTCGACGTCGCGTGCGTGCTGTACCCGGACGAGACCTCGGACCGCGACGAGGCCTGAACCGCTCCCCGGCACGCCCCGTAGAAGCAGAGGTCGTAGTACCAGCGACCGATGGCATCTCCGACCGCGGGCCACGGATCCTGGTGCCCTCAACCCCTTTCCGAGGAGATCCGACATGGTCGCTCGCACCGCTCTGGCCACTCTCGCCGCTGCCGCGCTCACCCTGCCCGTGGGACTGGTTGCTCCCGCAGCCGCCTCCCACGGTGGCGGTGACGACATCCGCACCAGCGGCCGCTGCTCCGGCAGCGCACACTGGAAGCTCAAGGCCAAGCCCGACAACGGCCGCATCGAGGTGGAGGGCGAGATCGACAGCAACCGGTCGGGCCAGGTGTGGCGGTGGAAGCTCAAGCACAACGGCAGCCTGTCCGCACAGGGCACGAAGACGACCGCAGGCGTCAGCGGGTCGTTCCAGGTCGGGCGCCGGGTCGCGAACCTGGCCGGCACGGACCGGCTCGTCTTCCGCGCCACCCACGCCGGCCAGGTCTGCCGTGGCACCATCTCGTTCTGACCCGGCCAGCAGCTGCGACGCCGACGCGTACTGACCGAGACAGACCGACCGATCGTCCATGCAGGCCGTCCCGGGTCTGCCCGCCCCGTGAGGAGTGGCGCGTGAGCGGACCGCGACGACCCTGGGCCAACCCCTTGGTGCAGTTCGTCGTCGCGAGCATCCTGCTCTTCGCGATCACCTGGTGGGCCACCGGGATCTTCTCCCAGCGAGCCGCTCGGTCCGAGGCGCTCGCCGACGCCCGGGTCACCACCGAGCTGCTCGCGCACTCGGTGGCCGAGCCGGCGATGCCCGCCCGGCTGGTCGACGGCGACGCGGGCGCGATCGACCGCTTCGACCGGTTGGTGCACGACCGGCTCGTGGTCGGCGACGTACGCCGGATCAAGATCTGGCGAGCGGACGGCACCATCGTCTACAGCGACGAGACCCAGCTGATCGGCCGGAGGTTCGGGCTGGACGCCGAGCAGCTGAGCGTACTGCACAGCGGCGACACCGAGGGCAGCGTCTCGGACCTACGGCGCCGGGAGAACCGGTTCGAGAGCGAGGAGGGCGGTCTGCTGGAGGTCTACACCAGGATCGAGGCGCCCGGCGGCCAGCCGCTGCTGTTCGAGGCCTACTACTCGGTCGAGACGGTGAAGGCACGCGCTGTGGACATCCTCCAGCCGTTCCGGCGGGTCACCGTCGGGGCGCTCCTGGCGCTGTTGCTGCTCGGTGTCCCGCTGCTCGGAGTGCTCACGCTTCGGCTGACGCGGGCCTCGCGGGCGCGGGAGCGGCTGCTGCACCGGGCCGTGGAGTCCTCGGAGGGGGAACGGCGGCGGATCGCGCGGGACCTGCACGACGGGGTGGTGCAGGAGCTGGCCGGGACGGCGTTCGCGCTCTCCGCCACGGCCCGCGAGCCGGGACTCTCCCCGCGCCTGAGCTCGGAGCTCCAGGACTCGAGCCACGCGCTGCGCCGCTCCCTGCGACAGCTGCGCTCGCTCCTGGTGGAGATCCATCCGCCGGGACTGGACGCCGCCGGTCTCGGCGCGGCCCTGGAGGACCTGACGGCGCCGGCGGTGACGGCCGGGATCGAGGTGTCGGTGTCGGTGAGCGGGATCGAGGGTGCACCCGACCACGTGGTGACCCTGGTGTGGCGCGTCGCCCAGGAGGCGATCCGCAACGCGGTGCGTCACGCCCAGCCCTCACACCTGTCGGTGGAGGTCCGGGGCGACGAGCGGCAGGTGTGGTTGAGCGTGGCGGACGACGGGGTGGGGTTCGACGTCGCGGACCCGGGGCGCGACGGCTCCTACGGGCTACGGGGACTACAGAGCCTGGTGGAGGACGGCGGTGGCCGGGTGCAGGTGGACTCTCGGCCGGGCGCAGGTACGACGGTGCGGGTGGCGGTGGAGCGGCGATGAGCCCGTCGGGTGAGGGGTCGATCCGGGTCGTGATCGTCGACGACCACGCGATGCTGCGGGCGGGGCTCGAACAGCTGCTGGGCGGCGAGCCCGACCTGGAGGTCGTCGGCACGGCGAGCGACGGTGCCGAGGCGGTGGTGCTCGTGCGCGAGCTGCGGCCTGACGTGGTGCTGATGGACCTGCAGATGACCGGCGTCGACGGGGTCTCGGCCACCCGCCAGATCGTGGGCGAGGATCTGGCCGACGTGCTGGTGCTGACGTCGTACTCCGACGCCGAACGGATCGTCGGCGCCCTCGACGCGGGTGCGCTGGGCTATCTGCTGAAGGACGCCGACCCGGACGAGGTGCTGCGGGGGATCCGGGCGGTCGCGCGGGGCGAGTCTCCGATCAACCCGCGCGCGGCCCGCGAGCTGCTCGGTGCGCGTCGCACGTCGTCCTCCGCGGCGGCCGACCTCACGCCGCGCGAGCGCGAGGTGCTCGCCTTGGTCCGGCAGGGCCTGGCCAACAAGCAGATCGCGCGCCGGCTCGGGATCTCGGAGCGGACGGTGAAGGCGCATCTGACGTCGACCTTCCAGCGGATCGACGTCGTGGACCGCACCCAGGCCGCGTTGTGGGCCGAGCGAAACGACGTCGGCTGACCCGGACCGGGTTCAGCGTGGATCGGTCTCAGTCGACATCGGCCTCGGTGAGCTCTCCGGAGTCGCCGGCCCGGGCAGGCAGTGGTGGGGGAGTGCCTCCGAACTCCGGGCACAGTGACCGGAACGAGCACCAGTCACACAGCCGCGACCGGTTCGGTCGCCAGTCGCCGGTCTCCTGGGCGCGCTGGATCGCCCGCCAGATCGCCTCCACCTTCCGCTCCGTGGCGACCAGGTCGTCCTCGTCGGGGACGTAGCGGAGCATCTCGCCGTTGCCGAGATAGACCAGCTGCAGCATCGCCGGCACCACCCCGCGGGTGCGCCAGATGACCAGGGCGTAGAACTTCATCTGGAACAGAGCCTTCGCCTCGAACATGACCGGGACCGATCGGCCCGTCTTGTAGTCGACCACTCTGATCGCGCCGTCGGGGGCGATGTCGAGCCGGTCGACGAAGCCCCGCAGCAGCAGCTTGGAGTCGAGCAGGGCCTCGACGTAGAGCTCGCGCTCGGCGGGCTCGAGCCGGCGCGGGTCCTCCAGCGTGAAGTAGCGGTCGAGCACCGTCCGGCACGACGCCAGCCAGGCCACGACGTCGGGCCCCTCGCCGGTGAACAGCTCCGCGAGCCCGGGGTCCGCCTCGAGCAGCGCGTCCCAGGTCGGCACCAGCAGCTCGGCGGCGTGCTCCGGCGTACGGGCCGGGGCCGGCAGGTCGAACAGGTCCTCGAGCACCTTGTGCACCAGGGTGCCGCGCAGCGCATCGGCGGACGGCTCCTCGGGCAGCCGGTCGATCGTGCGGTAGCGGTAGAGCAGAGGGCAGGTCATGAAGTCCGACGCCCTGCTCGGCGAGAGCGCACCGAGCACGTCGACCCCGTCGACCGGGGTCGATCGCAGCTCTGCGGGTGAGTCGCCCGTCTCGGGTGCGGTGCCCGCGTGGCTGGTCGTGCTCATGCAGCCGAATGTAGGCGAGGGCACCGACAGGCGGGACGTCGCGCGCCGTGGCGGCGGGTCGAGGGCCGTGGTTCGGATAGCCTCGAGGCATGAGTGACGACCGCGACGGCCGCGGCCCAGCCCCGCGTCCGCCCGGGACGTTCAAGGTCGGGACGATCGCCGGCAGCGACGTGCTCGTGAGCTCCTCGTGGTTCCTCATCGCCGGTCTGATCGCGATCATCACCGCGCCCGCCGTGGAGAACGCGGAGCCGGGTCTGGGTGACCTGAAGTACGTCGGCGGATTCTGCCTGGCGGTGCTCCTCTACCTGTCGGTGCTGGTGCACGAGGCGTCGCACGCACTGATGGCCAAGCGGTTCGGGCTTCCGGTGAACAACATCACCCTGCAGTTCTTCGGGGGCATGACCTCCATCGAGGGCGAGCCGGACACCCCGCGCCAGGAGTTCTGGGTGTCGGTGGTCGGACCTCTGTCCTCGCTGGGGGTCTCCCTGGTCGCCTTCCTGGCCTACTCGGTCGTCTCCGACGGACTGATCGGGCTGGCCTTCTCCGGGCTGGCGTGGACCAATCTCTTCGTCGGGATCGTGAACCTCGTCCCGGGGCTACCCCTCGACGGCGGTCGCATCCTGAAGGCCGCGGTGTGGGGAGCCAGCGGCGACACCCACCGCGGCACGATCGTGGCCGCCGGGGGCGGCCGCATCGTGGCCCTCCTCGCGATCGGGTGGCCTCTGCTGGCCACGGAGGTCCTGGGTGGAAAGCCCACCGTGTTCGACTTCCTCTTCGCCGGGGTCATCTCGATGTTCCTGTGGAGCGGTGCCACGGCAGCGCTGCAGCACGCGCGGGTCCGCTCGCGCCTGCCCCACCTCGTGGCCCGCGACCTCGCGCGCCGTACCCTCACCGTCCCCAGCGACCTGCCGCTGGCCGAGGCGGTACGCCGTGCCCAGGAGGCCCAGGCCGGCAGCATCGTCACCGTGACCACGGGGGGGACGCCGGTCGGGGTGGTCAACGAGGCCGCCCTGCTGTCGGTCCCTGCCGAGCGCCGGGCCTGGGTGCCGACGAGCTCGGTCGCGCGGAGCCTGGAGGAGGGCCTCCAGCTTCCGGCGGGCATCGGGGGCGAGGATCTCATCCGGGCGATCAGCGCCCGGCCGGCAGGGGAGTACCTGCTCCTCGACGTCGACGGCAGCATCTTCGGGGTCCTGTCGACCGCCGACGTCGACCGCGCCTTCAACGCCAGCGCATGAGCCGGAGCGGGGCTGGGCCCGGATACCCTCCCGAGCATGCCCGACGACCGTGACGAGCCTGCCCCGGCGCATCCGGACGTGCCGCCGGACGCCTGGGCCGGCGTTCACCGTGGCCCGCTGCGGGCGGGCGAGTGGGTGCGGCTGACCGACCAGAAGGGGCGCCGGCACAACTTCGAGCTGGTGCCGGGGAAGCGCTTCTTCTCCAACCGTGGACACCTCGACCACGACGAGCTGATCGGCCGTGAGGAGGGCTTCACCGTCTCGTCCTCGGCGGGAGGCGAGTACCTCGTGTTCCGGCCGTTGCTGAGCGAGTTCGTGGTGTCGATGCCCCGGGGAGCGGCGGTCGTCTACCCCAAGGACGCCGCTCAGATCGTCGCGATGGCCGACATCTTTCCGGGGGCGGACGTGGTCGAGGCCGGGGTCGGGTCCGGTGCCCTCACCTGCTCCCTCCTCCGCGCGGTCGGGCCGCTCGGCACGGTGACGTCGTATGAGCGTCGTGCCGAGTTCGCCGACGTCGCACGCGGGAACGTGACGCAGTTCTTCGCCGGCCACGACGACCGCACCCACCCCGCATGGCGGCTGAGGCTCGGCGACCTGGCCGAGGAGCTGCCGGCCTCGGGCGCCCGCGCCGATCGGGTCATCCTGGACATGCTGGCCCCCTGGGAGTGCCTCGACGCCGTCGGAGGTGCGCTCCGGGCCGGCGGCATCGTCTGCGCGTACGTCGCCACGACGACCCAGCTGTCGCGCTTCGTGGAGAGCGTCCGGCTCCACGGCGGGTTCACCGAGCCGCAGGCGTGGGAGTCGCTCGTGCGCGACTGGCACGTCGAGGGCCTCGCCGTGCGCCCGGGGCACGCGATGATCGGCCACACGGCGTTCCTGGTCACCGCTCGGCGGATGGCTCCGGGGGAGCGGCCGCCGACGAAGAAGCGACGCCCGGCTCCGGGCGCCTACGGACCGGACTACCAGGGGCCGCGGCCACCCGGCGTGCCGGAGGAACCCGCGCCGGAGTGAGTCTCGCGGCAGGACGCGGACGAGCGCCCGTGCGCGCCGAGATCAAATCGTGAGAAACGCGACCCGATTCGCGCGTGCGCCTGTGCTCGCGACGAGTAGGGTCGAAACAGGAGGTGGGACAGATGAGCAGTGGTCAGGACGCCTCGAACGACGCGTTGAGCGGTGGCGGACCGAGCCCACGTGAGCTCGCCGACCAGGTGCGGTTCCTCGAGTCCGAGGTGACTGACCTGCGCCGCCGCCTGTCCGACTCGCCCGGGCACACCCGCGGGCTCGAGCTCCGGCTCGCCGACACGCAGCGCTCGCTGTCCGCCGTCACCTCCCAGAACGAGCGGCTCTCCCAGACTCTGCGCGAGGCGCGCGACCAGATCATGAAGCTCAAGGAGGAGGTCGACCGGCTCGCCCAGCCGCCGGCGGGGTTCGGCACCTTCCTGCAGCGCAACGATGACGACTCGGTCGACGTGTTCACCGGCGGGCGCAAGCTCCGCGTGAACGTCAGCCCGGCCGTGGACCTCTCGGCGCTGGTCAAGGGCCAGGAGGTCATGCTCAACGAGGCGCTCAACGTCGTCGCCGCCCTCGACTTCGAGCAGGTGGGCGAGGTCGTGATGTTCAAGGAGCTCCTCGCCGACGGGCAGCGGGCCCTGGTCATCGCCAACGCCGACGAGGAGCGGGTCGTCCGTCTCGCCGACCCGTTGAAGGCCGACACCCTGCGCGCGGGTGACAGCCTCCTGCTCGACAGCCGCGCGGCGTACGCCTATGAGCGGGTGCCCAAGTCCGAGGTCGAGGAGCTGATCCTCGAGGAGGTCCCGGACATCGAGTACGAGTCGATCGGTGGTCTGGTCACCCAGATCGACGCGATCCGCGACGCGGTCGAGCTGCCCTACCTGCACCCCGAGCTGTTCCGCGACCACCAGCTCAAGCCGCCCAAGGGCGTGCTGCTCTACGGGCCTCCGGGCTGCGGGAAGACGCTCATCGCGAAGGCGGTCGCCAACTCCCTGGCCAAGAAGGTCGCCGCCAAGACGGGGCAGGAGGGGAAGTCGTACTTCCTCAACATCAAGGGTCCTGAGCTGCTCAACAAGTACGTCGGCGAGACGGAGCGTCACATCCGGCTGGTCTTCCAGCGGGCACGCGAGAAGGCCAGCCACGGCACACCGGTCATCGTGTTCTTCGACGAGATGGACTCGCTGTTCCGTACCCGCGGCTCCGGCGTCTCCTCCGACGTCGAGAACACCATCGTCCCCCAGCTGCTCAGCGAGATCGACGGCGTCGAGCTGCTCGAGAACGTGCTGGTGATCGGCGCCTCCAACCGCGAGGACATGATCGACCCCGCGATCCTGCGCC
>JAICHQ010000074.1 GCA_025924815.1 Nocardioides sp.
GGCGGCCTCGACCTTGGTCGCCATCTCGGCCAGCCGGAACAGCACCGCCTGGTGCTCGGCGATCTTCTTGCCGAAGGTCTCCCGCTGCTGGGCGTAGGCGACGCCGAGCTCGAAGGCACGGTGGGCGACGCCGCAGCCGCGGGCAGCGACGTTCACGCGGCCGACCTCGACGCCGTCCATCATCTGGTAGAAGCCCCGGCCGGGCTCGCCGCCGAGGATCTGGCCGGCCCCGATGCGGTGGCCCTCGAAGACCATCTCGGTGGTGTCGACGCCCTTGTAGCCCATCTTCTCGATCTTGCCGGGGATCGTGACGCCCTGGGCCGTCTCCCCGAAGCCCTCCTCCTTCTCCACCAGGAACGTCGTCATGTTGCGGTAGACGGAGTCGGCCCCCTCGTCGGTCTTCACCAGGACGGCCACCAGGTTGGCCGAGCCACCGTTGGTGAGCCACATCTTCTGTCCGGTGATCTCGTAGCCGCCGTCGTCGCCGCGCACGGCCTTGGTCGTGATCGCGCTGACGTCGGACCCGCAGCCCGGCTCGCTCATCGAGAAGGCCCCGCGGACCTCCCCGGTCGCCATCCGCGGCAGGTACTTCTGCCTCTGCTCCTCGGTGCCGTGCTGCAACAGCATCCAGGCGACGATGAAGTGGGTGTTGATGATGCCGCTGACGCTCATCCAGCCGCGGGCGATCTCCTCGACGGCCAGCGCGTAGGTCAGCAGCGACTCGCCGAGCCCGTCGTACTCCTCGGGGATCATCAGGCCGAAGAGACCCAGCTCCTTGAGGCCCTCGACGATCTCGGTCGGGTACTCGTCGGCGTGCTCGAGCTCGGTGGCGACCGGCAGGATCTCGCGCTCGACGAAGTCGCGCACGGCCTTGAGGATCTCGGTCTGGTCGTCGGTGAGACCGTCGGTCTGGCAGAGGCGACCCATGGCGTCGTCGCGTCCTTCCGGTCGGAGGCGGGAATCGGTGAGAGCGGCGACCAGTATGTCCGCCGCGCCCGTGGCCCCGGAATCCACTGTGACCTATTCGATCCACCCGCCGCCTCCCAGGATCGCGCGCTGACCTCGGCTCCGCCGGCTGGCAGACTGCTCGCCATGGCGCAGCGTGTGATCGTCCACATCGGCCTGATGAAGTCGGGGACGACGTTCATCCAGGGCCGGCTGGGCGCCAACCGGGCGCGGCTGGCGGCGCAGGGCGTGCTCTTCCCCGGCCCCTCCTGGCGGCGACATGTCAACGCCGTCCAGGACCTGATGGGCCACCCCGGCCACACACCCGGCTCGTGGGACTCCCTGACCGAGGAGGTCAACGCCCACCCCGGCACCGCGATCATCTCGATGGAGTACCTCGCGATGGCCCGGCAACGCGGCATCGGCCTGCTCGCGTCGAGCTTCGGCGACGCCGAGCTCCGGATCGTGGTCGGCGTCCGCGACCTCGGGCGCGGCGTGCCGGCGATGTGGCAGGAGGCGGTCAAGAACCGCTCGACGCGGACCTTCGCGGAGTACGTCGAGTCCATCCGCACGCGGGGCGAGACCGGCCAGAGGTTCTGGCGCCAGCAGCACGCCGCCCGGATCGCCGGTCGCTGGGCCGAGCAGGTCGGGCAGCACCAGGTGTACGTCGTGACCGTGCCGCCGCCAGGAGGACCGGGCGGGCTGCTGTGGGACCGGTTCTGCGAGGTCGCCGGGATCGCCCCTGAGTCGTCGTGGGACGAGGCGAGACGCACCAACGAGTCCCTCGGGGTCGCCTCGACCTTGATCATCCGGCGGCTCAACCTGATGACCGAGGACCTGCCGGTCAAGGGTCACAAGCGCCGGGTCAAGGCCCTCGGCAAGCACCTGATGCCGGCCCACCGGGCCGAGGAGGAGGCCATCGGGTTCGTGGTGCCCGACTGGCTCCGGGACGAGGCCGAGGCGATCCGGGCCCAGATCACGGCCGGCGGAGTGCACGTCGTGGGAGACCTCGACGACCTGACCCCGCTCGACGTACCGGGGGCCGACCCGGCTGCGGTGGACGCCGATGCCCAGCTGGACGCCGCCCTGGCCGCGCTCGAGGCGACCCTGCGCCAGACCACGCGGGTCAGGCCGGAGTAGGCGCCTCCTCCGCCTGCTCCTCGGCTGCGGTGTCGTCCTCACGACGGCGCCGGCCGAACCACCCGAGCGCGATCGCGCCGAGCAGGGCCACGCCTGCAGCCCCGAGCCCGACCTTCAGTCCCGGCGGGGTGAAGGTGAGCTCGAGCTGGCCCCGGACGCCACCGGGCGGCAGCGTCACCGTCAGCAGGCCGGCGGAGTCGCGGCCCACGGTCACCGGATGCCCGTCGAGCGTGGCGTGCCAGCCCGGCCACCCGAGCATCGCGAACACCAGCTGGCCACCGGCGTCGGCGGTGGACGAGAGGTCGACGTGCTCGTGGCGTACGTCGTCGCTCACGGCCGCCGAGACGGTCACACCCGTCGGGACGAAGCTGAGGTGGGAGTCCGGGTAGGGCAGCGGGGTCGCGCGCCGGTAGACCTGCACCTGGGCGTTGTCGGTGACCTCCGTCCAGCCCGGGGGCGGCGTGATCTTCGCGGCGGCCGCCTGCCGGGGACCGACCACGATCGTCTCGACCTTCATCAGGTCGGCCAGGGACGGCAGCGACGGCTGGGGCGGGGAGAAGATGCTCCGGTAGCCGCAGGGCTTGGTGAACCCGTCGTAGGACATGCACAGGGTCCGCTGGAACCGGACGAGGCCCATCCCGGTGTAGTGGTTGACCGCCTGCACGTCGGTGACGTCGTAGAGGCTCCCGGGCAGGAAGTACTGCCACTTGGCGGTCAGCTGCGGCAGCGTCTTGAGGTGCTGGAGGTCCTTGAAGTCCGAGAACTGCACCACCGTCCCGGTGCGGTCGTCGAAGCGGGCCTTCATCGCCGCCACGTCGCTCGGGGTGTGCCAGCCGCGCGACGACTTGTTCTCGCCGAAGGACTTCAGCTGCAGGGTCACCGACAGGCCGGTGCCGACGATGAACACCGTCGCGAGCGCCAGGCTGCGGAGCGGGCCGAGCCGCGCGGCGACCAGCGCGAGAACGGTGAGCACCGCGACCAGCCCTGCGCCCGCGGCCAGGCGGTGCAGCGCCGCCGGGTTGTCGGCCCAGGCGAGGTAGGACGGCACCGCGATCGCCGCCGCGGAGCCGATGACGCGCGCCCGGCGGTGCGAGGTGGCCAGGCCCCGGCTCAGCAGACGGGCGAAGACCACCAGGAGGGCGAGGAAGAGGTACTCGGTGACCCGCAACGGCCAGCGGAACATCCAGAGCTTGGACGGCGCCAGGACCAGCGCAAGGTACGCCGCGGACACCAGCAGCGGGGCGGTCAGGGGACGGAGCCGGCCGCGCAGATCGCCCCAGCGCAGCCACGGCAGGAGCGGCAGCACGAACCACGCCAGGAACGTCGCGGGCACCGTCATCGGTCCGGTGATCGCCGTGATCGGCGGCACCGCCGTCGGGTTGCTGGCCTGCAGGAAGTCGCCCGGTACCGGCTGCAGCTTGCCGGTGTTGTTGATCAGGGCCCCGAGCGAGCGGACGGTCAGGTCACTGGTCTGCAGCAGCGGCAGGAAGACCAGCGGCAGCAGGAGGGCGGCGCAACCGCCGACCCCGATCACCTTCAGCACGCCGACCCGGTTCCCGTCGAGGAGGCCCTCGACCAGGAGCGCGAGCCCGACCACGACCAGGGCCAGGACGCCGTACGGGTTGCCCTGGGTGACGGCGAGCGCACCGACGACGAACCCCCAGAACGGGTTGGCCGTGCCGCGCAGCACGCGGCGGAGCACGTACCAGACCCAGGGCGTGTAGGAGAAGGCGATCAGGCCCGACGCCCAGGAGCCGGCGTCCCAGAACAGGGTGAAGCCGCAGAAGGGCAGGGCGACCGCGACCGATGCGGCGGCCCACCCCTGCGCGTCGTACTCGCGACAGAGCAGGTAGGTGCCCAGGGCGAGCAGCACCAGGAAGACGAGCTTGACCAGGAACGTCGTGGTCATCAGGTCCGAGCCCGCCGACATCGCCAGCCAGACCGGGACGTTGAGCGGGTCGTAGATGCCGAACAGCGCCTCGGCCGCGTAGTTGCCGCCGGCCCAGCCGCCGGGGTCCATCCAGGCAGGGAACACGCCGTCGCGGGTCAGCTCGCCGAGATGGAACCACGTCGGTGCGAACTGCACCGCGGTGTCGCCGCGCTGGTAGAACCAGGTGGACACCAGCTTCGGGATCGTGCCGAAGACAGCTGTGACGACCACGACCACCGACGGCCAGAACAGGCGCCGGGCGACGGTGCGCGACGTGTGCGAGACGCGACCGTTCACTCGTCGTCGCTCCATTCGAGCCCCTCACCTCCGTGCGTCGCGAACCGGTCCTCGTGCTCTGGGCCCAGCGCCGTGGTGACCGCCGTGGGCATCCCGTGACTGCCCTCCTTGACCAGGAACAGCGGGCGGCGCTTGGTCTCGGCGTAGATCCGGCCCAGGTACTCCCCGATCACGCCCAGCAGGATCATCTGCACCCCGCCGAAGCCCGAGATCGCGCAGATCAACGTGACGTATCCGGGGGCCGAGTTGCCGTGGATGATCGCCGCGCCGAGCACCCACAGCGCGTAGAGGACCGCGACCGCCGTGACCAGCACCCCGAACCAGATCGAGAGCCGCAGCGGCCGGTAGTTGAACGAGACCACCCCGTCGATGCCGTAGTTGAAGAGGTCGGACATCCGCCACTTGGTGGTGCCGGCGGCGCGGGAGACGTTGCGGTAGTCGACCACCGCGGTGTCGAACCCGATCCACGCGAACAGGCCCTTGGAGAAGCGGTTGGTCTCGCCCAGGGTCAGCAGCGCCTTCACCGCCGTACGGTCCAGCACGCGGAAGTCGCCGACGCCGTCCTCGAGCTCGACGTCGATGAGGCGGTTGATCAGGCGGTAGTAGGTCTTGGACAGGAAGGTCCGCAGCGCGGGATCCTCGTCGCGCGTACGCCGCGCCACCACCTGCTGAACCTCGCCGTCGAGCAGCGGAAGCATCTGGGCCAGCAGCTCCGGCGGGTGTTGCAGGTCGGCGTCCATGAGGGCGACCTTGTCGCCGCGGGCGTGGCTGAGGCCCGCCAGCATTGCGGACTCCTTGCCGAAGTTGCGACTGAGCGCGAGGTAGCGGAACTCCGGGTGGGCCTGCGAGATCTCGCGCAGCATCGACAGCGTCCCATCACGACTCCCGTCGTCGACCAGGATCACCTCGTACGACGCGGCGACCGTCGGCAGCTCCGCGGCGAGGACCTCCACCAGGCCGGGCAGGGAGTCCTCCTCGTTGAAGCAGGGGATCACCACCGACAGCTCCGGGCGTCGCCGGTCGTGGTGGGAGCTCTCAGCCGCGGTCACGATGTCTCCGCACGGCGGCCTCGAGCACCGGCACGAGGCTCCGCTCGATCCGGGCGACCTGGTCCTCGAGGGGTTCCGCCAGCACGGCGTTCTCGCGGACGCCCTCCTCGAGCCGGCGCACCCGGCGGGTCAGCCGGACCGTCGGCAGGGCGGCGTCGGCGCCGGTCTTCAACAGCTCCCGGGACGACCTCACAGCGCCTCCCGCCGGTAGCGGTTCAGGGCTTCCCAGGTGACGCCGTCGTCCTGGAGCTCCGGGTCGAGGAGCAGCTCGCGCACGACGTCCTGCAGGGTGGCGACGCGCAGGTGGAGCCGACGCGCCCGCTGCACCTCGCGCTCGAGCTCGTCGACGCGGCGGGCGAGCTGCCGCACCCGGGCGTTGCTGTAGGGGGCGGCCGCGCGGGCCGCGAGGTTGCGCACGCGCTCGCGACGGCCGACCGGGGGCACGCCGACGACGGAGGCGCCCGGGACCGTGGACGTCACGGCGGCACGGTCGCGCATCGCGACGACCAGCGAGGAGATGCACGCCGCGGCCGCCTCGGTCAGCTCGGTGTCGCTCACGTCGCCGGGGAGCCGGGCGTCCGACGGTGCGGGGCGGAGGTCGGCGAGGTCGCCGTGCACGGCGTACGCCGCCTCCTCGATGCGGGCGGTCGCGCGTTCGCCGACCTCGGTCGCCTCGGCGAGGCGCGTCGGAGGGATGCCGATGCGCTCGCTGCCGAGCGGGGCCAGCACCTGTTGGGCGAGCAGGTCGCGGATCCACACCGAGCGCTGGCGGCTGCCGGTGATCTCCTGGCGCAGCTGGGCGTTCACCCGTCGCAGGAGCTCGGCCTGGACCAGGCCGAGCGACTCGTTCGCCCGGGCCACGGCCGGGTCGACCGTGACCGAGCCGAGGTCGCAGGCCTCCGCGAAGCGCTGCCACAGCACCTCGGGGCCGACGCTGCGCCGGGGCGCGGTCACGACGTGGACGTGGTCCGGCGACAGCGTCGCACCCCACCGCGAGGCGACCCCGGACGGGTCGAGCGTGCGCCAGCCCCACTCGCTGCCCTCGACCTCCTCAGGCTTGGGCTGCCAGTCCTCCAGCGGCGTGGTGAGGCCGAACTTCAGCCGCTCCTGCCAGGCCGAGACGACCGAGCGCCCCAGGTCGCGGGCGGTGACCACGACGTGCACGTCGTACGCCGCGAGGTCGGCGACGGCTCGGGCGGCCTGCTCGGCTGACGCCACCGCGAAAAGCTCGTAGCTCAGCACCGCCGCCGGGCCCTTCCAGTCCCGTATCTGCCGGACCAGTCGCGTCCAGGCCGACCGCGCCGACTCCGGCAGCTCGGCCAGCCGCTGGTCGTCGCGCACGGCCATGGCGGCATGGATCCGGTCGAGGTGTCGCTCGCCCACCAGCAGGACACCGGCCGCAGCAAGTGCGTCGGCGTTGCCGTCGAGCACGTGCTGGAGGTAGGTGGTCCCCGACTTCGGTGCGCCCACGTGCAGATAGACGCGCTCCGTCATCGTGTGCTCCTCCCGTCCTGCTCGAGAGGGCCGGTCGGCCCCCACTCGACGGTCATGCGCCATGTGGCGGGAGGTCCTGTGCGGACGGCTCGCGCGGCCTCGTCGAACCCGGCGCGGGAGACGATACGCCCTCCGGAGGCCGCGACCAGGTCTGCCACCCGGCCCGGCTCGAGCGAGCGGATCCGCCCGCTCTCGCGCCGCGCGACCCACGCGTGAGCACCCCGCGGGGTCCGGGCCACGCCCTCGAGGTAGGCGCGGCCGCCGCGCCGCAGCACGGTGGCACAGAACGTCACGAACGCCTCGGTGCTGTCGGGGGTCAGGGCCTCGAGGAGCTGGCGCGCCACCACCGCCTGTCCAGCGTCGCGCCGTGAGAGCTGGGCGCCGAGCGTCATCGTGTCGCGCAGGTCGTCGAGGTTGAGCTCGCGGGTCGAGACGCGGTCGTCGTCATGGCTCTGCCGGCGGGGCTGGGCGTAGTCGAGGCCGAGGGCCTTCCGCCCGTGATCGGCGTACGCCGCGAGGTCGAGGCCGGCGCCGCTGCCGACCTCGATGACCCGGTCGACGCCGGCGAGCTGAGGCGTCACCCACCGCGCGAAGCGCGATGGGCGGCCGCCCTCCTCCGCCTCGCGGGTGTTGTACGCCGTCCAGTCGCGCCGGCCCTTCATCAACGAGCCGAACCAGCCGTCGAACCGGGTTGTGATGTCGGGGCCGGGCAGGTGCCGGAACGACGGGTCCGGGACCTTCCAACCGGGACCGTAGGAGACCGCGAGCAGCCGGTCGGGGTCGGCCGGCGCGGGCAGGAGATGACCCTCGAACGGGACGTCGCGCAGCGGCAGGACCGCCGAGCGGGGCACCACCTCGCGGACCGTGGCGGTCTCGTGCAGACGGTCCTCGACGTAGAAGCAGGTGTAGACGTCGAGGTTGCCCTGGCCGCCGTCGGGCACCTTGAAGCGCACGGTCACGAAGCTGGCGGAGCGGTGCTGCACGATCAGCCCGGCGCGGCGAAGCGCACGTCCGATGTCCCACAGCTCCACAGCCATCTCCGCCGGTGTCCGCTTCTCGCTGAGGTAGTTCAGGTCGATGTCGGAGTCGTGGCCGATGGCCCGGCCGTCGCGAGCCGCGCCGAGCAGGGTGCCGAACGAGAGCCAGCCGTCGATGTCGCAGTCGTCCTTCATGATCTGCAGCACACGCCGGGCCATGTCGACCATCGCGTCGACGACGCCCGCCTCGCGGCGGCCGTCGAAGGGGCGCTGGATCAGTCCCCACTTGTCGATGAAGATCGGGATGCCGTGGTTGTCGACGAAGCGCGGCCGCCCTTCGCCGCTGCCGAACGTGACCGCACCGGAGAACAGCTCGCGGTCGCCGGCGACGATGCGGACCTCGGCGGTGCCGTCGAGGCGGCGGGCCAGCCGCTTGGGCCACTCCACCGAGGTCACCGACGGCTTCGCGTCGGTCGTGCCGAACGACCACACCCGCTGGCCGTCCAGGATCACGTCGAGCGAGCCGGAGAAGCCGGAGCCGAACCACAGGCCCCGGTCGTCGACCCGCATCGGGCGATCGCGCACCCGACGCCGCGCGCGCATGAGCCTCACGTTCTCTCCTGCCTCACCGATGACGGGCCGACCGTCCGAGCCCCGGAGACTACCGGGTCCGGCCAGGACACCGAGAGACACCGGGAGGGACACTAGGAAGGGTCGGTGACGAACCCGGCCGACAGCACGTGGTGGTCGGTGGTCCGGCGCACCTGGGCGGAGCGGTCCATCAGGGCTCCCGAGAAGGTCCCCCGCGACCCGAAGATCCAGTCGATCCGGGCACCCTTCGGCAGGATGCACCTGCCGTCGATGTTGCTGCCCCCGGTGGCGGCCACCAACGGCGTCTTGCCGGTGATCGAGCAGAACGCCGGGGCGATCTCGTTGAAGTCGCCGGTCAGCAGGATCGGGAGGTGGTCGCCCTTCAGCTGCCCGATCGCCTTGAGCAGGATCTTCATCGCCTTGTCCCGGTCGTCCTGGTTGGCCCGCCTGGCCGAGAAGTGGACGTTGATCCAGTACACCTCGGCGCCGGTGGCCCGCTGCTGGAGCTTGACGATCGGCTGTGGACGCCACCCGCTGGTGAACGGGATCGAGATCGAGCTGTGCCAGGTCTGCTTCCACACGGCCCGGTTCCACATCACCGACTGGGGTGCCCCCGCGTACCCCAGTGAGTTGCCGGGGTAGAACGCGAACTGGTGCCGGGTGGCGGAGTCGAGGGCCACGATCTGGTCGGGCTGGGGCTCCTGCATGCCCACCAGGGACGCGCCGCGCATCCCGACGTACGTGCTTGCCCACTCGGCCCGGATCCGGCCGGGCGCCATGTTCGGCTCGTCGCCTCCCGGGGCGGTGTGCTGGCTGCCGAGCATGTTGATCGTCATGATCGTGAAGGGCTCGGACGCGATCCGGCGTTCGCTCGTCCGCCAGCTCTGCGCGGTCACCGACGGCCGCGAGGCCAGTCCGGCGCGGGCGACCTGGGCCGGTGTGGCGTGGTCGAGGTAGCGGTCGGACGGCAGGTCGCTGCGCTCCAGGTCGACCTGGTGCGTCGGTTCCTGGGGCACGGCCCGCAGCGTCTTCACCGACTGGACCCCCCCGTCGCCGAGCTGTCCGGCCTCGTCGTTCCCCCAGCAGGTGAACGTCCCGCCGACGGGGATCGCGCAGGTGTGCAGCCAGCCGGCCGAGGTCAGCTGCACCGGGGTGCTCAGCGCCGTGACCAGGGTGGGCGTGGGGTCGGGTGTGGAGGTCGCGGCGGTGCCGAGCTGGCCGTAGCGCCCGTCGCCCCAGCACCACAGGCGCCCGTCGTACGCCGTCGCGCAGGTCGAGCCGTCACCGGTCGTCACCTGGGTCCAGGTCTGGCCACCGGTCACCGGCGTCGGCTTGGCGCGGTTGGTCAGGGTGCCGTCGCCGAGCTGGCCCTGGCGGTTGAAGCCCCAGCAGAGCAGGTTCCCGGTCTCGGTGAGGCCGCAGGTCTGGGCCCAGGCAGTGCTGATCTGGAGCCAGGTCTGACTCCCGGTCACCCGGACCGGGACGCTCCGCCGCGCGATCGTGCCGTCGCCCACCTCACCGAAGCTGTTGTGGCCCCAGCAGTACGCCGCCCCTTCCGCGTTCACCGCGCAGGTGTGCCACCCGGCGGCACTCACCGAGCTCCAGTCGGTCGCCGTGCCGACCCGCTGCGGCTTCCCGTGGAGCCGGTCCACGGTGCCGATGCCGAGCTGGCCCCAGAGGTTCTGTCCCCAGCACCACAGGGTCCCGTTGGTGCGGGTCGCACAGGTGTGCGCCCAGGCGGTCGACACCTGCGCCCACCGGTGGCTCGCGCCGACCTGGTGCGGGCGCGCCACCGGCGCACCCCGGCCGATGCCGAGCTGCCCGTAGTTGTCCAGCCCCCAGCACCAGAGCGTGCCGTCCTCCTTGACCCCACAGCTGCTGGCACCGCTGGTGCTGATCGTGGTCCAGCCGCCGCCGATCACCGTGGTCGGGGTGTCGCGCCGGATCCGGCTGCCGTCGCCCACCTGCCCGAAGTCGTTGCGGCCCCAGCAGCGGGCGGTCCCGTCGGAGCGGGTGAGGCAGGTCGTCTGGCCCCCTGCCGAGAGGCTCACCGACGCCGGGGTGATCCTGACCACGAGGGAGCCGGTGTGGCCCGTCGTCACGGGCTGGGTGTTGCTCGTGCGATAGCTGACCGTGAACGTGCCCGAACGCGTCGGGGTGCCGGACACCAGACCGGAGGGCGACAGGGTCAGCCCGTCGGGCAGGCCCACCGCCTCGGTCCAGACCACCGGCCCGGGGGTGCTCGGCGCGACGCCCAGCTGCAGGTCGACCGGGTCGCCGACCGACCCGGTGAGGACCTGGCGACGAGGCGACGGGACCGGCCACAGCGCGAGCTGATGCCAGGCCTGCCGGGCCACGGTGCGCAGCGTCTGCGACCCGGCGTAGCTCATGGCCGCGTGCAGCGAGTCGCGGACGGCGGCCCGCGACGGGTCGCACACCAGGTCGTGGCGCTGGCAGACCGACCACACGGCGTACGAGCCGCGCGAGGCCGGAACGTCGGACTGCGCGGTGAGCAGCCGGGGGAACAGGCCGGCGTGGCGACGTGCCGCCGCGGGATCGCCCAGCACGGGGTGGGCCACCGACCGGCCGACCTTGTCGGGGTCGGAGATCAGGACGCCGCCCACCAGCCCGGCCAGACCGCCCTGCGCACCCACCCGGGACAGGACGCGGTGCACGACGGCGGCGCCCTGCGCGTAGCCGACGAGGAGCACCGGCCGGTCGGGACACCTGGCCGTGGCGGTGGCGAGGAGGGCGAGCGTGTCGCGTACGCCGGCGACCACCGGCGTGCGCCAGTGACGGAGCTTGTGCGTGCCGACGACGGTGATGGCGTGCGAGGTGGGCGTGCGGTGGTCGCGCAGCACGACGCCGGGCCGCTGCGTCGCCAGGGGCACGCTGCCGACCGCCACCCGGCGGCCCTGCCGCTCGGCCTTGGCCTCCACCCGGCGGACGACTGCGTCGACGGTGCGGCCGTAGCCCCGGCCGTCGACGGATCGCTCGGCGTTGCCGTTCACCCCGAGGACGAGCGCGTCGGCGCACCGCGAGACGGCCGCCTGGGCCACCGGCTCGGCCGCCTGGCGGTCGGAGCGCCCCCAACGGCCGATCGAGACGAGGAGGGCGCCGATGAGGACGACGACCACGGCACCGACGACGATCCGTCGGTCCCCCAGCAGTCGCCGTACCGGCGCGCTCACCACCTCAGAGGTCCTTGCGGATCAGTGCGTAGGGGTCGACCTTCAGGGCGCGAGCCCGCGTGACGACGGATCGGTCGGTGATCGTCCCGATGGTCGTGCAGTGCTGGGACTCCCAGGAGGCGGGCACGTGGGTGAACAGGTAGTCGATCCAGTTGGAGTACTTCCGCGTGGCGGAGCCCTTCTGCAAGATCCCCACCACCTCGTCGCTCGCCAGCGAGACGGGCGTCCAGTTGGCCGAGCCGTTCCACGTGTAGCGCGCGTGGGTGTTGCCGGCGTACACGCCGCTGATGGTCATCGACTTCATGTGGACGTATCTGTCGTAGATGCCGTTGCAGTCGGAGTCGTAGGCCAGATGGGTCAACGGCACCTGGGCCTGGCGCAGCACCTGGAGCACCTTCCGGCCGAACATCGCGTAGACGAGCCGGATGTTGCAGCCGCGCTTCTGCATCGTGGCCAGGCGCTTGGCCAGCGCCAGCCCGCGGTCGCCGTACGTCGCGGTCTGGGCGATGCGGATCTTGGTGTGACCCCGGATGCCGGTGTGCCTGGTCGTGCCGTTGCACCGCACGTCGTTCAGCACGCTGAGCACGGGATCCTTCTCCGTGTCCGCGCCGCGGTAGGGGTAGAAGTCGAGGCCCATGCGGCCGTGCTGGTAGTGCAGGAAGCCCTGCTTGACGGCTCGGTCGTGCTTCATCTGGTTGAAGACCTTGATGAACTCGTTGTACTTCTTCTCGCTGCCGGTGACGGTGTAGACGTCGTTCCACTGGATCGTGGCCGCCAGCTCGGTGGCGTTGGCCGAGCCGTAGATCAAGACGTCCTTGGTCTTCTGCACTTTGTCGAAGACGTAGAACTTGGTGTGGGCGATCCCGTGGTGGCCCCGGCACGCGCCGCGGCAGCGCTTGAGCCAGGAGGTCATGCTCGGGGAGCGGTGCTTGTCGCCCTGGGCGAGCGCGGCGTGCGTTCGGCGCGCGATCTGGTTGGAGACGTCGGGGTTCCAGTTCCCGTAGTCCATGATCACCCGGACGCTCACGCCGCGGCGGTGCGCGCGGATCAGCGCGTTGGCGATCGCGTTGCTGCGGAAGTTCCACGACGCGATCCGGATCTTGTGCCCGGTGCGCACGCTGTCGACCGTCTTGACGATCTTGCGCACGATCTTGTGCGCGGCGACGCTGCCGCCGTAGGGGTTGTTGAACGTGGCGCCGCGGGTGGGGTTGTAGTGCAAGGGTGTCGCCTGTGCCGGACCCGGGGTGCCGGCCATGAAGAGCGCGGCGACAACGGGGAGCACGAGCGCGAGGCACAGCTTCTTCCGCAGGGAAGTGGTCATGTCAGATTCCGTCCAGGTGGCGCGCAGGTCCGCGGTGCGTAGTGGTGGTGGACCCCGATCGATCCGTGGGAGTGTAACTCACGCCACACCAGTCCCACAGAACCCAGAGGCAATCACCGCTGGGCGCGGGGTTGAAGCGGGTCAGGCGCCGCAGACCGCCATCGTCTGCTGGAAGCCGTCATCCTTGGCCAGCGTCGTTGCCGCCCGGGAGATGGTACGTCCCGGACTCGCGTAGAACGCATGCGCGTAGGTCACGAGCCGGTGACCGTCGCTGCACTGGTACACCTCGGCCTTGACCCAGCCGGCGCCGGTGGCGCAGCCGCGGTAGTCCCGCGGCAGCTGGTGGTGGTCGCGCCACACGTGTCCGCAGGTCGGGCCCTGGGGCGGGTTGCCGCCGGAGGTCGCCGAGGCGCTCGTGGAGGTCGGAGCGGGATCCGCGGCGACCGTGCTGGAGTCGGTGCCGCCGCAGGCGGTCAGCGCCGCCGCCGTCAGACAGGTGGCGAACGCCAGGCCGGCGGTCTTCCCCGTGATCCGCATGGAGCGATGGTACGCCGTACCGGCCCTCATCGCGGGGCTCTCACGGCGTCGTGCCCGGTGCGAACCAGTCGGACGTCGTGCTCACCTCGGAGTAGAGGTAGTAGTGGTCGCTGGCGCGTCCCAGGCCGGCGGCGTCCTGCCGGTAGCCGCTGAAGCTCACGCCGCCACCGCCCATGATCCAGTCGACCCGCAGCGGCCCGGCGGGCAGGTGGCACCCGCCCACGCCGCTGCCGCCGTTGGCCGCGACCATGCCCGTCGCCGGGGCGACCCGGCAGAAGAACTCGGTGTGCTCGTTCATGTCGCCGGTGATGATCACCGGCAGGCCGGTGGCTCTGAGCCGGTTGATCAGCGCGATCTCGACGCCGGTGGCCGCGTCGCGCTGCCCCTCCATGCCTCCTGCGGAGTTGTGGGTGGTGATCATCCAGAACTCCGCACCGGTGGCGTCGTCGCGGAGCAGCACGTAGGGAAGGGGGATGCGCTGGCTGGAGAAGACGTAGGTGACCGAGCCCGACTGCTCCATCGTGAACCGGTCGGTCCGCCAGACGATCTGCAGCCGTTCGCCGTTGTTGCCCAGTGAGCTCCCCGGCCAGATGGTGTACGCCGGCATGTGGGCGCGCAGGGCGGCCAGCTGGTCGGACTGCACCTCCTGCAGACCCGCCACGTCGACGCCGCGCGAGATCAGCAACGACGCGGTGATGCCCGCCCGGTAGGGCCCGGGGCCGAAGCCGCCCGTCCCGGCTGTGTGCTGGCTGCCGAGGATGTTGGCCTGCGCGATCGTGAAGGACGACCGTGCGGGCGAGAGAGCGTCGATCTTGCGGGCCAGCGCGATCGCCGGCTTGAGCACCAGCGAGGCGCCGTGCTCCACGCGGTAGGCCGCGCTCCTCGGGCGGTCGGCCTGCCGCGAGACCTCGACCCGGCGCTCAGCCACCGGGCCGTCGTGGGTCTGCGCGGAGTGCTGGGCACCGGTCCGGTCACCGGTTGTGGTGGCCCCCACCGTCGCGACCGCGTCGTGGGACGCCACGCCCTGGCTGACGACGAGCACCGTGAGGGTGGCCACCGCCGCGAAACCGCCCATGCCCCAGGCGAGGCCGCGGGGCACCGTCGACAGCCGTGGCTGCCGTCGGGTCCCGAGGTGCTTGGACATGCAGTTCGCTCCCTGGCGTCGGGGGTGGACGCGACACCGGCCCCCTCCCGACCCGGGAGAGCCCGGCGACAGGTGGCGTCGGGCCCTGAGTCTAATCGGGCCGCGCTCACAGCGGGTAGTTTGCGCGTAGTTGCCGGGAACCGCGACGCCGCGACGGTAGCGTTGAGGTCTGTGAGCACCGCCCAGTCCGGGCCGGCGAAGCCCGGCCGTGTATTTGTCGCGAGGCTGGTCGGCCTTCCCATCTTCGACCCGCAGGGCGACCAGGTGGGCAAGGTGCGCGACCTGGTGGTGGCGATCCGCTCGGAGACCAACCAGCCGCGGGTGCTCGGCCTGGTCGCCGAGGTGTTCGGGCGCCGCCGGATCTTCGTGCCGATGACCCGCGTGACCCACATCGACAGCGGGCAGGTCTACACCACCGGCCTGCTCAACATGCGCCGCTTCGAGCAGCGCCCGACCGAGACCCTGGTGATCGGTCAGATGCTCGACCGCACGGTCACCATCGCGTCGGGCGCCGACACCGGCGCCGTCTCCGGCACCGTCTTCGACGTCGCGATGGAGCAGGTCCGCACCCGTGACTGGGTCCTCAGCCGGGTCGCGGTCCAGGAGCCGGGCAAGGGCCTGCGCCGCCGCGGGCAGACCCACGTCGTCGAGTGGCGCGACGTGGTCGGGCTGGTCGGTCGCGAGCCGACCCAAGGGGCGACCCACCTGATCGCGGCCCTCAACGAGATGCGCGCCGCCGACGCGGCGCACGTGATCCACGACCTGCCGAGCGAGCGGCGTACCGCTGTGGTGGCCGCGCTCGACGACGAGCGGCTCGCCGACGTGCTCGAGGAGCTGCCCGACGAGGACCAGGTCGAGATCCTCGAGCTCCTCGACAGCGAGCGCGCCGCCGACGTGCTCGAGGAGATGTCGGCCGACGACGCGGCCGACCTGATCGCCGGCCTCAACCCGGAGACGGCGGCCAAGCTGCTCGACCTGATGGAGCCCGAGGAGGCCGAGGACGTCCGGCGGCTGATGTCGTACGCCGAGGAGACGGCCGGCGCGATGATGACGCCCGAGCCGGTGATCCTCGGGCCCGACGCGACGATCGCCGACGCGCTCGCCCAGATCCGGGACCCCGAGCTGCCGGTGTCGCTGGCCGCGATGGTCTACGTGTGCCGGCAGCCGCTCGAGACCCCGACCGGACGACTGCTGGGTGTCGCGCACTTCCAGCGGCTGCTGCGCGAGCCGCCGTCGACGCTGGTCGCCGCGGCCCTCGACCAGTCGATGGACCCACTCCACCCCGGGGCGACGATCGACGAGGTGGCG
Organism: Nocardioides sp.; assembly: GCA_025924815.1. GTDB lineage: Bacteria > Actinomycetota > Actinomycetes > Propionibacteriales > Nocardioidaceae > Nocardioides. Next base: position 15,925 of record JAICHQ010000074.1, read on the forward strand.
GCCCACCTCGCGACGTACAACCTGGTGGCCGCGCCGGTCGTCGACGAGGACGGCCACCTGCTGGGGGCGGTCACCGTCGACGACCTGCTCGACCACATGCTGCCCGAGAACTGGCGCGACCGGCCCGAGCTCCGCCACGGGGCACCGGCGGCGGTGCGCCATGGCTGAGCGCCGCGGCCGGCTGGACACGCCCAAGGAGCAGCGGCGCACACTGATCCGCACCCCGACCTACGACCGCGACGCGTTCGGGGTCTTCGCCGAGCAGTTCGCCCGGTTCATGGGCACCGCCCGGTTCCTGATGTGGATGACCGTCGTGGTCGTCGGCTGGATCGCCTGGAACA
>JAICHQ010000075.1 GCA_025924815.1 Nocardioides sp.
CCAGAACACCGAGGCCTGGCCGTCGAAGCGGTAGATCGAACCCCAGACGTAGGGCTTGTCGAGCAGGACCGCGGCGTCGTTGACCAGGTAGCGGGTGGCGAAGTTGTCGGTGCCGTCCACGATCAGGTCGTACTGGGCGAAGATCTCCAGCACGTTGTCGTTGTCGAGCCGGGTGTCGTGCACGATCACGTTCACCAGCGGATTGATCTCCAGGACGCTGTCCCGGGCCGATTCCGCCTTGGGCCGTCCGATGTCGGACTGGCCATGAATGATCTGCCGCTGCAGGTTGGACTCGTCGACCACGTCGAACTCCACCAGTCCGATCGTGCCCACGCCGGCCGCCGCCAGGTAGAGCAGGGCCGGGCTGCCGAGACCGCCGGCGCCGATCACCAGCACCTTGGAGTTCTTCAGCCGCTTCTGACCTTCCATCCCGACGTCGGGGATGATGAGGTGCCGGCTGTAGCGGCGGACCTCGTCGATGGTCAGCTCGGCGGCCGGCTCGACCAGCGGCGGGAGGGACACGGCGTACTCCTGAAAGGGACTCGGGTGCGGTGGCGGGCGGCTGCCCGCCCATCAGCGCAACAGGGTCGTGGCCCTCCATGTTCCCGAGCGCGCACGCCGGGCATGAGCACGTCCGTCATTCGGACGAGACCCGCGCTGGGTAGGGTGCCACCGTGGGCACGACGGAGCACTCCAGCGGGCACTCCAGCGGGCACTCCAACGGGCACTCCACCGGGGAGAAGCCCCGGGGTGGCCGGCTCCCCCGACGCGAGCGCCGTGCCCAGCTCCTCGACTCCGCACTCGGGTCGTTCGTGGCCCACGGCTACCACGCCGCCGCGATGGACGACATCGCCGAGCGCGCGGGCGTGTCCAAGCCCGTGCTCTACCAGCACTTCCCGGGCAAGCTCGACCTCTACCTCGCGCTGCTCGACTCCGCCTGCGACGAGGTGATCGACAACTGCCGGCAGGCCCTGGCCGCCACCCCGGACAACAAGACCCGGGTGGCGGCGGCGATGGCTGCGTTCTACTCCTACGTCGCGGGCGAGCGCGGGGCCTTCCGGCTGGTCTTCGAGTCCGACCTGACCAGCGAGCCCGCCGTCCGCGAGCACGTCGAGCGGGTCACCACCGAGTGCGCGGCGATGATCGCCGATGTGATCCACGACGACACCGGCCTGCCCGCCGAGCAGTCGCGGCTGCTGGCGGTCTCGCTGGTGGGAATGGCACAGGTCAGCGCGAGGTTCTGGGTCTCGGAGTCCAACGGGCTGAGCCAGGCGCAGGCCGTGGAGCTGGTCAGTGGACTGGCCTGGCGCGGGATCCGCGGCTACCCGCTCACCGACGAGCACTGAGCGCCGGCGACACCGGCACCCCGACGAAGGAGAACCATGGAAGTCAAGATCGGAGTGCAGCACGCTCCGCGCGAGCTGGTCGTCGACAGCGCCGACTCGGCCGAGGAGATCCAGGCCGCGCTCGACGCGGCCCTGTCCGGCGACGGCACCCTGGCTCTCAGCGACAGCCGCGGCCGCCGGGTGCTGGTCCCGGCCCGCAACATCGCCTACGTCGAGATCGGCGGCGGCGTCAGTGGCCAGGTGGGCTTCCGCGGCTGACCCGCGCAGGTTTGGCGCGAGCACGCGGAGGGAACGACATGCCCTGAGAAGGGACGCGCCAGCGTCTGTGCCCCACGACAAGGTAGTGAGCACCCATGGCACTCGCCATCCCGACCATCCTGCCCCTCGCGCTCAGCTCGAGCTCCTGTGACAACCACGCCTGGAGCATCGGATCGCTGATCGTGCTGCTGATCGGCGGCGTCATCATCGGGCTCCTGGGCAAGTTCCTCGCCCCTGGCTCCCGCGACAGCATCCCGCTGTGGCTGACCGTGCTGTGCGGCATCGTCGGCATCCTGTTGGGCAACTGGCTCTACGTCGACGTGTTCGGAGGCAAGTGCGCCACCAGCGGCGTCGACTGGCTGCGCCACATCGTGCAGATCATCACCGCCGCCGTGCTCGTGATGATCGCCGCGAGCGTCACCGGCCGCAGCCGGCGCGTCTGAGCGGATCGCGGCTGCGCGGCCGAGCCGGGCCTCAGCCTGGATCCACCGATTCTCGCCTGCTGCGCGTCACCAGCTGGGGCGCTGGCTGCGTTGCAGCGCTCAACGGACAACCAGTACGACGCTCGCGCCTGCGCCTTGCCATCACGCCCACCTGGTGACGCTCGCGACGCCGCAAATCGGTGGATCCAGGCTCAGGCAGAGAGGCCCAGCTCGGCCATGCGTTCGCCGTGCCGCTCGGTGATCCGGGTGAACATCCGGCCGATCGCGGCAAGGTCGAGGCCGGGCCGGTCGATCCCGCCGGCGAGCAGGGCGGTCAGCGCGTCGCGCTCGGCGGCCACCCGCTGGGCCTGGGTCAGCGCCTCGCCCATCAGCCGTCGCCCCCACAGGGCGAGGCGACCCGAGAGCCTCGGGTCGTCGGCGATGGCCTGCCGGATGTGACGGACCGCGAAGTCGGCCTGCCCGGCGTCCTCCAGCGAGGCGATGATGAGATCGCGGGTCGCGGCGTCGAGGTAGGCCGCGATCTCGCGGTAGAAGTCGGCGGCGAGCCCGTCGCCGACGTACGCCTTGACCAGCCCCTCGTACCAGTCCGAGGGCGCGGTGTGGGCGTGGAAGAGGTCGAGCGCGGCCTCGAACGGCGCCATCGCGCCGAAGGGGTCGGCACCGAGGTCGCGGATGCGGTCGTGGAGCCTCGCGACGTGGCCGAACTCCAAGGTCGCCATGGCGCACATCTCGACCTTCTCGCGGACCGTGGGTGCCAGCCTGGCGTCGTCGACGAGCCGCTCGAACGCCGACAGCTCGCCGTACGCGACAGCACCGAGGAGGTCGACCACGGCCAGGCGGTAGTCGGCGTCCTCGAACACGACCCCCGACTCGCCCGACGGCCGATCTGCCTGGGATTCAGCCATGCGCACACGCTACCGATACACTGGGGGCGTCCCCGCACGATGCGGTGAGGACACGCGCCGGCTCTTCAGCGGCGCTGGATGTGCGCGGTAGACGCGATGGTTTCGAGCCTTCGTCCGCCGCTGGACGACGACCTGTGGGCTCGAACGAAAGCGAACTGAACACTGTGACCACCTTCCGAGAGCTCGGGGTGCTCCCCGAGATCTGCGACGCGCTCGAGCGCGGCGGCATCACCACCCCCTTCGCCATCCAGGAGATGACCCTGTCGGTCGCCCTGCTCGGCACCGACCTGATCGGCCAGGCCCGCACGGGCACCGGCAAGACGCTCGCCTTCGGCATCCCGGTGCTGCAGCGCAGCGTGGTGTCGACGGACCCGGCGTACGCCGATCTTCCGCAGGGCAAGCCCCAGGCGCTGATCGTCGCCCCGACCCGTGAGCTCGCGCTCCAGGTCAGCGGCGACCTGGCCCTGGCCAGCCAGGATCTCGGCCTGCGCGTCCTGACCGTCTACGGCGGCGTCCCCTACGAGCCGCAGCTCGACGCGCTCGCCTCGGGGGTCGACATCGTGGTCGGCACGCCGGGCCGCCTGATCGACCTGTGCAACCGCCGGTCGCTCGACATCTCCCACGTCCACGCCCTCGTCCTGGACGAGGCCGACGAGATGCTCGACCTGGGCTTCCTGCCCGACGTCGAGAAGCTGCTGCGGATGACGCCCGAGACCCGCCAGACGATGCTGTTCTCGGCCACCATGCCGGCCGCGATCGTCTCGCTGGCCCGCACCCACATGCGCCACCCGATGAACATCCGGGCCGAGTCGTCGTACGACACGCAGCTGGTGCCCGCCACGGCGCAGTTCATCTACCAGGCCCACGACCTCGACAAGCCGGAGATCATCGGCCGCATCCTGCAGGCCGACGACGCCGAGAAGGTCATCGTCTTCACCCGCACCAAGCGGCAGGCCCAGCGGGTCGCCGACGACCTCGCCGAGCGCGGGTTCAAGGCCTCGCCGCTGCACGGCGACATGGCACAGGTGGCGCGCGAGAAGGCGCTCACCAAGTTCCGCGAGAACAAGATGCGTGTCCTGGTCGCCACCGACGTCGCGGCTCGCGGCATCGACGTCCAGGGTGTCTCGCACGTCATCAACTACACCTGCCCCGAGGACGAGAAGACCTACATCCACCGGATCGGCCGCACCGGCCGCGCGGGCGCGACGGGCATCGCGGTGACGTTCGTGGACTGGGCCGACCTGCACCGCTGGAAGATGATCAACAAGGCGCTCGACCTGCCGTTCGACGACCCGCAGGAGACCTACTCCACCTCCGAGAACCTCTTCCACGACCTGGGCATCCCCGCCGGCACTCGCGGTCGCATCGTCGACCCCGCGCCGCCGGCGCCGCGCGAGGACCGACCGTCCCGCGACCGGGCCCCCCGCGAGCGCGCGCCCCGTTCCCGCACCCGCCAGCGCACCCGCACCCGCAGCGGCGCGCAGGTCACCTCCGACACCGCCTCGAAGCCGGCCGCGCCCGGCGAGCAGGCGAGCGCCGGCCGGCCGGCCGGTCAGTCGCGCAACCGTCGGCGCCGCCGCCGTTCCGACTCGAGCTCCGGCGCCGGCCCGGAGTCCGCGGCCTCCTGATCCCCCTGGGGGTCAGGCGACGACCACGACCTTGGTGCCCACGGGCGCGAAGTTCCACAGGGCGACGGCATCCGGGAGGTTCTGCCGGATGCAACCGTGCGACTGCGGCGTGCCCAGCTGAGCCTTCGTCTGCTGGGGGACGCCGTTCTTGGTCGGGATCGTGTGGAAGCCGATCGCGGCGCCGGTGGGGCCCTGGGTGAAGCGCACGAAGTACTGCATCACCCCGGAGTCGTCGACACCGACGGCCCAGCGCGAGGTGGAGTACACCGCGTAAGTGCCGGGCTGGAGGTTGTCGCTCGTGCTGCCCGACACGAGGTAGGTCCGCTGCACCTGGTCGTCGCGAGCGCCGACCAGCCAGACGCGCTGGTCGCTCTGGTCGAAGACGATGCGGCGCCCGGCGCCGCTGTCGGCCGGGAGCGCCGACGGGTCCGCTGGGGCGCCCGGAGCATATGCCGGATCGCCGAGGGCCGCACCGACGGCGGGACCACGCGTCTCGGTCGAGACGGGGTCCGAGGGCGTCGTCGTCGCGGTCGGTGACGGCTCCGCGCTCCGGGTGTACGACGCCGGTTCGGCCGCGGCGCCCGCCTGGGCGGAGCCGGTGGCCAGCACACCGAGACCGGCCAGCGCAGCCACGGCGGACACCGTGACGGACGTGGCCAGGGCGGCGATCCGTCCGTAGCGCGGCCGCACGTCGCGTCGGTGGCTGCTCATCGTCGCGTCATCTTCCCGCGGCCGCTCCGTCTGCCCCGTCTGCTGCGCCGGACCAGGGTCTCGGCGACCTCGCGGTAGGCGCGAGCGCCCTTGCTGCTGCGGCTGGTGGCCAGGATCGACCGGCCGGCGGCCGGCGCCTCGGCGAACTTGATGGTCTTCGGGATCGGCGGCTCGATCACCTCGAGGTCGTAGGTCTCGGAGATGGTCTCGAGCACGGTGCGGGCGTGGGTCGTGCGCCCGTCGTACAGCGTCGGCAGCACACCCCAGACCTCCAGGTCACGGTTGGTGAACCGGCGTACGTCGTGCACGGTGTCGAGCAGCTGCCCGACGCCGCGGTGCGACAGCGTCTCGCACTGCAGGGGGATCAGCACGCCCCGCGCGGCCGTCAGCGCGGCGACCGTCAGCACGCCGAGCGACGGCGGGCAGTCGAGCAGGATCCACTGGTAGGAACGGTCGTCCGGGGCCTCGGCGAGGTCCTCGAGCGCACCCTTGAGCACGTGCTCGCGGCCGGTGCGGGTCAGCAGGTCGGCCTCGGCGCGAGCGAGCTCGATCGTGGCCGGCAGGAGGTCGACGCCGTCGTCGGTGCTCACGATCACCTCCGACGGGTGAAGGCCCTTGGTGAGCACGTGGTGCACCGACAGCTCGAGGTCCTCGGGATCGACACCGAGGGAGAAGGTCAAGCAGGCCTGCGGATCGAGGTCGACCAACAGCACCGACTCCCCCAGCTCGGCCAGCGCGGCGCCGATCGAGGCGACCGAGGTCGTCTTGGCGACGCCGCCCTTCTGGTTGGCGACCGCCAGCACGACCGGAGCGCCGGCGCGCGCACCGACGGGGGAAGGTGTGGTGGACATCGCTGCCCATCATGCCCGACGACCTTGCCCGGAGCGTGCATGCGCCGGTTGGCTGGTGGCATGTCTTCGCACGTGCCCGACGCGGGCGAGTCGGCCGGCCCACGCCCGGTCGCCCTGGTGACCGGCCCGACCGCCGGGCTCGGGCGGCTCTTCGCCGACCGGCTCGCCCGGCGCGGCTACGACCTGGTGCTGGTCTCGCGCGACGAGGCGCGACTGAACGAGGTCGCCGGCGAGCTCGCCGCGGCGTACGCCGTCTCCTGCGAGGTGCTGGTCGCCGACCTGACTGACCGCGCGCAGCTCGGCGCGGTCGAGGACCGGCTCCTCGACCGCGGCCACCCGGTCGACCTCTTGGTCAACAACGCCGGCTTCGGCCTCAAGCGGACGTTCCTGCACAACACCGTCGAGCAGGAGCAGGCCCACCTCGACATCCTGGTCACCGCGCCGATGCGGCTGACCCACGCGGCCCTGCGGCAGATGACCGAGCGACACAGCGGCGGGATCATCAACGTCTCCAGCGTCGCGGGCACCCAGCCGCGGGGTTCCTACAGCGCCGCCAAGGCCTACCTCAACCGCTTCGGCGAGTGGGCCGCGCACGAGTACGCCGGCGCCGGTGTGCGGATCATGACCGTGCTCCCCGGCTTCACCCGGACGGAGTTCCACGAGCGCATGGACGTCGGCCGGGACGCCGTGCCCCGCCTGCTCTGGCTCGACGCGGAGCGGGTGGTCGACGACGCGCTGGCCGACTTCGACGCGGGCCGGCGGATCTCGATCCCGAGCAAGCGCTACCGGGTCATCGCCACCGTCAGCAAGCACCTGCCGGTGGCGCTGCTGCAGCGCTTCCAGTCCCTCGGTCGCCGGTAGCGACTGGTTGGCTCAGCGGTAGGAGAGCACGAACGCGTGCACCGCGTCGGCGACCAGCTGGACGGCGATCGCGCTCAGCAGGAGCCCCGCGATCCGGGTGACCAGCAGGATCCCCGACTCGCGGAGCAGCTGCAGGATCGGGATCGAGAACGCCATCGCACCCCAGATGCACAGGTGTACCCCGATCACGGCCAGGCTCACGGCGGTGAAGTCGCCGAGGTCGCTCACGCGCCGGGAGAACACCATCGTGGCCACGATGGCGCCCGGGCCGGCCAGTAGTGGCGTGCCCAGCGGCACCAGGGCCACGTTGCTGTCACCGTGGGGCATCGGGTCGTCGCCGCGCCCGGTGAGCAGCTCGAGTGCGACCAGCAGGAGCAGCAGGCCGCCGGCGCACTGGAGCGCGGGCAGCGAGACGTGGAGGTACTCCAGGATGCTGCGGCCGAAGAACGCGAAGACCGTGATCACCAGGAACGACACCAGAACCGCCTGCCGCGCGGCGCGGCGTACCCGCGACGGCTCGTAGCCGCCGGTCAGAGACAGGAACAGCGGCACGGTTCCGAGGGGATCCATGATCACGAACAGCGTGACGAACGCGCTGGCGAAGAGCGTGCCGTCCAGGATGCTGCCCACGACCGCAGGCTAACGGCACGATGACGTCGCGAGCCCGATCGCCTCACCAGGCCGGCGACGGCCCGCCGAACGGCACCTCCACCAGCAGCGGGCCGATCCCCGACACGTCGCGCAGGAGCCACTCCTCGCGCAGCAGCAGGACCGCCGAGGCCGGTCGCACGACCACCCACAGCCATCGGCCACCAGCCTCCCCGGCGACGACGGACCGGTCGAGCTCGTGGTCGTCGCCGGCGGTCGAGACGGCCCACAGCTGCACCGGCTGGCTGCCGATCCGGACCCGCACCATCGGCGGTCCCGCCCCGACGTCGGGCCCGGGGTCGACGTGGCTCGTCCCCGCGCACCGGGCTCCGAGCCCGGTGCCCGTCTCCTCGCTGACCACGAAAACGTCGACCGGCCCGTCCAGGGCGCTGGTGCCCGAGCTGCACGTCATCGTGGCCCGCGCGGGCCCCTCCCCCACGACCGCGAAGTCGCTGACGGTCCATCCCGGGCTCATCGGCCAGGGCAGGTACGTCGGGAACTCACCGGCCGTCGCGAGGTGCTCCGCGAACCCGTCGTACGACGCCTCCTCGGGGCGGCGCAGGACCGGCGTGGGGCCGTGGTCGGGGCAGGACCACCCGTGCTCGGCGACGGCCCGCCCCTCGGCCGGGCCTCCGAGCGGGGCGGGGCAGCGCGGACACTCGGTCCGAAGCGGCATGGGTCCCAGGCTCCCGAAGCGCCCGCGGGCGCGTCAAGGGTCTCGTGCGCCGGAGGTCAGGAGTTCCAGCGCCGCACGACGGGGGTCTCGCGCTCCCAGCCGAGCACGGACACGGTCGCCGTGTCGAGCAACAGGTGACGCCCGTCAGCCACCGGCAGATCGAGCCAGCGGGCGGCCAGCGCGCGCAGCGAGTGGCCGTGGCCGAAGACCAGGACCCGGCCGTCCGCAGCCCGGCAGCGTGCCACGACCCGGTCGAGCCTTCGGGAGATCTGCTGGGCCGTCTCGCCCCCCGGCACGGGGCCGTCCCAGATGGTCCAGTCGGCGTCCGTCTCGCGGATCTGCGGCGTGGTGAGCCCCTCGAGGTCTCCGTAGTCCCACTCCGCGAGGTCGTCGTCGACCACCGCATCGGCGTGTCCGGCCAGCCGGGCGGTCTCCCGGGCCCGCTGCCGCGGCGAGGTCAGGACCAGCGCGAACGCGTCGTCGTCCAACCTGTCCCGGAGGCCCTCGGCCACCCGACGCCCCTCGTCGGTCAGCGGCAGGTCGGTCGTCGACGTGTGCCGGCCGTCGCGGCTCCACTCCGTCTCGCCGTGCCGGACGAGCCAGACCTCGTTGTCCATAGGCGTCATCGTGCCAGCCGCACCGCCTCGTGCCACGATGCCGCCCATGGCGACGACCCCTGCCCACGACCAGGCAGCGGCTTCGGCGTATGGTCGCACCCGGCTCGCGGCGGCCGCGGGCTTCTTCACCCAGGGATTCGTCTTCATCACCCTGACCACCCGACTGCCCGAGGTGCAGGACCACTGGCACTACAGCGACGCCACCTTGTCGGTGCTCCTGCTGATGATGGTGCTGCTGGCGGGCCTGGGCAGCGTGCTCGCCGAGACCGCCTGCCGGCGCGTCGACAGCGCCGTGCTCCTACGCACCGGGCTGGTCGGCATCGCCGTCGCGGTCCCGGTCTTCGCCCTCGCCCCGGACCGCGGGGTCCTGACCGGCTCGATGGCGGTGTACGGCGTGGCGCTGGGCGCCGTGGACGCCACCACCAACATGCAGGCCGTCGCACTCGAGCACCTCTACGACCGGCCGATCCTGCCGTCGTTCCACGGCTCCTGGACCCTCGGCGGGTTCCTCGGCTCGGCGCTGGCGCTGGCGATGGGTCACCTTCCGGTCGCCGCCATCGGTGTGGTCGCCGTGCTGCCGCTCGCCGTCGCGTTCGCGCCGTTCCTCCGGCGCCCCGAGGAGCCCGCCCAGGAGCCGGCGACGGCGCCCGCCGTGCACGTGCCCTGGCGTCCGATCGTGCTGGTCGGCCTGGCGATGGTGCTGTTCTACATGGTCGACACGGCAGCGTTCACCTGGGGACCTCAGTATCTCGACGACGTGTTCCCCACCCCGGCCGCGCTGGTGGCGCTGGCGGTCTTCCCGTACCTGTTGGCCAGCGGGATCGTGCGACTCGCGGGTGACCGCCTGGTCGCGCGGTACGGCGAGGTTCCGGTGCTGCGGACGGGCACGGTCGTCGCGTGCCTCGGGCTCGCCGTCACTGTGTTCGCCCCGGTCTGGCCGGTCGCGGTGCTGGGCTTCCTGGTGATCGGCGGCGGAGTCGCCGTGGTCGCACCGCTGAGCTTCTCGGCCGCGGCCCGGATCGCCGGCGAGGACGAGCCCGATCCGCTCCTGCGCCATGCCCGGGTCGATGCGGTGATCGGTCGCTTCAACCAGTTCAACTACGTCGGCTCGCTCCTTGGCGCGGTGATGACCGGGCTCGTCGGCGCGGGCAACCTGCGGCTCGGGTTCGCGGTGCCGATGGTGCTCGTGCTCGGCATCCTTCCGCTGGCCCGGGCTTTCGCGCCGGCGCGCTGACCGGAGTCGCCCTGGCGACGCCGAGAACGGTGGCCAGGTGGGTCGCGGCGCGTGGCTACGGGCCGGCGGGGCCCGACCAGTTCTTGTCCGGCTGCGGCACCGGGCGGCCGGGTTGCTCTCCGCCGCGCGCCTCGAGATAGCTCTGCTTGGGCACCATCACAGTGCGCCGGAAAACGCAGACGACCTTGCCGTCCTGGTTGTAGCCGATCGTCTCGACGTGCACGACGCCGCGGTCGTCCTTGCTCGTCGACTCCCGCTTGTCGAGCACGGTCGTCTGGGCGTAGATCGTGTCGCCGTGGAAGGTCGGGGCGACGTGGCGCAGCGACTCGACCTCGAGGTTGGCGATCGCCTTTCCCGAGACGTCGGGCACGCTCATCCCCAGCACCAGGGAGTAGACGTAGTTGCCGACCACGACGTTCTGCCCGAACTGAGTCGTCTCCCCGGCGTAGTGGGCGTCCAGGTGCAGGGGGTGGTGGTTCATGGTGAGCAGGCAGAACAGGTGGTCGTCGTACTCGGTGACCGTCTTGCCCGGCCAGTGCCGGTACGTCGCGCCGACCTCGAACTCCTCGTACGTGCGTCCGAACTGCATGGGCAGCATCCTGCCGCACCGCGGCCGCAGGCGGACACGCGCGGCCGACCCAGAGGATTTTCGAGAGAGTTTCCGCCTCCCCTGTGGACAACCCCGATTTCAGGGCCCGACTGTCGGTGGCCGGTGGTCTCATACTCGTATGGGCATCGCCGTGACCCCGTCGACCGGGATCGAGGACCTCGACACCGACCGGCTGCTGGCGTGCCTGGGTGAGGCGGAGACCGCCGAGCGCCGTGCCGGGCCGACGAAGCCGGAGGTGGCGCTGCAGTGGTGCGTGGTGCACCCGGCCACGGTCGAGACCGGTCCCGCCGTGTGGGGGGACGCCGGCCTGCCGGGCTTCGACAGCGAGGAGTCCCTGGGCGGCCAGGGCTGTCCTACCCTCGCGGCCTTCGCGCCCGAGCCGTTCGCCGCCGCACTCGGGGTCTCCACCTTCAGCGGAATGCAGCTGCTGGCCGACGCGCTCGACCTCGCCTACGCCACCGGGCTCGAGGATGGCGAGCCGAGCCGTGCTGAGGACGTGCCGGGCGTACGGCGTCCGTCGCTGGCCAAGACGCGGCTCTACCTCCACCTCTCCCTGTCGGACCTGCTGAACCTGCCCGACGGCCTCGTGGCGATCGGGGAGGCGGAGCGGCTCGGCCCGGTCACCACCTCCATGATCAAGGACTGGCTCGGGGCGACCCGCGCGACCATCGTCCCGGTCCTGCACCTGGGCGACGCCCCCACAGCAGAGGGGTCGGTCGACGAGCACGATCCGCCCGACGACAGGCGCGAGGCCGTCATCCTGCGCGACCGGCACTGCGTCTTCCCCTGGTGCACCGTCGACGCCCGGGCCTGCGACCTCGACCACATCGAGTCCTACGTCCCACCAGATGAAGGTGGACCGTCCGGCCAGACTGCCCCCGCGAAGCTCGCGTGCCTGTGCCGACGTCACCACAACGCCAAGACCAGCCGCCGGTGGCGCTACGTCCGCAACCGCGACGGCACCTACACCTGGCACGGTCCCCACGCCCTCACCTACGTCGTCACACCCCACGGCACCACGCCAATCCCGCGCGCCTGAGCCTGCGGACGCATCTCGTCCGGAATCGTCGTTACGATTGCTGCGCATGACGAGCACCTTCGGCTTCGAGCCCGGCGAGCCACCCGAGTGGGACATCGAGCGCTTCCTGCGCGGCGACGAGGTCGACACGGCCGTGATCACCCTGGAGCGCAACCGACGCACGTTCGCCTGGAAGTGTGCGGCCGTGGATGCCGAGGGATTGGCTCTGCGGCTCGGCCCCTCGTCGGTGACTCTGGGAGGCCTGCTGAAACACCTGGCCTGGGTCGAGGAGCTCTACTTCCAGAGCAGACTCGCCGGTCGTCAGTGCCGGGCGCCGTTCGACCAGCTGGACCTCGAGCAGGACTGGGAGGACTGGCCGTGGAGCACGGCGGCCGAGGACAGCCCGGACGCGCTGCGCGCGCTCTGGACGGACACGGTGCACCGCTCGCGCGACGCGCTGATCGAGACGCTGTCCCGCGGTGGGCTGGAGCAGACGACACCCGACGGGATGAGCCTGCGCCGGCTGCTGGCCGACGTCATCGAGGAGTACGCCCGCCATACCGGGCACGCCGACCTGCTCCGCGAACATGTCGACGGAGCCACGGGAGAAGGGCCGCCGCAGGACTTCCCGGTGCCCTGAGCCCGGGTGGCCTCGGTGCGGCGTCCTCGGATTGCTCGGGTCTGGTGAGCAGGCAGACCCGCCGAATCGTGCTGCCATGCCGATTGAGCGGTAGGTGGGTGAGCACCTCGGGCCACCGGTGAGATAGGCACCGTTCACGCGCACGAAATGGGGCCCAACTCACCACCGCGTGCGGGTCACCTCGTCCTGGGGGACCCGTGCACTCATCTGCCGCCGCCTCGGACGGCATCTGTCTCGCCCATGGCTGACCGTGTGCGGGCCTAGGACCCGCCGCCGCCGGCCTTGCGGCGGTGCAGCTTCGGACCGGTGCCTCCGCGCACCTCTGAGCCGTGCGCCTTCTCCTGGAGCGGCGCGTCCTCCTGGACGCCCTTCGCCTTCGCGTTCTTCCGGTCCAGGGCCTCGCGCATCTTGGCCTTCAGGTCGGCGCGGTCGTCGTTCCCGTTGTCCTGGCTCATGCCCCCACCCTGCCACCCCGCCGAAGGCGGGGTCGAGGGGTTACTGCTGACCGCCGCCGTACTGGTCCCCGGCCAGGCTCCCCGCGGCCTGCTGCTGGGGAGCACCGCCCTGGCTGTAGCCCAGGCGGGCAGCGGTCTCGCGCGCAGAGTCGGTCACGGGGACCGCGACGACGGCGGTGCCGTAGGCGCAGATCTCGGTCCAGGTGTCGCCCATCTCGGAGGTGTCGAACCGCATCGCGACGACGGCGTTGGCGCCGCGGTTGCGCGCCTCGTCGATCATCCGGCCCATCACCTCGTTGCGACTGTTGACCAGGTTGGACGTCATCCCCTTGAGCTCACCGCCGACCAGCGACTTGAACCCCGCCCCCATCTGGGAGAAGGCGTTGCGCGACCGCACGGTCAGGCCGAACACCTCCCCGCACACCTGACGGATCTCCCATCCGGGAAGGTCGTTCGTCGTCACCACCAGCACGGGATCCTCCATCGGCTCGGGCACGCGCGTCCGCGTGCGCAGGCTCAGCGTAGGTCGTCACTCCCAGATGACCGGGAGCCCGTGCGCCGCCATCCGTCCGAGGTAGGCCCGCTCGCCGCATCCGGGCCAGGTCTCGGCGCAGACCCAGAACCGGTGGTCCTCCCCGGGCGTACGACGGGTGGGCTCGGCGAACAAGTGCACCAACGGTGCCGCGTCGCTCGCCGACTCCCCCAGCGCCGCGAGCCGGGTGGTCACCCGCTCCCGCTGGTCGGCAGGTACGTACTGCCACATCACGCTGTGCCAGAGCACGGTGAGGGTCCCCGGCTCAGGCCGCAGCGCGCCGACGTACGACGCCGCGTCCTCCTGCTGGACCGGCACCGGCCGCGTCCGGGCCAGGGCGATCGCGCCGGCCAGTCTCGCGTGCCGCTCGGTCATGTCGGGCCACACGTACGACGTGAGGGTGAGGCGGCCGTCCTCGGTGGTGACGTCGATCGGGAGGACGTCCGACCCGCCCCGTTCGACCACCTCCAGCCCCGCGTCCACCGGGAGCGGGGACCCGTGCCAGGCCGGCGCCAGCCGGACCGGGGACGCCGGGTCGCCCCAGCCTCGACCCGGCGTCGTCGAGGTAGTGGAACCGGTCGGCCTGCAGGTTGAGCCCGCCGCTGGCCCCGATCTCGAACAGCCGGACCGGCCGCCGCCAGGTCGAGGCGAGCACCAGCAGGCCTCCCAGGAGCGCGGCGGCGCGGCCCACCTCGTTGGTCTGCGGGGCGCGGTCCAGCAGGGGGTGTACGTCGTCGCCGCGCCGATCCAGGAAGTCCAGCACCGCGGCCGTCCCCTCCGGCCCCCATCGGCCACCCGTCGTCGGGTAGTGGCCGGCCAGCTCCGGCGCCTGCCCGGCCAGCACGAGCCGGTGCAGACTGCCCACCACACGCAGGGCCAGCCCGGAGGGGCCCGGGTCGTCCTCGTGGCCACGGAGCACGCGCGCGGTCGGGCCGCCCGCCTGGAGGTCGTCGGCGAGGGCGCCGAGCAGCTCGGCGTACATCGCCGAGCCGAGGTGCTGACAGGCCTGCGCCTGGTGGCGGAAGAGATCGGGCTGGGAGCGGCTCACGGGGGACGGCTCAGTCCGAGCGCACCTTGCCGAAGGGATTCGGCCCGTGCCCGACCTCGCGCAGCGCCATCATCCGCTCGAGCAGGTCGTCGTCGCACGAGCCGGTGACGAACTCCGCCAGCCCCCTCATCGACGCCGCCGCGGCGTCCCGGTCCTCACCGGTGGTCACCTCGAAGTGCGTGTCGTAGCACCGCTCGCGACGCGTCTCCCGCAGGAACTCCTGCAGCTTGCGGATGCGATTGATCTGCTGGACGGCAACGCCCGGCTTGCGCGAGCGCCAGAAGCCCGAGGTCGAGGCCATCTCCACGTCGCGCTGGTTGAGCACGTAGAGGGGGTTGTCGAAGGCCAGGTCCATGAACACGAAGAACTCCTCCCACTCCCGCGGCTTGATCCGGTGCCAGAGCACCTCCTTGAACCCGAGCCGGTCGACGTCCTCGGGCGGCGTCGAGCCGAGCAGCTGCACACGGACCAGCTCGCCGACTCCCGCCGCGAAGCCGGCCATGTCGAGCTCGTGGAGCCCGTAGAACGCCGAGGTCGTCTTGGGGTTTCCGCCGCCGGCGAACTTCGCCTGGAACACCCGCAGACCCGACCACGAGCGGAAGATCGGCAGCAGGAACAGGTTGTTCTCGCCGCGGACCAGCGTGCGTGGCAGCGCGTTGAGCATCCCCTGGGTGAGCGTCGAGCCGGAGCGACCGTACGTGACGACGAAGACGTAGCGGGGATCGGACGCCGAGGAGGGAGTGCTCACAGCTTGTAGTCTTCCAGCAACCTCCGGCCGATGATCATTCGCTGGATGTCGGCGGTGCCCTCGCCGATCAGCAGCATCGGCGCCTCCCGGTAGAGCCGCTCGATCTCGTACTCCTTGGAGAACCCGTAGCCGCCGTGGATGCGGAAGGAGTCCTCCACGACCTGGGCGCAGTACTCCGAGGCGAGGTACTTGGCCATGCCGGCCTCGAGGTCGTTGCGCTCACCCTTGTCCTTGGTCCGGGCGGCCTTGACCATCATCTGGTGGGCGGCCTCGACCTTGGTCGCCATCTCGGCCAGCCGGAACAGCACCGCCTGGTGCTCGGCGATCTTCTTGCCGAAGGTCTCCCGCTGCTGGGCGTAGGCGACG